>CAYZKS010000229.1:0-5422 GCA_964478725.1 uncultured Anaerolineales bacterium
CCTTCTGGCGCGCGCACGTTCAGCCACAGCCCACCAGTGGAACGCCCCAGCACGTCCAGGGTCGTGCTCTGTGGACAGATCAAGATGATCGCATAGTGGGACCCCGGCCCTTCGCGCACGTAGGCGCTGTCCGCGGTCACCACGGCGCCGGGCAGCGGGGTGGGACTGCGGGTTGGAGTGACAGTCGGGGCAGGCCTGCTTGGCGTACGCGTGGCAGACGGGATGCGAGTGGGGATAGGCGCGCTCGCGCCACGCGGGCTGGCTGTCGCGCTTGGGCTGGCAAGGGGCGTGCGCGTCATCCTGGGCACATATCCGCTGCAGCCACACATGGCGACGGCCAGAACGCCACTCAAGACAATCCAACCCAGCGGCATAGCGCTCCTCACGCCACGAGCACGCGGACGGGCCTGAGACCGCGAGGACATATTCCCTCCTCCGCATCAGGTGCGGCATGGATGGCCTAGTCTAGTGCACTGCGCAGGTCGCGTCAAGTCCGCACGTTATCGCAGCTCTGACGCCCTCCGGTGTCTGCAGCAAGCGCCGATACCCCGGCTCGATGGAGTCGGGGTATCGGCATGCGCTCACTGGCCGCCTCGCCTCATCTCCCCTGGCAGCGGCTGGGCTCTGTGCCGAAGCCATGCATCCACGCGCCCGCCGCGCGACCAGCTCACACCGCTTCAGGGCGTTCCTCGAGTGTGACTTCCACGCGCTGCTGTTTGCCGTCGCGCAGCACAGTCAGCGTCACACGCTGACCCACCTCGCTCTGGCGCGCCAAGTAGCCCACCAAGTCGTCAAAGCCCTTGACCTGCACGCCATCAATCTCCAGGATGATGTCACCGCCGCTGACCTGCAGTTGGTTTCCCACCCTGATGCGCTGGCTTGAGCCGCGAATCCCGGCGCGCTCCGCCGGTCCTCCAGACGACACTGATTCCACCAGCACACCCTGCTGTACCGGGAGGCTGAGCGACTCCGCCACGGCAGGCGTGATCGTGCCGCCCGAAATGCCCAGCCAGGGATGCGAGTAGCGACCCTTGGAGATCAAGACCGGCACGACCTCTTTTAGCGTTGCCACCGGCACGGCCAGCCCAATCCCTGATGACACGCCCGTCTGCGACAAGATCATCGTGGTCACACCAATCACGCGGCCCGCCGAGTCCAGCAAAGGCCCTCCGGAGTTGCCCGGGTTAATCGGCGCGTCCGTCTGGATCATGTCCACGATGGCAAAGCTCGAGCTCTCCTCAGATAGGACACGCCCCAGGGCGCTGATAATCCCAGTCGTCATCGTACCCTGCAAGCCAAAGGGATTGCCGATCGCCACTGCCAATTGGCCCACCCGCAGGCTCTCTGAATCTCCAAGCGTCACAGGATGCAGCCTCGACTCCTGCCCGTCCACTTTGATCACGGCCAGGTCGCTGCCCGCATCTGTTCCCACCACCGTTGCCGGCACCATCGTGCCGTCTGCAAACGTCACCCAAAGCTTGCCGCCGGCCTCGACCACATGGTTGTTGGTGACAATGTGCCCCTGCTCATCGTACACGAAACCCGAGCCGCTGCCTCCCGCTACGGTGATGTTCACCACCGCAGGGTTGACCTTTTGATACACCTCCGCCAGCAGATCATCCTGCGTCAGAGCCGCGGCAGACGGCGCCAGCACGGCTGTTTCCACCTCGGGCGTAGCCGCATGGGTGAGCGTGGACGGCACCGCGCTCACTGCCAGCGTGTCCGCCGTGTTCGCGGGGTGCTGAGCAGATGTGGATATGCTCTGGTTGCTCTGCGTTCCCAGCGTTCCAGTCGCCACAAACACCCCGGACGGGCTGCAGGCGCTCACAGCAAACACAATTGCCAGAATCACGGCGACGAGTCTATTTGGTAAGAAACCTCTCCTCATTGCTCTCCTTTCGTCTGCAACAACAGGAGAGCAGGGCCGTGGCCCTGCCCCCCAGCTCGCTTCCGCAGCCGGCCTTGGTCTGCCCACTGCGGGCCGATCGGTCTTGAGTCCACTACAATGCCAAAGCGGTCGGCGTGACAGGCGTGGCAGACGGGGTCACTTCCTTACCCGTTCCTCCGCAACCACCCCTGTGGCCGCGAAACCCTTTCATTGGCATGTAGCCCTTTTCGATGCCCTGGAGCATCCAGTCGGCCTGCTCCTGGGTGATCTTGCCTTCCTTGACGGCCTCCTGGATCTCGGCCTTTCTCGCCTCGGCCTGGGCAGCCTCGATTGCATCCTTCACAACCTGCACATCTACGCCCTTTTCTTCCGCGACCTTGTCCAGGGTCTTACCAGAGTGCAAAGCGGAGAAAAGCTGCTCGGGAGTCATGCCGAGAGCCTCGGCCACTGCGTCAAACGTTACCCATGAGCCAGAGCCTCCGAAGCCGATACCAAAGCCTCGGCCCCATATGCGCCCGCTCCTGGGTGTCTGTGGCGTGGGCGTTGCATCTTGCGCAACGGCCGGAACCACCAGTGCCAGTACCAGCACGGCCGCCAACAGTCCGGTCCCGGCCAGCATCATCCACTTCTTGGTCATATTCTATCCTCTCTTTCTTGTGTGCTCGATTGGCTTCCCGATCGGCACCCCCAGCATAGCCATGAAGTATGTGGATCTGATGGGGAACCTGTCAGAATCTGCTCAGGCCAGGCCTCCGGCGGTCCTCTCCAGCGCCATGCCTGCTTTGCGTCCCTGTAGACAGGGCAGCCCCCTGCAACAACACAAGCGTGCGCCCTGGCCATGGCCAGGGCGCACGCTTGTGCCTGCCGCTGTTTGTGGGGTTGAGCTAGTCGCTCGCCCCTCCGAATACCACCACCGGGAGGTACAGCCAATGCGACGGCGGTGGCATCGTCGCGGTGATTGTGGGGGTAGCCGTCGGCGTCCCGACAGGGGTCCCTGGAGGAATGAGATAAACCACGGCGTCATAGGCCTGTTCGAGCACGTCGCGATCAATCTCGTCCTTGGCGATGGTTTGCCTGAACCCGGCAAAGGAGAAGGTAATGCTGGTGGCAACCGCACTACTGCAGTCCTTGGCGCGCATGTACAGGGTCACCAGCGTGAAAGTTCCCTGCGGCGGAAGGCCCAGGCTGCCTGCTCGCACGTCGATGCGGCCCAGAGCGTTGTCAAAGGTCTTGCTCCACACCCACAGCCCCGCTCCATCGCCGATGCTGATCACCTCCACATGCGCCGGGTCAAAGTCCAGGTACGCCTCGGCAATGGCCACCGGCTGTGTGCCTGCTTCGACCACGACTTCCTTCTGGAACATCTCGCCGCAGCTTACCGTGCTGACAAAAGGCATCACGCGCAGGTTCACATGGCCAACCGCCGTTGCCGTCGGCACTGGCGTAACGGTCGGCGTGCCAGTTGGTGACGGTGTGGCCGAAGCCGTGCGCGTCGGCGTCTCCGTCACAGGCAAGGGGCCAATGCGTGTATCACGCACCACGCTCAAGGGGATGCCCTGATCGCAGTCCACCGTGGCGCGGTTATGCAGTGTCTGACCGGCCAGGGACGGCCCCGTGGCCACCGTCAACTGCACGCTGCGCTGATCTCCGGATGCAACCGTGCCCAGGTGCCACACATAAGTATACGCGTCAATGCGTTGTGCCACCGGCGCCGAGGCCACATAGTAAGTGCGCGCGTCTATCGTGTCCGTGATCACCACGTTGGTGCAGGCTGCCGCTGACGTGTTGTGGATCTGCACCGTGTAGTAGACATTCCAGCTAGCCGGGACGGGGTCCGCCGGGACCGAGCTCTTGGTGATTCTGAGCGGCGGGATGGGAGTCACCGTCGGCGTGGCCGTGCGCGTGCGCGTGGCCGTGCGTGTGGGTGTCGACGTGCGCGTGGGGGTGCGGGTGGCCGTCGCCGTCGCAGTGGCGGTGTTGGTGGGCGTGGCGGATTGGGTCGGAGTGGCTGACTCGGTTGGCGTGAGCGTGATCGTGGGAGTATCGGTCGGAGGACCAACGTAGTGGAACTCCACCTCGAGCCAGGGGCGCACCCCCTCGTCGCTCTCTTGCGACCCAAAATGGTACTTGGCCAACGCGTTGGCGACAGTGTTCATGACCAACAGCCCGTGGTTCTCCAGGCTGCCGTCCAGCCAGCTCAGCACACATGCCGTAAGGTCCATGCCATACCAACGCAAGGGAGCATTGGCCTCGAATGTCGCCTCTGGCGCTGCCCGGCGATCCGTCGCGGTGTTCTCACAACCCGGGCTGCTCCAGGGGACGTTCCAGGTCGTCTGGCACGCACTCCATTCCCTGAGCACCACGTACGCGCCAATGCTCATGGGCTCAGTCACGCCGTTCCAGCCCGTGGAATACAGGTGCAGGGTGGCTCGATCCACCTCTATGCTCGCCGGCATGGAACCAAGATCAAACTGCAGCAGCGCCCGGAATGTGCGCTTGATGCCCACCGCGAACCCGCGATCTCCGCAGTGATTGGCCGTGGGCAGGTACTGTTCCATGTAGGTGTCCTGGCTTACCGGCAAGCTGATAGTCTCAGTCGCAAGCGCAGATGGCCCAGGCTGTGCGCCGGTGGGCGGCGGTGCCGCTCCTCCCGCGCTCCACAGCGCGAGCACCCCCAGCACCAGCAGCCCAAGCCGCAGCGCCATGCGAGTTCCGCGTCTGCTCCTCTTCATGCCCCCCAACCTCCCAGGCAACCCTAGATTCCCTCTTAGAATAAGACGCAATCCCGGTCGCTTTTGATACGCGCGGCTCCCACAGGCATTATAGCGCACTATTCTCCCTCTTCTTCAAATGCGCTCTATGCGCTTTCGTCACAAAAAGGCAATGAGAATGTCAGGAAAGACCAGGCGCCATTTTGTATTATGGCTATAGCTGAGTACAATCCGGCCAGCAAGCAGTGCTCAGCCTCTGACCGCCCCAGGGCCGTTGTCGTTCGCCTACTTCCCGCCGGGAAGCCAGCATCTGGAGTCGCGCAGATGGCATTCGAATCGCAGCATGCCGAAGCAAGCGTGCTGACGCAGGCATCCAGAGATCAGTGGGAATTCCTGCAGTACTGCTACGAGGAAGCCCACCGCTCAGTCGAGCTCCTGCAACTGCAGCCCGTCAGTACGCTCGACCTCGCGCCAGGCGAGGCGATTCAATTGCTGGTGCTCGCCGGCGGCCGCAATGTGGAGGTCTACGGCCAGCGGCTGGTCTTCGTTCAGGTCACCAGGGAAGCCGACGGCAACCTTACCTGGCTATCGGCAGTGCGGAGCTTCACTCCCGACCAGTTCTCCCTGACCTCGGCGGCAGAAACCTGCGTGCCCCAGAGCGCCGCGCTGTTTGCCCCTCTGTTCGACCCCGACGTGCTTGCTTCGATTGCGGTTCCCGAGGCGCTGCAAGAGTCCGTACACGTCGACGAGGTCACCAAGAGGAGCTTCTGGCGCATCGTGACCTTTGGGCAACACGATATGCCGGTCTTCTGCGGGGCAGCCA
>CAYZKS010000230.1:0-2730 GCA_964478725.1 uncultured Anaerolineales bacterium
CAAACACGCGCCAGGGATAGAATTGATAGGTCTGGTCATACAACAGAATGTTGTGCAGCACGGCGTGTTCGGCTGGAACGTGGCCCGAGTACACGGCGTCGTTGAATGCGATGTCTGCTGGCAGGAGCTTACGGCCCTGAAAGATTGGTCTCCAGAAGAAGACAGCCAGCAGGATGGCCAAGATCAGGGAGATCTGCAGAGTCTCCCTGGCCCGTGACTTGGATTGATCCGTCTTACTCGCAACAATCTGCTCACTATGCGTCATGCGCCGCTCCGGGCCCTCTGATGTACAGTCCATGACGGAGGGCTCTATGGCATGATAGCCTACACGTGCAGGCGCGGGCCTTGGGCAAGCCAGCCAAGACGGAGGTGCGCTGGGCCCGCGCCTGCTGGTATCGCCAAGGAGCGCCTATGCGCTTTCCTTCCGGGGCGGAGCGCGCAAGCTGGAGATGAACTCCAGGACGAAAGCCAGGATGATGCCTGCAAGCAAGCTGACGATCACGCCGACGGCCAGCATTCTCGGCGTCTGTGATGGGGCCGGACGGTCCGGCATACGGGCGGGCTCAATGATCTGGACAAAGCTCACGTTCATGGCCTGGCTCTGCTTGAGCTTGGCTTCATTCTCCTTGTCCGCCAAGAAGGCATAGTTCGCCTGCACACGACTAAGGGCGCGCATCAAGTCGTCGTATTCGGTCGTGAGCCTCAGAAGTTCCTGCAGTGTGCCTTCCTGCTGGCTGATAAGGGCATCATACTCGGACTCCTCAGCGCGGATGCCGGCCACAACCACGTCCTGAGCGAAGGCCATGCGTTGATAGTTGCCAGCTACATCTGCCTGGGTAGCCTTGGCCGCTTCCTCCATGTACGTTGCCGATATGCCCTCTGCTTTGGCGCGCTCGAGCGCCAACTTGCTCCTCTCCAAGCGCAGCACACGCAGTTGATCCTGGATGGCACTGATCTCGCGCGGAAGCGAGTCCAGATTGTGATTGATCTTGAACTGGAGGGCTGCGTCTCCTGCCGAGGAGAGAGCCTTTAGTTCCTCGGCGAGTTGCTGCTGGATGAACTCCAGTGCCACACTGGATGGTTTGGACCGCATCTGGGCATAGTAGTTGAAGGCGTTCTGTACGTGCGCAGTAGCGATGGACTCCACCAGCATCGGGTTCTCGGCAACAAACGTCACGTTCAGGAACTCGCCATCCGCATATATCGTCAACCCATTCAGCAATTCCCCCGCCGAAATCCCCAGGTTCAAGTCGGCTATGGTCTGCCAGGCCACATACGCACTGCGCAAAGCCGCATCGAACTGGCGTTCAACTGCTACGATCTCCTCCTGACTCGAGGCAGACCTGGTCTGCGAGAATAGCGACACTTCCTGGGATTCAGGCGCAATGACCTGCAGCTTGACGTACGCCCGGTACACAGGCTTGGCCGTGAATGAGCTATACAGGATCACGGACGAAGTGGCGATCAGGATCAGCAAGATCAACCACCACCGCTTCAAAACAATGCGGAAGTAGGTCACAAGTTCGGAACCCATACCTTATATCCTTTCCTTCCCAGTCGCTGGGCGTATGGCTCAGCGCTGGATGCTAACCCGGGCTTTGCAGGTCGCGCTCTTTGAGCCTTGATTCGATGGCAGCAGAGAGTGTTTCTATACGCTGGTCCCAGGTGTTTCGCGCAGCTATGCGCTGCCGCGCCTGCTGCAAGGCAGTATTATCGTGTCGCAGGGCAGACTGCAGATGCTCGGCAAATTCGCGTTCTGTGGTGGCGACATAGATCAGGTGCCCTGTGATGGCGCCGTCTGTTACGCCGGCGACCCTGCGTACGGTCGGCACATCAGTCGCCACTACGGGTTTCCCACATGCAAGGTACTCGTACAACTTCAGTGAGTCCAGGCTCAGCGTCCACGCGTTGACGCGATACGGTAGCAGGCACACATCACAGGCCGCGACGTACCGCGGCACGTCCGTGGCGCTCTGTCGACCCAAGAAACGCACCTGAGGCATGGACCTCAACTCTTCAAGCGCGCCCTGACCTTCCTCATCTGTGATCGTCACCGGCCCGACCAAGACCAGCGGTATGTCCGGGCACTGGCGGGCCAACCTGGCCAGCAAGGCCAGATCCACCTTGTCATTGATTGCTCCGACATAGCCGGCAAGTGGCCGCGGAATATCCAGCATGGATGCTGGCGTCGCTGCTTGTGCCTGCGCGCCGGCAAAAGCAGCGTAATCGACGGCATTTGCGACCAGAACGCTGTGCGGGTTAAATGCCTGCTGGCGTTGCAGCAGCGTGTCAGAGACAACGAACACGAGGTCGACGCGTCGCGCCAGCTGTTCCTCCTGGCGCTGCATTACCGGCCTCCACGCTTCGCTCACGCCGCTGTAACTCGAATAATCATCCACGACGTGGTAGATCGACAGCTTTTCGTTGAATCGGCCCAGAAAGACCTCCATATCGGGCAAGAACAGCCATAAGATCGGCGACCGGAATCCCAGCCGGCGGAGCACGCGCCGCAAAAGTGCCATGCATGCTGTCTGGGTGCAGGCACCTAGCACCTGACCATTGGATCGCAGCAGCCAGGTCGCGGGCTGGTACACATGCAGATTCACGTCCACCTGCAGCAGCCGTGGTCCCCTCAGACTGGCGAAGCTCTGCAGAAGCGTCTCCTTTCGCAGCCGATGCAGAGTAGGCCACAGGTTGGGCCAGGGCTCCACCCACAGCACTCGGTTCGCT
>CAYZKS010000230.1:2830-5379 GCA_964478725.1 uncultured Anaerolineales bacterium
TTCCTTGGCGTAGGCAGCGTCATGCACATTGCCTGCGATCATGAGCACACAGTCTCCGTCCCGCATTTGACGGAATGCTGCCACCAGCTCTTCGATGCCTTTGTACCGGCGAATCTGTCCCAGGAAGAGCATCGCAGAGGCATCCTGCTCGAGTCCCAGCTTTTCCCGAGCTTGCGACTTGGTGCAGTTGTTAGGGTACGCGCCGATGTAGCTGCCGTGCGGAATCACATATACCCGTGCGTGTCGTCCGTAGCGTGTCTCCAGAGCGCGTCTGGACTCCTGGTCATGCACGTGTACTGCATCTGATAGGGCAATCAGAGCGCGATTGCTCAGTCCAAAGGTTCTGGTGCCCAAGGGACGATCCAAGGGGCCAGAAGAGCGCTCGTGCGGCTCCAGGTTGTGCGCAGTGTACACCAACTTGAGCCCAAGCGCCTTGGTCCAGACCAGGCCTCCCAGAGCCGCGCCAAGACGGCGCAGACTGCTGCTGCGCCGTGGCGCCGCGTACAGCAACTCCAGCCAGTGCACGTGCACGATGTCCACAGTGCGCCGCCAGGATTGCACCAGGCGTGGCGACAGCCCGTCGGCACTGAAGCACGCCACACCTGCTCCGCGCAGAGCTTGTTGCAGCAGGCTGACGTAGGGGTTCATGCGCACTCGTGATACCTGCATCACACGGCAACGAGCTCCGGCCACGTCAATCCCCATTGCCCATCCATCTACGCCCCGCCGGCTCCAGCTGGTGGCGGAAAGCCATAATGGCCCTGCGCAGGTCAGTGTCCAGAACGAGCATCAATAGACCGTAGCACGTCACCATGAGCGCACCGGCTGCGACCAGCGCGATGAAACCGTGCTGGCCCACCATGCGCCCGTAGGCCCAGACGGCCAAGGCCGCTGTGGCCAGCGATAGCAGCGTGGCCCCGGCGAGCGCTCGTACGTAATCTGCAAGTGTACCATGGATGATACGATTGGTCAACACCGCGGAAAGAACGAAATCCGCTGCCGCCACCAGAGCCGAGAGCACGCTCACTCCCACAATGCCGTAGTAGAGCGCAGCTGGGTAGAGCAATGTGCCCATGACTGCCAGGCGCAGCACGGCGATGTAGGTCAGCCACTGGGGCCTCCCACCTGCCTTGAAGACGCTGCCCATGTTGACGGCTACGGCACGGAACAGGCCATAGACGCCCAGCCACTGCAACGGTACTATCGCCTGTGCCCAGCTTCCACCGTAGAGAGTGTTGACGAACGGCCCGGCAAAAGCGACCACCGCCACCGACAGAGGGATGGATACCATTGAGACGTACTTGGTGGTCCTGAAGTACGCCTTGCGCAGGGCGACCAGGTCATCCTGTATCTTCGAGTAGGCTGGAAAGAGCACTTGCCCAATGATGCGCGATATCTGCGTCGCTGGCACGTTGGCCTGGGTATACGCCATGCCATAATAGCCGAGCTGCTCCTCTCCCAGCACGCGCCCGACGAAAGTATTATCCAGGTTGGTGATGAAGTAGATCAGCAGGCTGCTGCCAACGATGTGCTTTCCATAGTCGAAGAGCTCTCGCGCCACCCCGCGGTCGAAGCGCAAGCGTGGTCGCCACCAGGGTACCACTAACCAGTACAGCAATGAAGTCAGAGTGGAATCCACCAGCTTGGCAACCACCAAGCTCCAGACTCCCATGCCCATCAAGGCCAAGGTGATTGCCACCACCCCATACGCGACGGTCGGCACGATGTCCGGCAACAGACGTTCCCGGAATGCCAGGTTCTTGGCAAGTAAGGCCAGTTGCACCTGCCCCAACGCCGAGATAAGGATATTCACCGACAGTGCGCGCAAGACGTTCGTGAGCTCAGCCGAGCGGAAGAACACTGCCACGAGCGGGGCACCGAGGAAAGCCAGCAGGAAAAGAGTGGTCGACAGGATGAGGATAGTGATAAAGGTGGTGTCGGCCGCCTTGCGCTGGTCGCCCCTGTGATAGATCAGTGCCGATGCGAAGCCCATCTCTCGGAACATCGTAAGAAAGTCGATGGCAATGTAGGCCATCGAAACCAAGCCAAAGTGTGCCGGATCCAACATGCGGGCCAGCACATACTTGATGAGCATGTTGAAGAACTGGTTGGTGGCCGTGGATACGCCTACCCAGAAGACACCGGCTGTGGCCTTGCGCCTAAGGGTCAAGGGCTCTACCCTCCTCGGATCTGGCCGTCCTGGAGTCCTTCCGGCAAACGATCACAAAGTCGCGGGCGAAGAGCGAGGGCCAATGGTGTGCGAGCCACGTGTACAGCCTGCGCACGCGGCGCGACCTCACAACTGCTGGGTAGAATTCCTTGGCCCAAAGGCTGGCGCTGCCATCCACCTCCAGCACTGTCAGACCACGTGCGCGGCACAGTTGCTTTGCCTCAGAAACGGTGAAAAAGCGAATGTGCAGAGCATCGGTCGGCGAGTTTTTCACATAAGGGAAGCGGCCCGTTATCAGCCACCAGCGGCACAGCCAGTGGGCGGTGTTGGGCAAGCACACGATGAACCTGCCGCCCGGCCTGAGAACGCGCACACACTC
>CAYZKS010000231.1:0-5376 GCA_964478725.1 uncultured Anaerolineales bacterium
CTCGGTAGCCGTCGCCGTCTCCGTGGCCGTCGCAGTCGCCGTCTCGGTAGCCGTCGCGGTCTCAGTCGAGGTGGCGGAAGGCGTCGCCGACGCGGTTGCCGATGGCGACGCCGTTGCCGTGCCTGTGGGCGTAGGCGACTGGACGTTCCCCGTCGGGCTGGGCATGGACACGATGGTCGGCGTGGCGGTGGCAGGCGGCGGGGGCGGCAGAGGGGCGTTCACCTGCGTGGTCTCCTCGTCCTGAGCGATGAGTTGCCCGAAGATCGAGGCGTAGACGTTGTTGGTGACCACTCCCCGCAGCGTGATGCTGGTGTCCACCACCAGCGCCAGGTCCAGTGTGGCTTGAGGCGACAGGATTGGGATGGTCCAGGTGACCACGCGCGAGGTCACCAGCCCCTGCCCCGGCTCGCTGCAGGAGTTGAAGGTAGTGCCCAGAGGCAGCACGTCTGTGATCACCAGGTTGGGCAGGGCCGTGGATGATGGGTTGTAGGCCCGGATGCGGTAGCGGATCTTCCAGCTCGCGTAGATCGGGTCGGTGGCGTCCGTCTTCTCCAGCGTCAGCAGGGTGACCGGGTTGACGATCACGCCGACCTCGGCCGTCGCCGACAACAGGCCATCGCTCACGGTGTAGGTGAAGACGTGCAGCCCGCGGAACGTGGGCACCGGCGTATAGGTGATCTTGGTGCCGTCGGTGACCGCGACGCCATAGTCCGGTGTACCGACCGCGACCACACGAAGGGCCGTCAGGTGACCGGGGTGTAGCCCCGCCTCGCCGCGCGTGAGCTCCACGTCGCTGTCGTTGGCCAGAACCGTGATGTCCACGGCAGTGTCCTCGTTGGTCGTGGCGCCATCGTCCTCGGCCACTGGTGCATCGTTGACCGCGTACACAGTCACGGGCACCAGGTCCGTGTCCGTGAGCGCGCCGCCCGCGCCGGTGTTGCCCAGGTCGTTGCAGGTGAACGTGAGCGTGTCGGCGCCGTTGTACTCGGCGTCGCCGCGGTAGGTGACGCCATTGAGCGCGGTATTCACGTTGGCCAACGCGCCCTGGTAAGCCATGCTGTGCGTGCCGCTGCCGCCGGAGAGCGGCGTGAGGCCCGCCGTTCCCGCCAGCGTGAGGTTGCCATGACTGGCCGAGAGCGAGAACTCCAGCAGGCCCGCGCCTTCGTTCAGGTCCACGTCGGCGACCTGGAAGACCAGGCCGCTCTGGTCCGTGTCCTCGTTGACGCCGAAACCGCCGGGCACGCTGTTGACCGGCGCATCGTTGACGGCATTGACCGTCACGCTCACGCTGTCTGTGTCCGCAAGCGCGCCGCCCACGCCGCTGTTGCCAAGGTCACTGCTATCGAGGGTGATGGCATCGGCACCGTTGTAGTGGGAGTCGCCGCGGTAGGTGACTGCGTTGAGCGCGGCATTGACGTCGGCTAGCGCGCCGCGGTAGGTCATGCTGTGCGTGCCGCTGCCGCCGGAGACCGAGGTCAGACCCGCCGTGCCCGCCAGCGTGAGGTTGCCGTGGCTGGCCCAGAGCGAGAACTCGAGCAAACCCGCGCCCTCGTCGAGATCCACATCGGCGACCTGGAAGACCAGGCCGCTCTGGTCCGTGTCCTCGTTCACGCTGAACCCGGTCGGCACGCCGTTCACCGGCGCGTCGTTGATGGCGTTGACGCTCACGGCGACCGTGTCTGTGTCGCCGAGCGCGCCGCCAGAGCCAGTGTTGCCATTGTCGTTCGACGTGAAGGTGATGCTGTCGGCGCCGTTGTAGTCGAGGTCGCCGTGGTAGGTCGCGCCGTTGAGCGCCGCCAGTATGCTGGCGCGCGTTCCCTGGTAGGTCATGCCGTGTGTACCGCTGCCGCCGGAGATCAGAGTCAGGCCTGCCGTGCTGGCCAAGGTCAGGTTGCCGTGATTCGCGGAGAGCGTGAACTGCAGGTTGGCCGCGCCACCCTCGTCCACGTCGCTGAAGCTGAAGGCGTGTCCCAGGCTGTCCGCATCCTCGTTGACGCTGAAACCGCCGGGGACCGAGTTGACCGGTGGGTCGTTCACGGCGTTGACGGTGACGGCGACCGTGTCGGTGTCGGACTGCGCGCCGCCGGAGCCGGTTTTGCCGTTGTCGTTGGTGGTGAAGCTGATGGTGTCAGCGTCGTTGTAGTTACCGTCACCGCGGTAGGTGACGCCATTTAGGGCGGCCAGGATGTTCGTGCGCGTGCCCTGGTAGGTCATGGCGTGCGTGCCGTTGCCGCCAGAGATCAGGGTCAGGCCTGCTGTGCCGGCCAGGGTGAGATTGCCATGGCTGGCCGAGAGCGAGAACTGCAGGTTGCTGGCGCCGCCCTCGTCCACGTCGCTGAAGCTGAAGACCTGGGGCAGGCTGTCGGTGTCTTCGTTGACGCTGAAGCCGCCGGGGACCGTGTTGACCGGCGCGTCGTTGACGGCCTGCACGTTGACCGTGGCCTGGCAGGTCAACTGCGGCGACGGGTCGCCCGGCATGCCGCCGTACTCCACGACGTAACCGACGATGGACGCGTTGTCATACCGATAGTCGTTCCACGTACCGTTTTCCCAGAAGTGGCCGTGGTCCTCCTGACAGCCCCAATCGTTGGGCTCGCCGTCGGCCCAGTTGGTGTAGCCATAGTCGATCGGACCGGCGGTTGGCAGGCAGGCCGTCCCACGTCGCCCAAAGAAGAACTCGGTGCCGGCCTCTGGGCCCGTGGCCCAGCGCCAGTGGTTCTCGGAGGCCGTGTCGTTGCAGTAGTCGCAAGCCTCATCGGTGGCGCCCATCCAACCCTGCCCCTGCAGCTTGCCGGCAACAAAGGTGTTCTCGCCTGCCGAAGTGACCGTGACCAGGTAGCCGTGCAGTCCGTAGTAGCTCCGCGCCGCGGCCGCGTCACGCGCAGCGTACCAGGTGACGGCGCTGGAACTGACGAACTCGTAGTAGTGGCCCGTGGTCGGGTAGTAGAGCGTGTTCTCGCCCAGCGAGAAGATGATCGTACGCGCAGACGTGTCGGGGGCCTCAGAGCCGTTGCGATACTGTACCGCGCGCATGGCAGCCTGATAGTCCGAGACCGGGCGTGTCCCGCTGAGTGTCAGCACGCCGGTGCCAGCGTCATAGCTGCCGCTCACGCCGTTGGTCGTGGAATAGTCCAGATAGTCCTGCCCGCTGGCAAAGCCCGTGCCGATGGAGACACGTGCGCCCGACAGGTCCGGTCCGTCGGCATCGGTCAGGCTCAGGGCCGGATCTACAACCACTGCCGCGCCGTTCTCCACATAGTTCACGGACGAGCCGCTGCAGGTGAGCACTGGTGGGTCGTCCACAGCGTTGACGGTGAGGCTGACCGTGGCGTTGCCGCTGTAAGCTGCGCCGTCGTAGGCCCGATACACGAAAGAGTCGCCGCCGTGATAGTTGGCGGTGGCCTGGTACGAGAACGAACCATTGCTGTTGAGCGTGAACGACGCGGCGTGCGATGGCCCGCTGACCAGGTGAGCCGTCAGCGGATCGCTCTCCGCGTCCGTGTCGTTGCCCAGCACGCCGGGCGCAGCCTGGTTGAGCAGTGTATCCTCGTCGACGCTGTACGAGTCGGGATTGGCCACCGGCGCCGTGTTGCTGGCGGTGTACACCGATACCTGGATCGTGGTCTGGCGACCGCCGCTATCGGTTCCGACGGCCTTGATCACAATCGTGCTGCCCGGCGGCAGATCGGTTACGCCAAAACTGCTCTCAAACGGAGCGCTGTTGTCTGTGCCCAGGAAGACGGACGGCGCGGGCGAGTCGCGAAAGAAGCTGACCGAAACCGGAGGGTGGCCGGCGTCGATGCCGATCTGGATGGGGATGCCGCTGCCGCTCACGATCTGTCCCGCGGTGGGCGTGATGAAGCTCATGGGCGGCCCCGAGTTGTCGATGTTGACCGTGGAGGTCTTGGTCACCTCGTGGCCATCGCCAAAATGCGCCAGGGCGCGCAGCTCCACCGGGCCATTGGGGTAGGACAGCGAGTTGAAGGTGACCTCGAACACGCCACCGCTGGGCGTGGTGTCGCGTCCGATGTACACTCCGCCCACGGTAAAGTCGATCCAGGAGGTGTTGGGTACGTCGCTGGTAGTGGCCTGGAAGACCACGCTGGAGCCTGAGCACGAGCCGGTGGGTTGCAGAATGGTGACCGAGGCCAGCGCGCCCAACGCCTGCTCCAGGTCCGACTCGCGCAGAATGTAGGTGTAGTCAAAGCTGGTGGACTGCCCCGGCGCCAACGTGCCCAGGTTGTAGGCCAGCGAAATGGCGGCATCCTGGCTCAACGGGCTGGAGGGCGATGGGGCAACGATGCTGTTCAGCACCTCGTCCGGGTCATAGGGCCATGGACTCTCCACCGAGACGCGCGCGCGGCTGTCGATAGTGCCCAGTCCCAGCGTCACCGCGTACAACTGGCCCACCGCCACGACCAGCGCCTTGTCGACGTTGCCGCCGACGCCCGGCTGGTAGCGCACATAGTTGTTGGTGGTATACGATCCGCCGAGGTCTACTTCCATGTCCGGGTCCACCGAGCGCATGTATTTGACGTTGCTCAGGGTGGTGCTGCCGACGTTGGTGAGCTGCACGTTCATCACAAAGTACAGATTGCTGATGTCAAAGCTGACCGTCTGAATCACGCGCAACTGGTCGCTGCCGCTGGTGGCCGTGCCGGTCCAGACCGAGCGCTTGGTGCTGCCCGAGCTGTTCTCGGTCAGGCTGGTGAGCGGCACCTCTATGTAGCCCGATGCCCCGTAGTTGCGCCAGTTGATCGAGCTCCACTTGACCGACCAGCCTTCATAGGGCGAGCCCGGCAGGAAAAAGTCGCCCGATTGCGCCGGGGTGCCCGTCGTCCAGCCGTCGGCGCCCACGTCTGCTACAAACCCCAGGTTGGAGCGCCCGATGGGGTGGAAGCCTGCGGGTGCGTTGTTGCTGGTGCCAAACGATCCGGCCTGGTGCTCGCCGACCTCGATGTAGGTGCCCTTGAGGAATACCTCGCCGCCGACCACATCCGCTCGCACGTGCAGCAATGGCGCCGCGGGCAAAAGGGCCACAGCCAGCAGCAGCGCTATTGCGAGCAGCAGGGAGGATTGGGTTCGTCGAAAGGGAGTGCGCGGGCGGTGCGCATGCTTGCGGTCGCCGACCGCATGAGGCGCTAAAGAGGATCTCGCGCATTCAGACTTTGGCTGCCATGTCATAAGCGTCCTCCTGCAACAGAGGGATGAATGCGTGCCACTTGCCCCATCCGGACCCGGCGCGGGGAACGCTGATGACGCAGGTGCGGCCCAGGCGAGCCCGAACGCAGCAAAGGCTGTACGCACCAGCATAGCATATGGTTACAAACTTGTCAATAATGTATATTTGTTCAGTAAAGGCAGCGTAAAGACGCA
>CAYZKS010000232.1:0-5351 GCA_964478725.1 uncultured Anaerolineales bacterium
CGGGAAGGCTCTTGGCCATTACTTCACCTCGACATGCCCCAGCCATTTGACCCAATAATCCCCCAGCTTGCTGCCGGTCACCAGGCGCAGAGGGAAGCCATGTGCCACAGGCAGCGTCTCGCCGTTGACGCTGTGGGCCAAGTAGGTATCATCGGCAAGCGCTTCGTCCAGGGCAAGGGTTCTCTGATAGGGATACTCGTCCGCCTCAGAGAACTCTACTTCCACGGCCTGTGGCTTGACCCCGGCCATTTCCAGGATCGTGCGCACCAATGGACCCGTCCATTCGGCATAGTCTATGAAAAAGCCCGGGCACTCGAGACGCGGGACCTGGGAGACAGTTGGCAGGGCCAGCAACTCCTCATAACTCAGCGAGAGCGGATGCTCCACCAGCCCGTCCACGATCAGGTGGTATGTGGCGACGTCGATCTCGATCGGCGTGCCGGTGATGTTCAGTGCCTCGATGGGCATGATTCTCGGTGTGGGCGTCAGCCGCAGCGTAGGCTCCGGCGTCGGCTCTTGGGTGGGCGTCGGCTGCAGCGTAGGCTCAAGCGTGGGCGTTGGCTCTGCCGTGTGTTCTGGCGGCAGGGTGGCAGCCGGCGCGACTTGGCGCGCACCGGCAGCGCACGCGGACAGCGCCAGGCATAGAACGACCAGCAAAACAAACAAACGCCTAAGCGTCTTCATGTTGACTCCTTGAATGGGAGTAAAATGCTCTAAATAGTCCTGTATTATAGCATGGCGGCGCTCGCTTGTCAAGCATTGCACAAGGCCACAGTCGGGCCGGTCTGGGAGGCGGGTTGGAGGGCAACGGCGTCTGTGATACACTATGAGGGAGGAGCGGATCAGAGGACTCCTGATGAGCAAGGAGAGTTGGCATGCGCGGTAACGGGGTTCCTGAGAAGGCGCGCGGGGTCGGAAGCGAGGCCGTACAGGCCAAGACGGGCAGGGCGTGGGCGGAGCAGCAGGACCGCCGGACTGCGGAGGACGGTGAGCAGTCCGCCTACTCTGCCTCGCATCGCGACGAGCTACTGCAGGGTCTGGGCAAGTCGGCCGATGAGTGGCGTCCGCTGCTGGTCGAGCGCTATGGTCGCGCCGAGGCGCTGCGCCTGCTGCGAGGGGCGCGGCGCCAGTTCGTGGCGCTCATCCCCAAGTTACCCTACATTGGCGGCGATGAGAACCACCTGACGGCTTCGCTGATCGAATCCGCCAGATGCTTGGCCCTATACCTGACGATGAAAGCTTGCGGCCGGACGGCTGAGGAGACGGGCAAACTGCTATATGATGCCGTGATTCGTCGTGCGCCAGATGCTCCCATTCCAGAGGCGCAACGCCTGAGCCGCGCAGCATTGATGCAGCGCCGCAGGCAGCGTTCCCTGTGGTCTCAGCAACGGCGCTATGCGGATGACTGGGTGTACGAGTTCGTGGAAGGCGATGGCGTGGAGTTCGACTACGGCTACAACTTCCAGCAGTGCGCTACCGAGAGGCTCTACCGCACCCAGGGTGCATTGGAGTTCCTGCCGTTCTACTGTTTTCTGGACTTCCCGGAGTGTGAGCGAGGCGGTTTGGGGCTTGTGCGAGCAAAGAGCCTCGCCACTGGCGATGGCCTGTGCGAGTTCCGCTTCAAGGAGGGTGGCAAGGCAAGCCAGCATTGGCCGCCCCCATTCCTGCGCAAAGCCAGAGCATGACACTTGCGCGCGAGCAGCGTTCTTGGCCATCTTGCGCTTGACAATCGAGTGCATCTGGGTTAAAGTTGCGATTGGTGTGGTGATCGGCGCGAGTTGGCCTCGAGTTTCCTCAGGCTCAGCGGTCGGGACAGGCCGCGACATTGCCCTCCAGCGCCAACGTGAACTCTGCTGCAATGGTGCGCGCAGACCCAGGGTCGGCGCTACCTATCATGATATAAGGAGCCGCACATGGATCGTGCATCCGAAGAACGCATTGCCGAACGTTACCACGAACTGACCTCGTACTTTCAGCACTGGGAGAAGACCAAGGACCTCGTGGACAACCTGGTCGACGTAGTCCTGAACTACCGCCAGAGCGGTCATCCGGGGGGATCGCGCTCCAAGGTACCGGCCCTGATTGTTACCCTGTTGAGCGGCGCCATGCGCTGGGACATCCGCCATCCGGAGAAGCGCTTTGGCGACCGCTTTGTGCTGGTGGGCGGGCACACCATCCCGCTGATCTACTGCACGTTGGCGGTGTTCAACGAGGCGCTACGCATCAAATACGCTCAGACCGGGGACACACGCTATGCCGTGCCGAATCCCGAGGAGCGCATGCTGGTCTGGGAAGACCTGTTGGAGTTCCGGCGCAGGGGAGGCCTCTCCGGGCATGCCGAAATGGAGGGCAAGACCTTGTTCCTGAAGTTCAACACTGGCCCATCGGGTCACGGCAGCCCGGCGGCGGCGGGCGAGGCGCTGGCGCTCAAGCGCGCTGGGGCAGGGCAGGTCAAGGTGTGGGCTTTTGAGGGTGAGGCCGGGCTGACGCCTGGAGCGAATCACGAAACCTTCAACTCAGCCTGGGGTCTGGCGCTGGACAACCTGTTCTACGTGGTGGACTGGAACGACTTTGGAATTGATGATCATCCTGTGAGCAGCGCAGTCTACGGGACGCCCGAAGACTGGTTTGCCTCGCACGGCTGGCGCACCTTCGGGGCCGAGTTTGGCACCGAGTGGGGGCCTGTGACGCAGGCCATCCTGGACATGATATTGAGCGAGAATCCCGGTCGTGTGCCCAGCGTCACCTGGCTCAAGACGCGCAAGGGGCGCGGCTACCTGAAATATGACAACAAGTCGCATGGCGCTCCCCATGCCATGGACTGCGAGACGTTCTGGGACACCAAGAAGCCGTTCGCGGAGAAGTACGGCGTGCAGTTCACCAACTACTGCCAGCTCGCCCCGCAGAGCCCGGAGGAACAGCGCGAGGAGTTTGCCGCCAACCTGAAGGCCATTATCGACGTGTTGCATCGCGACCAGGCGTTGGTGGATTACCTGGCCGACACCCTGGTTGAGCTGGGAGACAGCGTGCCGGAGTCGTTGCCGACGTTCAAGCTGGGGAAGCGCGGGAACCCGTTCGAGGACGAGCGCCTGTATGACTATCGCAACTACCCGGCGGACATGTGGGCCAAGCCCGGCAGTTCCATTGCGAACCGCGCGGGGCTGGCCAAGTGGGGCGCTTGGGCCAACGCCTTTGGCGCCAAGGAGTACGACCGGCCGCTGTTCATCGCCTGCTCGGCGGACCTGGCGGATTCGACCAACGTGAGCGGCTTTGCCAAGGCCTATGGCGACTTTCCCGGGTATGGCTGGTACGAGCGCTATGGCACGCCGGATGGCGTGTTGCTCCCGCAGGAGATCACCGAGTTCGCCAACGCCGGCATTCTGAGCGGCATGGCCACGGTCAACTTTGCTCCCGACCCGGAGAAGGGCTTTGATGGGTTCTGGGGCGCTTGCTCTACCTACGGCTCGTTCGCCTATCTGAAGTACGGCATGTTCCGCCTGCTCAGCCAGCTCGCGCAGGACTGCCAGTGGAAGGTGGGCAAGGTACTATGGATCGCCGGGCACTCGGGGCCGGAGACGGCGGACGATAGCCGTACGCACTTTGGCATCTTTTCTCCGGGGACGACGCAGTTGTTCCCCGACGGCCACGTGATCAACCTGCACCCGTGGGAGTACAATGAGGTGCCAGTGCTGCTTGGCGCCGCGCTGAAGCTGGACAAGCCCATCATCGCGCTGCACCTGACGCGGCCTCCGATCGAAATCCCGGACCGGGCCAAGCTGGGTATGCCCTCGCACTTTGAGGCGGCGCGTGGGGCGTACGTGGTTCGGGACTACAAGGCGGGGCAGTCCCGCGGTGGGGCGATCGTGGTGCAGGGCACCAGCGCCATGGCCGGAATCGTGAAACTGCTGCCGGAACTGGACAAGCGCGGCTTGAACGTCAAAATTGTGTGCTCGGCCAGCGCGGAGCTGTTTGCGTTGCAGCCCGCGGAGTATCGCGAGAAGGTGTTGGGCCCGGGCGATCGCATGGATTCGACGGTGATTACCACACAGGCGCGCTGCCTGATGCACAGTTGGCTTTTCAACAAGGTGGCAGAGGAATACGCACTCTCGTCCGATTGGGACAAGCGCTGGCGCACGGGCGGCACGATTGATGAGGTGCTGGACGAGGCGCACCTCACGCCCGAGTGGATGCTGAAGGGGATCGAGCGCTTTGTCGGCGATCGCCAACAGCGGCTCAATCGGCTACAGGCCGAGCTGGAGGCGGCGAGGAAGTAGGTTGCCAGTTTCCAGTTACCGGTCACCGGGTAGCGGTTTTCAGTTCTAGGTTGATAGTAGTGGCAGCCCCTCCGCAAATCCATGGATCTGCGGAGGGGCTGCCTTGCATTGTACGGCGTGCTTGTCTGAGCTTGTGGTGCAGGTCCGGGCAGAGTCAGCGCGCCTAACGGTTCGTCCGGGCCTTGTGCAGTGCAGCGGCGAGGCGCTCCGGGTTGTGCGGAGCGCCTCGTTCTGCGATGTGCTTGCGGCTAGGCTACGTACAAAACGGACTCTTTGCTGAGTTCCTCGACTACGAACATGTCCTCCTCGGCCAGACGTTGCTTGAGCTGCTCGAGCTCGCCGAAGTAGATGGCGTCGGTCATGCAGGTTTCCACGCAGACTGGCTTCTCGCCCACGTGCACGAGATCGGTGCACAGGTCGCACTTGTGCGCCTTGGCCTGCGCGGCGTTGAACTGGATCACGCCATAGGGGCAAGCCTGCACGCAGGCCATGCCACAGCCGAGACAGCGCTTGCCTTCCTGCACGGCTGCCGTCTCGCCCAGGCCTTGCTGTACCTCGGCAAAGCCCTCCAGGCGCTGCTTGGACGGCAGGCGCGGCATCTTGGCGCGCTTGGCCGGGTCGTACTGGGTCTTCTGCACGTCAGTAACCGCCTCCCAGTGCTTGGCGCGCCCGGCGGCCAGGTCCTGGCCACTGAGGTAGCGGTCAATGGAGATGGCAGCCTGTTTGCCATCAGCGATGGCTTCGATGACGCTGGCAGTGCCGCGCACCGCGTCTCCCCCGGAGAACACGTCCTCTTCGTGGCTCTGCAAGCTGGTGGCGTCCACGCGCATGCCGCCCCATTTGGTCAGCTTGCAGGCGCAGCCGGGGCTCAGGCAGGCCCAGTCTGATTCCTGGCCCAGGGCCACGATCACGGCGTCCACGTCTGTAGTGAACTCGGAGCCGCGGATGGGGAGTGGCCGCTTACGGCCGCTCTTGTCGGGCTTGCCCAGTTTCATCTTGATGCACTCGACCGCCTTGACCTTGCCCTTGGCGCCGATCAGGCGCACGGGCTGGGTCAGGGTGTGGATGGGGATGCCT
>CAYZKS010000233.1:0-5324 GCA_964478725.1 uncultured Anaerolineales bacterium
GGCACGCGCACGGGCGAGTACGCCGGGCTGATCGCCGAGCACTATGAGCGCGCAGGCGAGGGGGCGCTGGCGGCGCGCTGGCTTCAACGCGTGGCCGAAGACGCATGGCTCACGGGCGGCCTGCGTGAGGCTGCGCACGCCTGCGAGCGCGCGTTGGCGCTGCTGCCTGAAGCAGAGACGGCGGCGCGGGCGGCCTTGCTGGTGCGCCTGTGCGAGTGCCGTGGCAGGCTGGGCGATCTCGCCGGGGCGCAACGAGACCTGACTGCCGGGCTGCACCTGGCACGCGAGGCAGGAGACGGCAGGCTGGCCGTCTACGCCCTGTGCATGCTCTCCCAGTTGGCTTACGCTGCAGGCAAGCCTGGTGAAATGCAGCCGCCCGCCGAGGAGGCGCTGGCACTGGCCAGGGCCGCCGGCGACCAGGAAAGCGAGGCGCTGGCGCTGTTGCGGCTCGGCGTTGCGGTCGGCCGGCCTGGAGGCGACAGCGCGCTGGCCCGCCAGTGCCTTGAAGACAGCCTGGCCCTGCACCGCTGCCTGGGCAACACGGTGCAGGTGATCAGGTGCCTCAACAATCTGGGCGAACACCACCGCTGGCAAGGGGACCTGGATGCCGCCGCGGGCTGCTATCAAGAAGCCATCGCCCTGAGCCGCCAGTCGGGCTATCGTACAGGCCTGTGCGTGCCCTCATTCAACCTGGGCGAGGTCATGACAGCTCGGAACGACCCCGCGGCGGCCATGCGCTGCTACCAGGAGGGCCTGGCGGTCTCCGAAGAGATCGGCTACCGCGCCAATATTCCGTTTTGTCTGGGGGGACTGGGCCACAGCGCCCTGGCAATGGGCGACCTCGAAGCGGCCAGGGGATACTTACTGCGTGCGCTGTCCGAAGCAGTGGAAACTCGAAGCCTCAGTCGCGGACTGTACGTACTGGTCGGCTTTGCCCGCATGAAGGCGATGTGCGGGGACCGCGTGCGCGCTGCCGAATGGGTAGGGCTGACCCTGTCCCGCCCTTCCCGCGACCTGGACGAACAGCAAAGGGCAGAGGCCCTGCTGGCCGAGCTGCGCCAGACGCTGCCCGCGGATGAGCTGGAAGCAGCCCTGGAGCGAGGCAAATCGCTGGACTTGCAGGCGGTGGTGGATGAGCTGATGGCGGAGGGGAGTGATGCGTTCGTAGTTCCCCCGTCAGGGGGGTCTTCAGCCTTACACGACGGGACCTCCTGACGGAGGAACTACGAACCTTCGCACGCCAGGGGGTCTAGGAGATGAGCGTTCAGGGTTCTTGGCGTCTTGGCGCTGAGATGGATGTGGCATTGGCCAGAGCGGTTCTGCGCCAGCGGAGGCCAACATGATCTGCCCGAAATGCCATTTTGATTGCCCGCAGGAATTCGCGTTCTGCCCCAAGTGCGGCATGGCGCTGGCCGGCGAGCGCGACACACGGTCCGCGCTCGACCGCGCCATCCAGCGCCAGATCCCCAAAGAGTACGCCGAGCGCCTGCTGGCCACGCGCGGCCAGCCGCACGACGAACGGCGCGTCGTGACCATTCTGTTCGCCGACATCAAAGGCTCCACGGCCATGGAGGCGCGGCTGGACCCTGAGGACGCCAAGGAGATCATCCTGGGCGCGTTCGAGTTCCTGATTGCGCCCATCTTTCGCTACGAGGGCACGCTGGTGCAGTTGATGGGCGACGCGGTACTGGCGTTCTTTGGCGCGCCCATCGCGCACGAGGACGACCCCGAACGTGCCATCCGCGCAGGACTGGAAATAACCACGGAGAGCACGGAGTATGCAAAGAGGCTGGAGAGAGAAAGGGGGATCACGGGCTTTAACGTGCGCGTGTGGATCAACACGGGGCTGGTGGTGGTGGGTGAGGTGGGCTCGGACCTGCGGGTGGCGTACACGGCCATCGGGGACGCCATCAACCTGGCGGCGCGCATGGAGCAGAACGCGGAGCCGGGGACGGTGCTGGTCACGGAAGCCACGCACAAGCTGGTGGCGCCGCTGTTCGAGACGCGGGCCATGCCGCCGCTGCAGGTGAAGGGCAAGGCGGAGCCGCTGCAGACCTACCGCGTCCTGGCGGCCAAGGCCGTGACGGGCAAGCTGCGTGGCATCGCCGGGCTGGAGTCGCCGCTGGTGGGGCGCGAGATTGAGTTTGCCGCGCTGCGCGAGGCGCTGGAGCGGCTGCAAGCAGGGGTAGGCGGCATCGTCACGCTGGTGGGCGAGGCCGGCATCGGCAAGTCGCGTCTGGTGGCCGAGATGCGCAAGAGCGCAGCGACGTCCCAGGGCGCGGCGCCGCAATGGGTCGAAGGCCGCTGCCTGTCGTACGGCTCGTCCATGGCCTACCTGGTGTGGCTGGACCTGCTGCGCGCATTCCTGGGCGTGACCGTGGAGGACTCGCCGGCGCAGGTGCGCGAGCGGCTGCGCGCACGCGTGCAGGAGCTGTGTCGGGAAGCCGCGGGGACCCACTACCCGTACCTGGCGCGGCTGATGTCCTTGCCGCTGGACGCAGACACCGAGGCCAGGCTGAGCGCCGAGGGCGGGCAGCAGATCAAGGGCGGCACCTTCCAGGCCATCGAAGCGCTGCTGCGCGCGGCCGCCCGGCAGCGCCCGCTGGTGCTCGTGTGTGAGGACCTGCACTGGGCCGATGCCAGCTCGCTGGAACTGCTGGAGCACGTGCTGGCGCTCCCGGATCGCGCCTCGCTGCTGCTGGTCGACGCCTTCCGTCCGGACGCGTCGCACGGCTCGTGGCAGCTCAGGGAGACGGTCAGGCGCCTGTGCCGCCACCGTCACACGGACCTGGAGCTGCGGCCGCTGTCGGCCGCCGACAGCCAGACGCTGGTGGGCAACTTGCTGCGGCTAGAGGAGCTGCCGGGGGAGCTGCGCCAGCGCATCGTGGTCACGGCCGAGGGCAACCCGTTCTTCGTGGAGGAGGTCGTGCGCGGCCTGGTGGATAGCGGGACGATCGCTCGCGATGCGGCCAGCGGTCGCTGGGTGGCCACGCGCGAGGTGGGGGAGATCCACATCCCCGACACGCTGCAGGGCGTGCTGCTGGCGCGCCTGGACCGGCTGCAGGAGGACACCAAGCGCGTGTTGCAGATGGCCGCGGTCATCGGGCGCGTGTTCCTGTACCGCGTGCTGGAGGTCATCGCCTGCGGCGAGACGGCCATACTGCGGCCAGCCATCGCCACGCAACAGCGCGACCTGGACGCGCACCTGCTGGCCCTGCAACGCCAGGAGATGATCCGCGAGCGCGCGCGGCTGTCGGAACTGGAGTACATCTTCAAGCACGAATTGACGCGCGAGGCGGCCTACAACGGCATCCTGAAGAAGGAGCGGCGCGCCTTCCACCGTCAGGTGGCCGAGGCACTGGAGCGCCTCTTCCCCGAGCGCATCGAGGAGCAGTTGGGCCTGCTGGCCCACCACTGGGAGCAGGCAGGCGACGGCCCAAAAGCTACCGAGTACTTGCTGCGCGCTGGCGACCAGGCGCGGAAGGCGTATGCGCACGCCGAGGCCGTCGGCTACTACCAGCGGGCGCTGGCCTTTCTCAAGCAGGACAGCGATCGCGGACGCGCTGCCCGCACCTGGATGAAGCTGGGGCAGGCCCACCACGGCGCCTTTGAATCTGCCAAGGCAGGCGCAGCGTACGCCGAGGCATTCGCGTTACAGCAGCAAGTGCCGCAAGGTCGTGGAGCGCCAGGCGCCGCGCTCCCACCCGCGCCACATGCCGTCAGGCGCGCCTATGTTGACCTTCCGGAGCTGACCCTCGATCCAGGATTCTGTCTGGACGCCGACTCGGCAGCATTTATCTATCAACTTTTCAGTGGACTGGTGGAGCTCACGCCAGAGATGGACGTGCTGCCCGACGTTGCGCAGAGTTGGGAGATTTCGGAGGGCGGCAGCAGATTCGTGTTTCACCTGCGGGACGACATAACATGGAGCGATGGAACGGCCGTCACGGCGGGCGACTTTGAGTACGCCTGGAAGCGGGTCCTCCATCCACAGACCGGATCGTCAAATGCATCTCTGCTGTACGACATCAAGAACGCACAGGCCTTTCACCAGGGCCATACAACGGATGCAGCGCAGGTGGGCGTCTCTGCGCGCGATCCACACACCCTGCTCGTGGAGCTCGAGGGTCCGACTGGCTACTTCCTGAGCTTACTCGGACACCGCGCCACATTCCCCGTACCCCGGCATGCCGTGGAAGCACACGGGCTGGCATGGGCCGAGCCCGGAGTCATCGTAACGAACGGACCATTCGTCCTGCACAGCTTCCAGCCGGACGAGTTGCTCGTGCTGGAGCGCAACCCGAGCTATCGCGGAGGCGTCGCTGGGAATGTGCAGCGGGTGCAATGGCGCCTGCTTCCGCGGACCGGATACCCCCTTGCCATGGAGTCGTACGAGGCGGACGGACTGGATCTTGTGGGCGTGGCCACGACCCGCGAAGGCGCCGAATTCAGTCTGCGTCATGTTGCCGAGCTGCGATCGGAAGCCCTTCTCGCCACCTTGGCCCTGTATTTCGTGCAGGGGCAAGGGCCGTGCCAAGACGCGGGCGTGCGGCGCGCCTTGGCCATGGCCATTGACCGTCGACAGTTGCCGTGGGTTCAATGGGGCGGGGCGGTTCCGGCCACGGGCGGGTTCGTGCCTCCGGGCATGCCGGGGCATTCGCCGGGCATCGGCCTGCCCTTTGACCCGCAGGAGGCACGCCGACTCTTGGCGCAGGCAGGCCAGCCACGCGCGCCTCACCTGGCCTTGGTGGGCCTGACCAGGGAAGGGTGGATGGTGGAAGCGAGGTGCGTGGAGCAGCAGTGGCGGCAGAACCTCGGAGTCGAGGTGCGTTGGCTTCCGGCGGCCGGCTCTTTGCGTGAGCTGCACGAAAAAGTGCGAGCGCGTGAGGCAGACGTGTTCATCGCGAACTGGCTGGCGGACTATCCCGATCCCGACAATTTCCTGCGCGTGGCCGATCGGGGCGGACCTGGAAGCGGGTGGCGAGAGCCTACCTACGAACGCCTGGTGGAGCATGCCCGGCGTCGCATGGACCACGCCGAGCGCATGCGCCTGTATCGCCAAGCGGATCGCATTCTGGTAGAGGAGGCCGCCATCGTGCCTCTCGCCTACCATGTCAGCAGGGTGCTGGTGAAGCCCTGGGTCAGGCTGCAGCGCGCCAGGGCCTATCCCATCCTGTACAAGGACGTGATCATCGAGCCGCACTAGCCCTGTCGGGAACCCCCTTTTCTCGCAACCCCCTCCCTCACGCTCGGGGGTCTTCGGGAAAACGGGTTTCTGAGCTAGGCGGGTTTCTGAGAGAGGTGGATTGAGCATGCAGTGTCCG
>CAYZKS010000234.1:0-5311 GCA_964478725.1 uncultured Anaerolineales bacterium
GGGTTACAGGCGCCCAGCGCCAGCCAGGCGCCGGCTGCGGCATCGAAATGCCAGGCCTCCATCCCACAAGCCGCGCGAGCCAGCAGCTCGTCCTGACCGTCGCCGTCGATGTCGCCCGTCTGGATGGTCTCGTAGTACTGGGGGCCAGCCCAGCCGCTCGTATCGTTCCATGCCGGGTTGGCGGCTGCGACCATCTGCCAGGCGCCAGCGGCCAGATTGAAGCGATAAGTTTCGAGCCCGGCGGTCGCGCGAGCCAGCAGCTCGGCCTGGCCGTCGCCGTCAATGTCTGCGGTCTGGATGGTGCTGTAATACCGGGGGAGCGCCCAGCCCCATCTGTCGTCGAACGTGGGGTTCGCTGCAGCGACCAATTGCCATTGGCCCATCTCGGCATCGAAGCGCCAAGTCTCCATCCCGACGGCCGCGCGAGCCAGCAGCTCGGCCAGGCCGTCGCCATCGATGTCGGCGGCCTGGATGGTGCTGTAGTACTCCGGATGATCCCAGTTGCCCGTGTCGTTCCATGCCGGGTTAGCGGCTGCGACCATGCGCCAAGCGCGAGCGGCCAGATCAAAGCGGTAGGTTTCGATGCCGGCGGCCGCGCGAGCCAGCAGCTCGGCCTGGCCGTCGCCGTCAATGTCGGCGGTCTGGATGGTGCTGTAGTACTGAGGCAGCGCCCAGCCCCACGCGTTGTCGAACGTGGGGTTGGCGGCAGCGATCAACTGCCATTGGCCCATCCCGGCGTTGAAGCGCCAAGTCTCCATCCCGGCGGCCGCACGGCCCAGCAGCTCGGCTCTGCCGTCGCCATCGATGTCGGCGGCCTGGATGGTGCTGCCGTACTCGGGCCAGGGCCAGCCGGGCAGGTCGCCCCAAGCTGGGTCACAGTCTGCCGCCAGACGCAAGTCGCCCGCCGCCGCATCCAAGCGCCAGGTCTGCATGCCGCAGAAGCCTCGTCGCAGCAATTCCGCAGCGTGATACCCATCCCCTGGCCCGCAGATGTCGACCGAGAGAACCTGGCCCAAGCTGCGATCGGACGCGGCCGGATCCCCGCCGTGCCCGCCGATGGGTGGCAAGACGTGCAGCGCCGATGAAAGCGGCCAGCTTTGGCTGGATATCACGGGCAGGTGCAGCACGTGCTCGGGCGTGGCGGCCGCCGTGGCTGGCGAGGCGGCGTTTGTTTCTTGCATGCATACTGCAGGGTTGACGCCAAGTGCCAGCAGCATCACGCATGCCAACGACAACCTCAATGCCGTGCCCTTGCCTTTCATAGCCACACTCCTTGCTCTCGATTGGACCCAAAACAGATTCATATTGGCTTGGCAGGCTCGATGGGGCCATGACGTTCGGCGGCGAGGGAAACGTAGCCCGTCCACTGGACTGCGGTGGACGGGCTGGTAGATGCGACGCTGGTAGCGATGTGCCCTCCACCCCGGCGTTGCGGTGACGCGGGGCAGAGCGCGCCGTGTTTGCTCAATCGCATTGTAGCGCCTGGGTGGCAGTTGTCAAGCGCGCGTTTGGCAACGCCTCGGTGCTTGAGCAGGATGAAGAGGCTGGCGACTCAAGTGCGAAGGGGATGCCTGTCTGAGAGAAATGGCTGAAGCCACTACTACCGCGTGCAAACCTGGTTTCTTGTCGGGAAACCAGGTTTGTGAGTCTGCGCCAGGAGCCTGGGTTCAAGGCATCCCCTGCGCGATGCTACGGGGACCTGCGGGAAACCAGAGCGGTGTCTGATGCTTGTGAGAACCAGAAACCTGGGTTCAAGAAAAGAACCCAGGTTTCTCAGACTGTCAACTGTTAACTGCTAACTGTTAACCGTCTACGCCCGTATCTCCTGCCGTTGGAACAGCACGTAGGCGATGGCGAAGAGCAGGATGGCACCAGCGGCCAGGGCGGTGAGGTGCGGCCAGATGAGCAGCAGGCTCTGCGCCAGGGGCAGGGGCGCGCCCAGCAGCATGCCCTGCAACTGCGAGGAGAGCACGATGCCCAGGGAACGCACGGTGGGTTGCAGCAGCGCCACCATGGCCTCGGCGTAGAGCGCGTTGGGCGAGATGCGCGAGATCATCAGTTGCACCTGCGCCTGCTTGACCACTTCCTCCAGCGTGCTGTAGGTCACCGGGCTGACCAGCGGGGTGACTACGCCCACGATCATGTCCCAGAAGACGGTGAAGAACAGCCACACCGCCAGCGCGCCCAGGGCCGCCGTCGCGGGCTGGCGGAAGCGCACCGAGAAGACCAGGGCCAGAGCGATCCACACGCTGCCGTACAGCACCGATGCCACCCAGAACCACAGCGCGCGCATGACTTCGGAGATGCTGGGCGGGATGCCCAGCCCGAAGATGCCCAGGCCGATGATCAGCAGCCAGATGGCCATCAGCACCAGCGCCAGGGTGAACAGCGCCGCCAGGAACTTGCCCAGCAGCAGCGCATCGCGGTAGATGGGCTGCGCCAGCACGCGCGACATGGTGCGGCGGTTGAACTCGCCGTTGACGCTGTCAAAGGCCAGGGCGATGGCCACCAGCGGCACCAGGAAGGCCAGCAGGCCGGCAAAGGCCGGCACGGGGTCCTGGCTGAGTGTGAACAGCTTCAGCAGGATAAAGGCATCCTCGCTGATCGTGCTGCGGATGTTGTTCATGGCCATGTAGACCGTGCCCGAGGCCGTCACCACGATCAGCAGCTCCAGCATCTGCATGCGCACGGAGCTGAGGTGGTCGGCCATCTCTTTGGCCACGACGGCCCACACGCCGGTCCAGGGCGAGCCCTCGCGCCGGCGGGCTTGCACGTCAAGCTGCGCTTGCATCTTCCACCTCCTGTGCCTCCTGCGGCTGCTGGAAGTAGCGGCTGTAGATGTCATCCAGGCTGGGCGCCTGCACGTCCAGCGCCAGCAGGCGGCCGCCCGCCTTGACTACGGCCTCGGCGGCCTCGGCGCGCAGGTCCGCATCGGCCTCCAGCTCGTAGCGATTGCCGTCGGCATGCACTGCGGCCACGCCCGGCACGTCCCTCAAGGCCGCTGCCAGAGCTTGCGCAGGGCCATCGGCCTGCAGGTAGACGCGGTAGGCGCTGCCCAGCACCTGGTGCGCCAGATCGTGCACGCTGCCCTCCAGCACCATGCGACCGGTTTGGAAGAGCCCCACGCGGTCGCACACAGCCTGCACCTGGTAGAGCAGGTGGGAGGACAGCAGGATGCTGATGCCTTCCGCTTTCAGGTCGAGGATCAGCTCCAGGAACTCGCGCGCACGCTCGGGGTCGAGCCCCGATGTGGGCTCGTCCATGATGATGAGCTGCGGCCGCTTGATCAGCACGTCGGCCACGCCCAGCCTCTGGCGCATGCCATGCGAGTAGGTGCCCACCGGCTGGTCGGCCACCTCAGCCAGGCCCAGGCGCCGCAACAGGTTGCTGCCGCGGCGCTGCGCCTCGCGGCCCGAAAGCCCGTCCAGCTTGGCGATGTAGGTCAGGTTTTCGCGCCCGGTCAACTCGTCATAAAACCCGACTTGTTCGGGCATGTAGCCCACGTGCGCCTTGACGCTCAGCGGCTGGCGCGCGGGGTCCAGCCCCAACACGCGTACGCTGCCCGAGGTCGGCTCGGTCAGGCCCAGCAGCATCAGGATGGTGGTGGTCTTGCCCGAGCCGTTGGGGCCCAGCAGGCCGAACACCTCTCCCCGTCGCACGCTCAGATTCAGGTCCTCCACCGCCACGAAATCGCCGTAGCGTTTGGTCAGGCCTTTGGTTTCGATCACATTCTCATTCACACAAGACCTCCAGACCAACCACGCAGAACGCCAGGAGCACGCATACCGGCAAGATACTCCTTGCCCGGGAGGCACCTCATGCCGTCCCGTAACCGGACATGCCCGCGCCAGGCGGACACGAACGCAAACGGGACGGTCTCAGCATCCCTGAAGCGCGCTGATGTTCTTGTACTCCTTTGTGTTCTCCGTGGCTCCGTGTGAGATTCCTTCCTATCTGCGGCCGAAGCGGCTGACGGCCAGGCCGACCACGGCCACGGCCACGGCGATCAGGGCCACACCCACGACACCCCACAGGGTCGAGGTCAGCACGGTGATGCGGAAGTCGGCGGACTTGTTGGGGTTGTCCTGCGGGCTGGCGGTGATGGTCAGCATATAGTCGCCCGCCAAGGCCTTCTCGGACGGGCGGATCTTGGCCGTAAGCTGCACTTCCTGGCCCGGCTCGATCACTTCGATCTTCTCGGGCTCAAAGGTCACAGTCCAGCCGCTCGGCTCGGACGAGAGCATCTGGATGGAGCTGGCCGGGGAGCTGCCGTTGTTGCGAATCACGACCTTGAGCGGCGTCTCACGCCCTGCGTAGGCCCTGCCCGAGAGGTTGGCATCGGGGGAGGTGACGGTGAGGTTGACTTCGCCTGTAATCTCGGCCACCAGGTCCAGGCTGGCCTCCACGTTCTCGCCCTGGGCGCGCACCTTGAAGGGATAGCTGCCGGCGGTGACGTTGAGGTAGGGGCGCGCCTGGATGGTGAGGTAGCGCGTCTGGCCTGCCGCCACCGGCGCGCTGGTGACTTCCTGGCCGGTGAGCTGGAAGGTGACGCGGAATCCCGCCGGCGGCTCGGCGCTCAGGCTGACCGTGACTTCATTGGCGCCCTCGTTCTTCAGCTCGGCGTTGAAGCTCAGGCTGCCGGTGGGGGTGGTGCGCAGCGTGGGCAACTCCACAGTGAAGGAGAGCTTGGGAGGCAGGTTCTCCTTGACGGTCACCTCGAGCGGCAGCTGCACGCGCTCGCCGCCACCCTCGCCGACCAACACCATGCGGTAGGTGCCGGCCTTGACGTCTTCGGGCGGCGTCAACCCCAGGCTGACGTTGGCGTAGGTGTCGGGCTCGACATAAGCGGACTGGACGATGTTGCCGCCTCCGCGGATGGTGGCGGTCCAGCCCGCGGGCACCTGCTGCAAGGAGAGGGCCACGACGCGCGCGGTGTTGGTGACGCGCAGGCGCACGTCAAAGCTGGGCTTGTCGCCCGGGCCGATGACCTGGCTGGGGTACTGGGTGCTGAGCACCAGGTCGGTGGCGCCCTGCGCCGCAACTACGGCCGGGAGCAGCGCCGTGAGCAGCACGGCTACCAGGGTCAGGGTGCAGAATACTCGTCGCATAGTTCAACCTCCATGGAATCTAACCACGGAGGGCGCGGAGAAGTTCATCCATACGGGCGTCTTCTCCGCGTCCTCGGTAGTCGTTCCGCGTCTTGAAGCCATCGGTTGGCTAGTATAGCGCGGGAGGGCGAATGGTGTCAAGTGTGAGGTGTGCGGATAATGTGGTATCATCTCTGCAAGTTGGCGTAGGCGTGGATGTGGTC
>CAYZKS010000235.1:0-5303 GCA_964478725.1 uncultured Anaerolineales bacterium
GATTGGTGCCCGTTGCAGGCGGAGTGTTGCGCATCTGCGGCCAGGCGCTAGAGGATCTCCCCCGGCAGCAACGCGCGCACAGTCGAGCCCGCAAAACCGGCCTGTTGTTCCGTGACCCGAAGTTGCTGCCCAGTCTCGACTTACTCTCGAATCTCGTGCTGCCTCAGCAAGCCCGTCCAGATGTATCAGCCCGCTGCGCGCGGGAACGGGCCAAGGCCTTGCTCGAACGGCTTGGGATTGGCCATCTGCAAGCCAAATCCGTATGCAACCTGACGCCATTGGAGGGACAGCTCGTGTCCCTGGCACGTGCGTTGGTGAACTCACCCTGTGTACTGCTGGCTGACGATCCCACGATTGGCCTGGATCTCGATGATGCGCAACGCTTGCTGGCGTCAATGCGGCAAATGTGCCAGGAACAGCATGTGGCAATTCTGCTTGGAACCTCCCGCGCAGACGTCGCCCAATTCGCAGACCGCGTCATTCCGTTGCCACACGATCCGGGATTGCTTCCCCCAGCTGCGGAGGATGTCGGCGCCAGTGATTTTCTCTTTGATGTGTACGAGGCAGAGCTTGCGCCATTCATAAAGCCGGCAGCGCCGCTGCTCAATCTTGCTGCCAAGCCCCTCGCCTATACAGCGGTCGTATCCTTGCTGATCATCTTCCTGACCTTCTTTGGTCTGAACATGGCCGGCTTTGGCCGGCATGGTGGGACGGTCCAGGCCACCCTCACGCGCTCCCTGGACGAAGCTGCGGCCTATGTAGGCGACTTGGTTCGCGGCGATCTGGGCAGCTACCTGGGCGACCTCCCCGGCCGAAACAGCACCTACTATTGGGAACGGCCAGCCGAACAGCCCGTCTCGCAAGCTCTCGGCAGCACGGTGGGCAAGAGTCTGGCGCTCCTGTTGCTGGCCATGCTACTGGGTGCCATGATCGGGGTCCCCTTGGGTCTGAGCGCAGCTTTGGTGCGCCGTCGCCGGTCTTCACTGCTGTTCGTCGCGGCTGCCATCGTAGGGGTGTCCACTCCGAGCTTCTTCCTGGCCCTGCTGCTGCAGATCCTCGAGATCACTTTCTACCGCAAGACCGGCATCACACTGTTGCCCTTGGGCGGGTTTGGATGGGATAGTCACATCGTGCTGCCGGCGCTGGTGCTAGCAGCGCGACCCATCGCACAGGTCGCGCGGATTGCGTTTGTGGCCCTGTCAGAAGTGCTGGATGCAGACTATATCCGCACCGCGCAGGCTAAGGGCTTGAATTGGCGCGGCGTGGTCTTCGGTCACGCGCTGCAGAACGCTGGTGTGCCCATACTCAGCGCGCTGGGCACTTCGTTGCGGTTCTCGCTGTCGAGTCTGCCGATTGTGGAGAGCCTCTTCGGCTGGCCTGGTATGGGCAGCTTGCTACTGACGGCAATTAACCAGAACGAGGCGCAGCTAGCCGTAGGCTTGGCTCTGGTCCTGGGGATCTTCTTCGTCGTGGTGCAAGTGCTTCTGGACTGGCTGTATCGCTGCCTCGATCCGCGCTTGCGCAGTCAGAAGACCAGCCTGCATGTTCGCAGGACTTGGATCGACATGGTGGGCGCGGGTTGGTCTGGCTTGCGCGAACTGCCCGACCGCATCCCCTGGTTGCGCAGACCACAGGAGGATGCGCTGATGCTCCTGCCCTCCTTGAATGGTTCGGCTCGAAGATCTGCGGAGGATCAGAAGCAGCGCGATATCAAGATCAGACGGGAACGCCGTCGCGCCTGGGCGCAAAGCACGGTAGGCAGTCTTTCCTTCGTGCTAGGTTCAGTCATCTTGCTAGCGTTAGTTGGGATGGTTGTCTTTGGTCAACAAATGGCACCCCATAGCCCCTACAACCCAACACCCAGGATTACTGTGAATGGAGAACTCAGGTTCGCCCCGTTTGCACCTTCGGGCCTGTTCCCTTTGGGCACAGACACATACGGTCGCGATATCCTGACGCAGTTGCTATATGGCGCGAGGCGCACGCTGTCGGTGGCATTCTTCGCGGTGCTCGCACGCCTCGCGCTTGGCAGCATCCTGGGTGCTCTGTCCGGGTGGTTCTCCGATAGCTTGCTGGACCGGATCGTGATGGGGTTGACCCAGGTGACCGCGGCTTTTCCCACCCTGCTAATGGCCATGGTCCTGATCTATGCCTTTGGAATCCGGCAGGGCATATGGGTCTTTGCGCTGGCCTTGAGCCTGGTGGGTTGGGGTGAGGCGGCCCAGTTCGTGCGTGGCCAAGTGATGCGCATCCGTGAGCAAGACTATGTGGAAGGCGCTCTGGCGGTTGGGCTGGGCGACGTCCAGCTACTGGCGCGCCACGTTCTGCCCAATCTCGTTCCTTCTCTGGTGATACTGGGCTGTCTGGAAATGGGCGGCGTGCTGATGCTGCTTGGCGAGCTGGGCTTCATCGGTGTGTTCATCGGAGGGGGATGGAACACGGTCGTCGGGCAAGCCAGCGTGACCGTCTTTGACGTGCCGGAATGGGGCGTGATGTTGGCAGGCACGTGGCGCAATTTCCGCAGCCAGCCCTGGATGACCTTCTACCCCGCTCTAGCATTCACTCTTGCCATTATTGGATTCAATCTATTTGGGGAGGGCCTGCGGCGTCTGACCGAGCGCCTCACGCTGAGCATGCACCGCATCATCAACCGCTACACCGTTGGGGCCACCCTGGCTCTCGGCGCCTTGCTGCTCATCGCTACGGAAGGCACGGGAAGCTGGGCAGAGCTCACGCCCAAGGCTGCACAGTTCAATGCCGAACGAGCCATGGCGGACATTCAGTATCTGGCATCGCCTGCGCTTGAGGGACGCGGAATGGACACCCCTGGGTTGGGGGCTGCGGCACAGTATGTGGCAGGGCAGTTCGAACAGTTGGGCCTGCAGCCTGCCAGTTCCGACGAGGAAGGCAATCTGACCTACTTTGCGGATGTGCGCCTGGAATACCGGGAATTGGCCGAGAAACCAGTGCTCGAATTGCGCGACAGCAGCAATCAGCTCCTGATGCCCCTGGCCTACCGTCGTGACTACGCAGAAGCGCCCGTGCAGGCCAACCCGGCGAATGTGGAGCGCTCCGAAGTCGTATTCCTGGGCATTAGCCCCTTGGCCCAGGCATGGCCTAACAATATCCAAACCAATCCTGGAGACCTGGCCGGCAAGGTCATACTGGCCGCAACGTCCGACTCTGTTGGTATCTTCTACAGCGTTCGCCTCGGCGCCGTGTTGATTGTGGCGTCCGATGAGATTCTGCAACGCCGAGAGACCGCTTCGAGGCTGGGGAACACCGGGTATGGGGCCGACACACCCTACATGCTGATCTCTCAGGACGTGGCTGATGCCATTCTTGCCCCAACTGGACACACCTTTGAGGAGCTGCATGCGCGCCAGAGAAGACTGCGCGCTGATGAGGGGCTCCTGATACGGACCGGCGTGGATGCCAGCGTGCGCATTCAGGCAACGCCAACCCGATACAGTTCCCCAGTTTATGTGCAGGCCTTTATCCCAGGGGAGGACAACACGCTGGACAACGAAGTCGTGCTTTTGGTTGCCCACTATGATGGCCAGGGATTGGACTTGGACGGAACGCCCTACCCCGGCGCCAATCGCAACGCCAGCGGTGTGGCAGTCATGCTGGAAACTGCCCGCCTGATCAGGCAGACCGACTATCGCCCCAAGCGCACCGTCATGTTCGTAGCTTGGGCGGGAGGTGAACTGGGCGCTTTGGTCGATCTGGACGACATCCTGAAAGCGCGCTTGGGATTTGTGGAACACTATCGCCTGTCAGCAGTGATTGAATTGAACAGCCTGGGAGCGGGTAGCGAGGACGCACTGCTGCTGAACCGCAGCCAGAGTGGCCGGCTAACCGAAGCTTTCCAGCAGTCGGCCCGTCGCTGCAAGGTGGATGCCACTACTCGGAGCCACGCGCCTGACCCGTACGCTTCGCTGTACCCTTCTCCCGATCGCCGCATCCCCTATGTCCAAATCACCTGGGATGGCTCCCAGGCAGGCACGCACACCCCTCAAGACAGCGCAGCGAACATCTCGTTGGACAAGCTAGGCGATGCCGGACAGGTGGTTGCCCTGGCCACGATGTACCTGGCCCACGAGAAAGAGTACTGACGTCACCGACACGAAACGACCAGCTCGTGCTGCTGTCGTGTCCCGAGGCGCAGCCTTGTGCGTTGGCCAAGGATGGGCATGCCGTCGAATCGTACATCGCTCACTCGCTGCCCGACCTGCACTGGCATGGAGAGACCGAGAACCACCAGCGCGACGCGGCCCTGCTGCGTCGCGTCGATGCTCACTGTCACACGCGGCACTCTGGCAGTGCTTCGACCGCCAGAGGGGATGGGTTCGCCCGGTAGGTGCAGACCGGGCAGATCGATTGGCACGCCTGTGGCTGCGATGGGCCTGCATCCATTGTTGACGATGACGACGTCTACCGCCGTCTGCTCCAGATAGATGACCAGAGCCCCAATGGCGACGGCGACCACTACCAGTGCGCCGACCAGCCCCGCCGCAAGGTGAGTGGCGGCCGGCAGGATGCCAATCGTCTGCTCCAGCTCCCACTGCAGTACCTCGCATGCTTTCGCTAGGCCCAAGCGCGTGGAATCGGTGGGTTGCATGGCTTTTCTCAGGCGCTGCAGGTAGGCAGCAGGAATGTCTGCCTGGTAGTGCTGCAACAGAATCTCTAGCTCCTGCATGCATTCCTGCCAGGTGTCGATGCATTCCATGACCTTGCAGGCCTTGCGCAGGCGCTGCAGGAACGCTAGCAGAGCGGCTCTGGCCTTTTTCTTTCTTTCCCTTTCCTGTCGGTTCTCAGACTCTCTCGATCTCATGTGTGCTCCTCCGTTCTGCCGCAGTTGTGTCATTCCTCGATCGTCAACCGTTTTTCGAGCAGGGCATACCAACTGTATGTGGGGTGCTGACCGAGAAGCAAAAACCCTGCCTGACAATAGTACTCCCGCAGAGCAGGGTTCTCGTACATGCAGTCAAGGCGTAGGAGCCCCTTGCCATGGCTGCGGGCCAGGATGCAGGCCCAGTCCAGCATCGCCCGCCCCAGGCCCTTTCCGGCAAAGCGGCGGCAGACCGCTAGGGAATGCAGGTATAGTGCATCACCCTCCGGTCCTGCCCATACTTCCCCACCGCTCCTGGTGATTTGGACTGCGCCCGCTACCTCACCGTTCAGCACAGCCAGATAGAGAGAATTGGAGTGGATCATGCGCAGGGCTTCGTCCTCAGGCATCTCCCGCGGCCATTGATCGGCGATGCCTTTCGCATCGTGCAGCCACGTCCCCACGTCGT
>CAYZKS010000236.1:0-5205 GCA_964478725.1 uncultured Anaerolineales bacterium
CCCGAAGGCTGCGAAGCGTCTCGCCGTAGTGTGGCGAGACTGCACTCGCCTTCCGGAGGGTGGGTGGCTCGGCTGCGTCTGCATCCGTCAGGGCAAGAGCCGAGAAGAGGCGCTGCGCAACATCAAGGAGGCCATCCGCGGCTACATCGCGGCTCTAGAAGAGGATCATCTGCCGGTGCCGGAGGAGCGCTTCGACGCCATGGATTGCGCACCACGAACAGGTTGCAGGCGTGCGTTGACAGGCCCCCCGACGTGCGCTACAATGTGCTCAGGTGTGGGTCGCGTGGCATAGCGTCGTTCCGGTGGCAGGAGGTTCGTATGTGGAAGCTCATGCGTCGGATGTGTGGCCTTCGCCTGATCGTTGCCAGTGTCGCTCTGGCTTGCACTCTGCTCTTTCTCACCGCCGCGGGCTGCGGCAAGGGGGGCGGGGCGGCCGTTCCGCCCGCCAGCCCGCCCGAGCCCACCCAGCCGCCCACCGGCGCCATCCACGGCACGGTCACGTACTCCGGCCGCATCGCCGGCGGGCAGCCCATCCTGATCGAGGTCTTCCTTGAAGGCTCCTCCAAGCCCATCGCCTCGACGCAAATCCCCAGCCCCGGCGGAGCCTACGCGTTCGAGCTGGCCCCGCGCAGCTACACCCTGCGCGCCTGGCTCAGCGCCCGCGGCGATCCCAGCACGCGCCTGCCGGCCGACCCCACGGCCTGGTACGACGCCGACGGCGACGGAAACGCCGACCGGGTGGAGGTCAAGCCCAAGGCCACGGCGCAGGGCATCGACATCACGTTGCACGACCCGCCGTCCGGGGACATCCAGGGCACGCTGCGCTACGTGGGCAAGTACAAGTTCGAGGTGGAGCCGCCCATCCGCATCCGGGCGATGCGCTCCTACCCGGACCCCGATGCCGAGATCCTGGGGGAGACGCAGATCTGGTACCCTGGCGGCGAGTACGCGCTGAACGCCACGGGCGCGGCCACGTGTTACGTCGTGGCCTGGCTGGACACCAATCTGAGTGGCGTCTTCGATGGGACTGATACCCACTGCGTGCATTCCGACTCAGCGGGAACGCCAGCTACGGTGGCGATTCGGGACGGTGCGCCCGTGACGGGCATTGACCTTGAGATGTACGACCCCGACTTCGGGGCGGCCCATGCACAGAACTGGGAAGTGCTGCGCTCGCTCACAGCCGCGGGCGGCAACGTCGCGGCCCTGGCGGTGGACCCGGGCGTGTCGGGGACGGTGTACGCTGCCGTGGGCATGGCCCCCTGGCAATCCGAGGATAACACGGCCTACAGCAAGGTGTTCTGCAGCACCGACGGCGGCGGCTCCTGGAAAGTGCTGTTCTGGGGGCACGGCGACATTCGCGCGCTGGCCGTGCGCGGCGACACGCTGTACGCAGGTTCCAGCGGCGACGAGGCCGACTTTCCCATCATCCGCAAGAGCGTGGATGGCGGGAGGACCTGGGCCAGCGTATGCCCCGGCACGAAGCGCCTAGCGGTCGGCGGCTACCGCGCCCAGGCGCTGGCCATCAACCCGCGCGTTCCCAGCACGGTGTACGCCGCCGGTCACAAGCTTGGCCCTCCCAATTGGGACAGTTACAGCAGCTTCATCCTGCGCAGCACGGACGACGGCAAGAGCTGGGAGACGGTGTTCCAGACGAAGGCGAGCGGGGACTACTGGAACCTCAACCAGATCAGCGCACTGGCGGTGGATCCGGAGGGCCAGGTGGTGATCGCGGCAGGGGAGGAGGTTGTGGAGGGGCGCAGCCACGGCGTGATCTACCGCAGCGCCGACGCAGGCGGGCACTGGACGCGCGCCTTCGCCACCGAATTGGCCATGCAGTTCACCTCGCTGTGGATGCATCCCGTAACGCCCACGCTCGTGTATGCGGGCAGCTTCGGTCCGGCGTGGGACGCCCACGGCCGTTCGGGTCCCGACAGGGTGGGGCCGCTCTTCGTCAGCACGGACGGCGGCCAGAACTGGTCGCCAGCGCCCGAGGCCAGCGGCTACCTGCTGGCGTTTCAGACGCCGGACGCACTGTTTGCCTGCGATGGCGCTGGCCTGGTCGCAGGCTCGGCCAGCGGAGAGGCGCAGTCGCGGGTCACTCTGGGCGAGCTGCCCATCGCCACGGCCGGCAGCTTGCAGGCGCTCGTGGCCGACCCCATGCTGCCGGGCCGGCTCTACGCCGGATTCAGTCGCGGCGGGGTGTGGGTGAGTGACTCTGGCGGAGCGACCTGGCAGGAGCGTAACCGCGGCATCCGCAGCCTGGTCTGGCCGTGCGCTATCGCCATCGACCCGCACGACCGCAACCGCATTGCCGTGGCGGCGGGCCTCGATGGCGGCTTTGTCTCCGTGAATGACGGCGCGACGTGGAGCCGGGTGATCACGCGCGAGTGCCACACCTTCGCCTTCGACCCGGCCGAACCCGGCCTGGTATATGCGGGCGTGGGAGGATGGGACTTGCCCACCGTCTTGCGCAGCCGCGACGGCGGGTTGAGCTGGAGCCCGGCCTACACCGCGCCGTGGATCAGCGAGACGGGCCCCAGCGGACAGGCGTCCGTGGACGCGCTGGCGCTCGACCCTTCAGGACGCCTCGTCTACGCGGCGGGTCAGGAAAGGATCGGGAACGCGCTATACGGCGCGTTGCTCAAGAGCACAGACGGCGGCCTGCAGTGGACCCTGGTGCTGACCGCGCCGCTGGGGAACTATGGCTTCGGTGCGCTGGCGATCGACCCGCGCAACCCCGCGACCGTGTACGCCGGAGGGTGCAACTCTGTGATCGATGTGGGTGAGAGGCCCGCCCTGTGGCGCACGGACGACGGCGGCGCGCACTGGCGCATGCTCCACGGAGTGTTCGAAGAAACCGGCAGCAGCGTCAAGTCGGTGGTGATCGATCCCCAGAATTCGAACAACGTCCTGGTCGCGAACAGCGGGGAGCACGTGGCCCGCAGCACGGATGGCGGCCAGACCTGGCAGGAGGTGCTGAGCGGCAAGGACAGCGCGTACCTGCTGGCCTTTGACCCGCAGGATCCGCGCTACGTCTACGGCATTGGCGCCAAATACTTCGGCGAATCCAGCGATGGGGGCCGGACGTGGAGCGAGTGGAGCGCGCAAATCAACCTCCCGATTCGCATGTCGGGCGTGCGCGGCGGAGCGCTGGCAGTGGACAACCGCGATGGCGAGCGCAGCCTCTACGCCGGCGCGAGCGGTCTGATGGTGTGGCGCAGGAAGGTGGAATAGGGCGGGCATTAGAAACCTGGATTCAAGACCTCCCCAAGATGCGGGGACCTTCGGGAATCCAGGTTTCGTTGCCCCCAACCTGGTTTCCCGCAGGCCCTAGAGCGGAGCGAAGGGGCATGAAGAGAAACGAGGTTTGGTCGGGCGGGCGCGTTGCGAGTGACCCTTGCGAAGGGTTCTTTCCCTTCGCAAGGGGGCGGTGCCCGTCAGCGCAGGATCGCCGGCAAGTGCAGCCGCGCGCGGATGGGGCCGGGGGTCACGGTCCTGGTGGGCGTGAGGGTGCGGGCCCAGCCGCCGTGGGCGACGCGCTGAATGCGCTGCCAGGCAAGCGCGACTGCTCCACTCCCTATCTGCCCATTCTACTGCGAGATGGCAGCGTACTCGGGTTGGTCGCTGGGCCGACGAATTCGTGTGCGCGCGGGTTCATGCTATAATGCGCTGGTCGCGAGTTCGGCTGCTGTGACCATGCACAACGGAGGCGCGAGTGTGAGGCAAGTTATTGTCTACTTGGGCGAAGACGGCTACTGGGTTGCGGAGTGCCCGAGCCTGCCTGGCTGCATCAGTCAGGGCAAGAGCAGGGAAGAGGCACTGCGCAACATCAAAGAGGCCATCCGGGGCTACATCGCGGCGCTGGAGGAGGATCATCTGCCGGTGCCAGAGGAGCGATTCGACGCACTGCTGGTTGCGGTATGAGCAAGCTGCCTCGATTGTCCGGGCGCGAGTGCGTCAAGGTGCTGCTCAGGGCGGGGTTTCGCGTGAGGCGGCAGGAAGGCAGCCACATCATCCTGAGACGCGATGAGCCGTTCGCGCAGGTCGTCGTTCCAGATCACGTCGAACTGGACCGTGGCACGCTACGCGCCATTATCCGCCAGGCCGGACTGAGCGTGGACGAGTTCTTGAAGCTGCAGTAGCCAAGCAAGCCGCGACTTTCAACAAGCCTGGTTTCCCGCAGATCCCCGGGCAGAACGAAGGGGATCTCCTGGAACCAGGCTTTCTCTTGCGATGAGAATCCAGGGTTCCAAACCGACAAGAAACCTGGATTCTTGTCTTGAATCCAGGTTTCTGGGCAGGAATGCAGGTTCCCGGGTTTCTGTCCGTTAGTCCGATTAGGCGTCCGTTGACAGGGACTCCTGCCTACTCCGTCGCGACTGCGGCAGGCCGCTCGGCAAAGTAGGTCTGGGCCGCGTTCTGGAAGAGCACCCACAGGGCGTAGGCGCCAATGATGGTGCCAATCGGGAAGTTGAGCAGGCCCAGGATGGACATAACGATGGCGAGGACGCGCCCCCAGGTCTTGCGGCGCAGCAGACCGATGCCCGCGGCGATGCCCGGCACGGAGAGCACCGAGAAGAAGATGGCCAGCGCCGTGCCCACGATGCTCAGGATGGCCCTGGCGTCCGGCTCGCCGGTGGCCACGCCGACACCCACCAGCAGTATCCACAGAAACCCCGCCAGGAGCAGGAACATGGCATTGGAGATGATCAGCATCCACCCCAAGATGGGGACGTGCACCCTCATCTGCTGTTCGTCAAACTGGTTCATTCGAAAACCTCCTTGTGATTCCGGTCTCTATCTATACGCACGTGAGCGGGCAAAGGTTGCAGCAGAACCAGTTTCCAGTTTCCGGTGACCGGTTTCCAGTTGGCAGTGGCCCAGCGTTCGTAGTTCCTCCGTCAGGAGGGCCTTCGTTCGAGCACCTACTCCGCATGCGTCGGAACTACGAACCCTGTCCTACCAATCCCGCCAGCGCCGATTGGCCACCCTGTCAAAACACGCCAGGGCATATGCCGGAAACTGGTAACTGGCAACTGGTCACCGGCGACCGTCTCACCTCCCCGGCTTGAGCACGACGGGCAGAAAGGCGTGCCAGATGGCCTGGGTGGGCGTGGCGCTGGGCGTGGCCGTGCGCGTGCGCGTGGCGGTGGGCGTGGCCGTGCGCGTCAGCGTGGGCGTGTGCGTCGGCGTGTGGGTGGG
>CAYZKS010000237.1:0-5197 GCA_964478725.1 uncultured Anaerolineales bacterium
ACCGAGACGCCTACGGCGTCTGTCACGCCCACCGAGACCGGGGCCGAGACACCCACACCAACACCCACGGCCAGCGGCACGCCGCAAGGTGACCTAACGCCCACGCTCACGCCTACGCTGGCAGCGGGCAGGGGGGGCATCGAGGTGCTGGTGTGGCAGGACCTCAACCGCGATGGCAGTCGGCAAGCGCTCGAACCGCCGCTGGAAGGAGCATTGATCGAGTTGCTTGACGACCACGGCACGCCGGCGGCTTCGCCCGCCAGTAGCAGGTCCCTACTTGCGAGCTGCGTCACCGGGCCGGACGGCACCTGCACGTTCCTCGACCTGCCCACGGGAACCTACTGGCTGGTGGAGACCAACCCGCGCGGCATGATCTCCACCACACCTGACCGCGTCTACGTCACAGTGCTGGCTGGGCAGTTCGTCCAGGCGCACTTTGGGGACTGGACCTGGAGGCTGTTCCTGCCGTTGCTGAGGCGGGGAGGATAAGGAGAGGCGGTTTCAGGTTTCCAGTCGCCGGTTTCCGGTGAACGGTTTGCGGTTGGCAGTTGGCAGTATGCAGTTGGCGGTTGGAATGAGAGAGACCTCAGAGCGAGTGCGACTACTCTGAGGTCTCTCTTTCTGGCAATCGCTGCAGCGATCAGCCTCGGGCGCTCAGCCCGTGTGGCCAGGCGCTGAATCGCGATGACCACAGGTTGGCTGGCAGCTTCTCACTGACAACCGATAACTGCCAACTGCAAACCTCCCTAGGGTTGGTACTCCACCACGAGCATGGGGCGCTGGCCCAGCGTGCCGCTCTGCGCGCTGGCGAAATAGTACTCGGCCGTGGAGGTGGCCGAGGCCCCTCGCAGCAGCAACCCGTTATTGGCCAGGCCGCCGTCCCAGGCCTGCACCAGCGCCGTCAGGTCCCATTCGCACCACTTGCCGATGCCATTGGTGCTGGCGCTGCTCTCCGGCATAGCCCCGCGGTCGGTAACGACATCGTTGCAGCCCGGCAGAGCCCAGGCGTCGATCACGCTGGCGCGGCTCCAGGTGGCCTGGCACAGCTCATTGCGGCGCAAGACGCGGTAGGCGCTCAGGTCCATGTTGGCGCCGCCCCATCCCGTGGCGTAGAGGCGCAGCTTGGCGCCGGTGATGGCCGAGTGCGCCGGCAGGCCCGACAGGTCAAAGCGCAACAAGGCCGCATAGTGCTGCTTGCTGCCGACGCGCAGGGTGGTGGCCGTGCAGTAGTTGGCCGCGGGGGCGTAGGTATAGATGTAGGTGTCCTCTTCGCCCGTGTAGCCGCCCGCGCCATCCTGCAAGGTCACACTGATGCTCGGTGCAGCTTCGGTGGCCGTGGGCAGCACGACCGTAGTGGGGGTGGGCGAGCGCGTGGGCACCACGCCGCCTCCCGGCCGGTAGTACAGTCTCAGCAGCGGCCGTTGCGATTGCGTCAGGGCCTGGTCGCCGGCGAAGTACAGATTGTAGTTGGTGCCGGGCGAGGTGCTGCGCAGCAGCACGCCGTTGTTGGCCAGGTCGCCATCCACCCAGTCCTGCACCAGCGCCCCCAGATCCCAGGTGTACCAGCGTGAGATGCCCGCCGTCGTGATGCGGCTCTCCGCCGTGGCAGCGCGGTCGGTTCCAGGGTAGTTGCAGCCGGGCACGCCCCAGTTCTCGCCCGCATGCGCCTGCCCCCAGGTGACCTCGCACATGCTCACGTCGCGCAGGATGCGGTAGGCCTCGATGGTCAGGTTGCCGCCGCTCCAGCCGCGCGCGTAGACATCCAACATGGCCATCGACACGATGGAGCCGGCAGGGATAGAGGAAAGGTCGAAGCGCAGCAGCGCGGCGTAGCGCTGTCCCGTCCCGACCTGCAGGAGCTCGCTGCGGCAGTAGTTCTCACCCGAGAACGACTGCGAGATATAGGCGTCATCCTGCCCAGCGTAGCCCTCCAGCCCCTCCTGCAGTGTGGCAGACATGACCGCGCCGGGAGTGGCCGTGTGTGTGGCCGTGGGCGATGCCGTGGGCGTGTTGGTGGGCGGCGTCACGCTAGTCTCGGTAGGCGTTGGCGTATCGGTAGGTGGGGCCTGGCCGGTGGAGGTCGCCGTGGGAGAAGCGGTCGGAGTAGGCGGAACCTCTGTGGACGTGGGCGATGGCCGTGGCGTGCGCGTCTGCGTGGGCGTGGGCGTCTTAACGGCCGAGCAAACGGCCACAAAGCGCGTGTTGCTCCACAGTCCATCGCAGAAGCCGTTCGTGGCGCGCACGCGGTAGTAGTACCTGGCGGAGCCTCTTCCTGTGATCTGCACCATCCTGCCGGCGCCCTGGTAGACCGTCGTAGGGTGCAGGAAGCTCAGGTTGTCATCCTCTTGCAGAGTGAAGACCGTGCACGCGCTGGGGTTGGTGGGCCAGTCCCAGTGCACGAGGTAGGCGCCGTCGCAATTGGAGTCGTCAATCGTGTACAGGTAGGGCGCGCCCGGGCAGGAGCTTTCGCCGGCGGTGAACTGCAGCGCCAGCGTGCCGTACGAGTCCGCGGTCACCAGCGGGTACTTGCCATACGCGGCGACGTCCCCCACACTCCAGTCCGGATCGGCAATGGTGTAGCGGCCGACCTCGATGGGGTGCTCCGGATCGCAGATGCTGACCACTCGTAGATCGCCCCCTCCCACGTATAGGTAGTTGGCGACGACATCGATTGGGCCACCCGCCCCGGTCCAGGTAGTCACCAGCGTGGGCGCGGAAGGATCCCCGGCATACAGCACGTGCACCGAGTCCTCCGTGCTGGCAAAGATGTAGCGGCCGTAGATTCTGACGTCAGACTTGCCGGACGGAGCGGCGACAAAGCCCACCTCGGTTGGGTGGGTCGGGTCCGAGACGTCCACGACGCGCAGGCCAGTCTCCGTGGCCACGTAGACATAGTCGCCCGATACGGCCATCTTGCCACCCGGCTCGGGCAGCGGCAGTTGGCCTACGACGTGAGGATTCGAGGGGGTCGAGACGTCAATCACGGAAAACTCCAGGATTTCCTCCTCGGTCTCGAGATCGTGCCCCTGAAAGGTGGCGTAGACATACGGACCGGAGACCAGCACCGCCTTGTATTCTCCAGAGAGGATGGTGGACCAACCGGTGATCTTGACCGGATGGGTCGGATCGCTCACGTCCACAAAGTCGATGCCGTAGTAGGCTTCTTGCACGCAAGCCAGGTTGCCGTCCACGGAGAGGTCATTGGTACGGGCATCCATGAAGCGACCGACCTCGGTGGGATTGGCCGGATCGGAGATGTCCAGCACGACCATGCCGTAGTCAAAGGCGGAGACGTAGGCGTAGTGGCCCTGCACTTCCACGGCCCAGCTGCGGATGTTGTCGTGATTCAGGGCCCGGCCCATGAACAGGACGTTATAGTCGCCCTGAGCCAGAGCGTGACTGGCCCACACGCACAATAGGCCGATGACCAACAGCGCCGCGCACAACACGCGCGCTCTCGAACTCGGGGACCTGTACCCAATCCTCATGGCCACACCTCCTCGACCAACGCAAAGGAGAACGCCAGCCCACGCAATCGCGCGTGCATGGCTGGCGTCAGTAGACGGAGGTATCCGATTGGTTTCCCGACGTCACGCCTGCACGGACGCGACACGGTCAAGCGCATTGTACGCGGATATCGGCGCAGTGTCAAATTAGTTACTTAGCGAGAGTACCTTCCGGGCTATCGAGACTTCCGAAGTCTCAGAAGACTTCGGAAGTCTTGGGAATCTGGGTACAAACGCACTCCCCGAAGGGCAGATGGGTGAGTGACCGATGTCCATACGCCCTTCGGGGAGGTCTGCCGGGCCTTTCCGTTCGGAGCACCTTCCCGGAGTGTGAGGTGTGGCAACAGCCTTCGGGAAGGCGCCCCAGCGGCAAGGTCCTGCGGCTAGCGCCGGATGAGGGGCAGGTAGATCCAATACTGTCCGGCGCCGAACCACACGCTCTTCAATTGTGCGGGCAACAGCTCCACCTCGACCTCTGCCACGGTCGTGGCGCTGAAGCCCTGGGGCGGCATGACGCGCAGGCCGTACGTGCCGGGAACCAGCGGACCAAATAGGCAGGTCCCATCCAGGCCGGTAGTACAGGTGGCAAGCAGGGAGCGAGCATTCATCAGCGATAGATTGGCCCCAGCTGCGCTGCCCCGCCAGATTTCCCGCTCCCCTGGGGGAATCAGCAGCGTGACCGGCGACTGGGAACCGGCAACTGGCACCCCTCCGGCAAACAGCTCCACCAGCGCACCCGCCAGAGGCTGCTCCCAGTCCTGCCACGCCCCGTCGCGGTTGCGGTCGTCCCACACCTGCGCCTCGATGTTCCCAGGCACCGGCGTAGCAGTGGCGGTAGGCGTGGGCGTGGGCGTGGCCGTGTCTTCGGGCGTGGGAGCAGGCGCGGGCGGCGTCACCGTCAGCCCGAGCATATAGGTGCGCAGGGAGTCGCACGCGCCGTCTTCGCCCATCACGCGCACGTAGTACTCTCCGTCTGTGGCGGCGACATGCTCCACCCATTCATCGCTGACTCCCGGGTTGCGCGAGCAGGCGATCTCGGTCCCGTCGGGCGCGTACAGGCACAGGAAATAGTCTGCAGGCAACTCGCTGAGCTCGGCGCGGATGGTATCGCCTGCGGCAGCGTTGAACTGGAACCAATCCACGTCGACGCCCTGGGGCAGGCAGCAGATGTAGGAGTGGATGCTGGCGAGCACGAGTGGCCAGGCGCTGCCCAGGGTCTCGTTGGGCTCGAAGGCATCCATGCACACCGGTGTGGCGGTGGGCGTGGCAGTGGAAGTAGCGGTGGGAGTGGCCGTGGGCGTGGCCGTGGGCGTGCTGGTGGGCGGTATGGGAGCAACCACCTGCACGTCGCAAGTAGTCTGCACCGGCGGCGTGTCGTCAGCGCTGGCAGAGGCCACGTTGCTGACGATTCCGCGCACGGACAATCCCGTACTGACCAGCAGGTGCAAGGTCAGGCTGGCGCCAACGTCCAACGCAGCAGCATCCCACACCACCACGCGCGAACCGGGCGAGGTCTCGTGCCCGCCCATGTCCGCACCGTCAAAGTAGGTTCCCGCCGGCATGTTGTCCACGACGTGCAGGTTGGAGAGCGCGGTGGCCCCGGTGTTGCGCACGACGATGGTGTAGCGAATGTGGCTGCCCGCATTCACCACCGTGCGTTGGGCGCTCTTGCTGATGGTCATGCTTCCGGC
>CAYZKS010000238.1:0-5182 GCA_964478725.1 uncultured Anaerolineales bacterium
GTTTACAAACTTGTCAATAATGTATATTTGTTCAGTAAAGGCAGCGTAAAGACGCACCAAGATGAATGCGCTGCTACGAGGCTTGCAGTACCTTCCTGAACGTTCTTTCATCTGGATCATCGTAGGTTCGAGGATTGCATCCCGGCGGCCCTGATCGTCCGTTCGTGGCGACGGACGGTCGCGTCAAGCGCGACGGTGGTCAAGTCAGGGGCAGTTCTGCCGCAAGGGGCTGAGGGGCATTTGGCATCAAGCTGCCTGGATGGAACGACGCTATCGCGGGCGCGGCGCCGCGCCAGGGAGCAGGCACGATCCTTCCCGGGTTTCCGCTCCTCCGGCGCTGGGCCAGCCCCCGGCAGGACGAACGCGGCTGAGACGGCGGGGCCGCGGACACACGTGGAGACCTCAGAGTGAGCCAAAGACCGCTCACCCTGAGGTCCTTCGTGCCGCACGCACTATTCTGCTGGCCGGGCCGCCATTCCAGCCCTGCGACTTCCCGGCTGTCGCGACCCAGGCTGCCAGGTCAATACGGCCAGTGCCAACCGTTAGGCGTTGACTGGTAGCTGGAAACTGGCAACTGTCAACCTTTTCTCCTGATCACCGGCAGAAACACCTGCCATCTCCAGTCGCCAAACTCCACCCTCACCAGTTGGTCCGCCAGTACGGTGACCTGCACCGTGTCGGGCGTGCTGGAGTACATGCCGTGCGGGTTGGTCTCCACCACCCAGTAGTCTCCGGCCGGCAGATCTTGGAACGTGCAGATTCCATCGGCGCCGGTCACACAGCTCACCAGGGGAGCAAAGCGCAGCAGGGACGGGCCGCCAACCTCCGGCTCCTGCGCGAATACCTCAATCACCGCACCCTTGAGCGGCGGGTCGGTCGCAGCGCGCTGGCCGTCGCGGTTCAGGTCATTCCAGGCGTACACCTCGAGGCCACCCAGCCCCGGGGTGGAAGTGGCTGTCGGCGTCGCTGTGGGCGTTTGCATGGGCAGCTCGGTGGGCGTCGCGCTTGGAACTTCGGTGGGCGTGGCCGTGGGCGTCTCGGTCGACGTGGGCGTGGATGTGGGCGTGGGGCTGGCGGTCGGAGTGTGAGTGGCGGTGGGCGTGGCCGTGGGCGTGAGCACTGTCGTGGTCTCCTCAGCCTGTGCCACCAGCGTTCCAAAGACCGAAGCGTAGGCCATGTTGCTGATCGCGCCGCGCAGCGTGATGCTGGTGTCCACGATCAGTTCAAGGTCCACGTAAGAGCCTGGCAGCAAGCTGGGGATGGTCCAGCTTACGATGGGTGATGTGTACAGGCCCTCACAGCCCTGTGTGCAGGAGTGAAAGTTGGTGCCCAACGCGAGCACATCCGTCACCACCACGTTGGTCAGGACGGTCTGGCAGGAGTTGTACGCGCGGATCAGGTAGCGGATCCTCCAGCCCGCCGGCACGGGGTCGGGGGAATCATCCTTGTCCAGGGTGATGAGCTGCACGGGATTGACCAGCACGCTGACCTGCCCCTCCCGCGTCAGCAGCCCATCGCTGAGTGTGTAGGTGAACACCTGCGGGCCACGGAAGGTCACAGTCGGCGTGTACATCACGTTGGCGCCGTCCGTCGAGACGCTGCCATGCTCGGGCACGCCCACAGCGACCACGCGCAAGTGCGCATAGTGTCCGGGGTGCAGCCCCGTCTCACCGCGCGCGATCTCGACGTCCGAGTCGTTGTCCAACACGTGAACGGTCACGGGCGAATCCTCGCTGGTGAAAGCCGCGTCGTTGACGGCTGCGGGCGCATCATTGACGGCGCTGACGCTGATTTCCACCGTGGCCACGTCGCTATAGCCAGTGCCATCGTAGGCGCGGTAGGTGAACGCGTCGGCCCCGTTATAGTCCTCCTCAGGCGTGTACTGGAAGGAGCCATCCACACTGAGCGTGAACTCGGCGGCGTGCGAAGGGCCGCCTACCAGCTGTGCCGTCAGTGGGTCACCCTCCGCGTCCGTGTCGTTGGCCAGCACGCCAGGCGCGGCCTGGCTGAGCGGGGTGTCCTCGCCGGTGCTGAAGCTGTCGTCCACGCCCACAGGCGCGTCGTTGACGGCGTTGACCTGGACGCTCACCGTAGCCGTTTCGCTGTAGTCGCTGCCATCGTAGGCGCGGTAGGTGAACGCGTCGGTCCCGTGATAGTCCGCCTCGGGCGCATACTCGAATGCGCCGGCGCCGTCGAGCGCGAAAGTGCCGGCGTGCGCTGGCCCACTGACAAGCTCGGCCGTGAGCGGGCCGCCTTCCGCATCGGTGTCGTTGGCCAACACGCCGGGCGCGGCCTGGCCGAGCGGGGTGTCCTCATCTGTGCTGAAGCTGTCGTCAGCCGCCACAGGCGCGTCGTTGACGGCGTTGACGTGGATGTCTACGCTAGCCGCCTCGCTATACTCCATGCCGTCGTACGCGCGGTAGGTGAACGCATCGAAGCCGTAGTAGTCGGCCTCCGGCATGTAGTCAAAGGAGCCGTCGTCGTAGAGTGTGAACGCCTCGGCGTGCAAAGGCCAGTCCAGCAGCTCCGCGGTCAGCGGGTCGCTCTGTGCGTCGCTGTCATTGCCCAGCACGCCAGGCATCGCCACGCTGAGCAAGATGTCCTCGTTGGTGCCATAGCTGTCATCGACGGCTACGGGCGCATCGTTGACCAGGTGCACGCTGATCTCCACCGTTGCCGCTTGGCTGTAGTCGCTGCCGTCGAAAGCGCGGTAGGTGAACGCGTCGTCCCCGGTATAGTCGGCTTCGGGCATGTAGCTGAAGGAGCCATCGCTGTTGAGAGCAAAGGCAGCCGCGTGCGACGGCCCGGTGATCAGGTCCGCGCTGAGCGGGTCGCCGTCGACGTCGCTGTCGTTAGCCAGCACGCCGGGCGCGCCAGGGCTGAGCAGGGTGTTCTCATCCACCCCGTAGGTGTCGTCGTTGGCCACGGGCGCATCGTTGGCGGCGCTGACGCTGAGGCTGGCCGTGGCCACGCTGCTGTAGGTCGTGCCGTCGAAAGCGCGGTAGCTGAAGGCGTCGTCCCCGTTGTAGTCGGCCTCGGGCGTGTAGCTGAAGGAGCCGTCGCTGTTGAGCGCAAACGCGGCCGCGTGCGAGGGCGCGCTGATCAGGTCCGCGCTGAGCGGGTCGCCGTCGCCATCGCTGTCGTTGCCCAGCACGCCGGGCGCGGCCTGGTTGAGTGGGGTATCCTCGGTGGCGCTGAAGATGTCATCCACGGCTACAGGCGCGTCGTTGACGGCATGCACGCTGATCTCCACCGTGGCCACGTTGCTATAGTCCGTGCCGTCGAAAGCGCGGTAGCTGAAGGCGTCGTCCCCGTTGTAGTCGGCCTGGGGCATGTAGTTGAACGCGCCGTTGCTGCTCAGCGTGAACGCGGCCGCATGCGATGGGCCGCTGATCAGGTTCGCCGTGAGCGCGTTGCCATCCGCGTCGGTGTCATTGCCCAGCACGCCGGGCGCGGCCGGGCTCAACAGGGTGTCTTCGTTGGTGCTGAAGCTGTCGTCGGCGGCCACGGGCGGGTCGTTGAGGCTGAGGCTGAGCCTGCTACCCTCGCGCCAGCCTTCCGTCGGTTGCGCCAAGGCGCTCCCAGCGACGGCAAAGAAGATGCACACGGCCAACAACACGATGCTTCCGGTTCTGAGTCTCATGCGATTTCCTCCCTTTCCATAATCTACACAACACAGACCGTTGGGTACTCGAGGCAGCCGGGCGTGGGAGCGATGTCGATCGAAGCGATGGTCACTCTAGCACATAGTTGCAGATCTGTCAATGTTGAAGAACATAGCAGTTACTTGAAATGCCCTGGATTCTGATCCCGGCGTGCGGTAGAGTCTCGCGCCTTCCATAGGAGCGTGCCCGCGCCAGCCTGAATACAACCAACCTGTGAACCGTTGGCCGCTGAACCGTCGACGGGGTTGCGATCGCCTGCTGCTTGGCCACAGGAAGGGCTATGTCATGCAGTCGCGCAACTGCGCCTGCAAGGGGCGGCTCTTTGGGGTGGCAGATGGCTGTGCGACTTCTGTCATAGACAGGCGGCCGAGTTGACCTGCTCGCCGATGCCCGGCAGGGCCATCTGCTGACAGGCGCTTGGCGAACGCTGAGCGCTTGGTGTGACAGCCAGTCTACTGAGGGCGAGCTGACGACAGGCTGGTTGCGGCGCCGGCGGCCTCGAAGAGCGGGGCGGACGTCCACGTGCTCGCCATCGCCCAGTACGCCGCAGCGCCAGGGCTGAGCGTCACGTCCTGGCTGGCGCTCGGCTGGGCGCTCTTGGCGAAGATGACGGAATCATCCAGCGGGCTGGCCGCAGCGAGCACCGTCAGGTTGCGGATGCGATGGCGGTTGCTGTAGTCGCTGGTGGAGCCTGCAAAGCCCAGCTTGAAGCTGGCGGGCCTGCTGTCGGGCGCCAGGTCATAGTCGTCAATCAAGGTCGTCCAGGGACTGGACGGCCCGAAGCGCACTCTGACCTGGATGCGCCCGTTGGCGGCCAGTGCAATCTCGACACTGCGATAGTCCGCAGGATCGCCTTCGATGGAGCTGGAGGGCGCGTGAGTGAGGTGGGCGTAGCCGGAGAACCAATCGCCTGCGCCGCGCAGGGTCACCCCCGGCGAGCGGTGGGCGCTGCCGCCTATGTGGGACTGCGGTGGGCCCGTGGATTCGTCCAGCATGTCAAGGCCTACCACCACTGAGGCGTTGTCCGAGCCCGATTGTGGGAGACTGGCGTACCCGAGACGGGCGTAGCTTTCGATTGGGCTGGCGGGCGCGTAGACCAGGCGGGCCTCGCCGGCCGGGCGGCCAACCGAGCTGCGCAGGGTTACGTCCGGAGCAGGGTAGGACGTGCCATCCTGCTCGCACTGCGGCCTCGAGCGGGCAAAGTTCCCGCGTTCATCAAAGCCCACGCCCAGCCAGGCATTGTGCAAGCCGTCGTGCGGGAAGCAGCCGTCGGCGTACCCCAGGCTGCCGCCGCCCTCGCCGATGCGAAAGGCCGCGCTGCTGGTAGCCCCATCCAGGAGGAAGCAGGTGAAGCCCTCCCCGCCATCGCCGCCGTACGTGGCGTACTCGAAGCGGATGACGATGTCCTGCGCCGAAGAAAACGGCGCCTTGTAGCAGGCCCAGCCCAGTTGGTTGTTGCCGTCGGAGGTCAGTTGCAGCCAGCCGGAAGGGCGGGAGGCGTCTCCGCCGTGATCCCA
>CAYZKS010000239.1:0-1629 GCA_964478725.1 uncultured Anaerolineales bacterium
TTGCCTCTGCATCTCAGTATAGGAGGCAAGCTCGCAAGTGTCAAGCGCTGAAAGCCTTTAGACACCCAAAATTTACTTAACATTCACTCTAGAACGTCGAGAAGACCATCGGGGTGTCAGATCATGTGGCGAGGACCTGTTGGCGCGAGCAGAAAGCAGGTTCGGGTACCGGTGGAAGCGACCCGCCTAGCGTTGGGACTTGACCACGGGCAGGAATAGCCGGCAGGCGTTGCCGGGTTGCCTGACGCGCAAGGCAGAGACATTGTTGTCCAAGAAAAACTCGGCATCGCCCGGATGGTCGCTGTAGGCCCGCAGTGTGTGAATCAGAGGCGCGCCACATGGCAGGGAGCCGCTCACGCGAGCGGCCATGCGGAAGGCCCAGCGGCTCTCGGGCTCAGCCGCGCCCCAGCTCCACACCAGGTCGCCATTCGCACTGCGGTCAGGCTGCCACTCGGTCGTCCAGTCGTTGGGATTCCAGGCGTTCACGAATTCGAGACCTGGCGCCAAGGTGCTCGTGATGTGAATACCGGCCTGGGTTCCCCACCAGCGATTGCTGTTCCCAAACTCGCACGTGAGCGTCACGAGCTCGCCGAGGTCGAGCGCGCCGCCACTGAGCCACTGGCGCACGTACACGTCAGGGCCGCTGTAGGCCGCGAGCTCCAAGCGGTTGTCGCCAGGATAGACATCGCCCGGCGCGGAAGCCTCCAGCGCGCAGGTGAAGGCCATACCGCGCTGGCCTATCAGAGCCGGGTCGAGTTGCAGCGGGAAGCCGAAACCGCCACTGGCTCCGGCTGGGATCCCCAAGACACTTGCTACCAAGCGTCGCTGCTGGGCAGTATGTGTGATCTGGACCTCGGCCCCCCAAGAGTAGAGTATGCCGGTCCACGTGGTGGAAGCCGGGTAGGTGACGGTGAAGCTGGCGCCATCCAGCAGCAGGCTGCCCACATTCGCGAAGCCGATTTCGTAGGCCGGCCGCGCTGCGCTGTCCCACGTGCTGCTGCCATGCGTATAGAGGTTCGGGCCGGGGGAATGCACCACCGCGGTGACGCAGGCCTGATCATTGAATGGCCGGATGTCCTGGGCGGAAATGGAGCCTTCGAGGCAGTTCTCCAGCACGCTTCCTGGCGCGGTTGCGGGCAGGATGCTCAAGCGCAAGCGGCCATATTGCCAGACGCCGGGTTCCAGGCCAGGGATATCCCAGGCCGCGGCAGAGTCGTCCTGCCGCACGGGCACCAGGTCCTGGTAGGCATCGCCTGGCAATCGCAGGCGGAAGGACTGAAAGCGCGTGCCGGCGGGCAGCGTGTCGGTGAGCGCCATGTGCAACATGGTGTTGCCCTGGTTGCCATACCAGGCGTCATACTCCACATAGCCGCCGGGCACCCACTGGCCAGCGGCGAACTCTAACCTGACCGCGCCGTCCGCGCGCGGTCGGGCCACGCGCGCCAGGCCTTCCGCATGCTTGTCCTCCACATTCAGGTCCCCTCCCACGACGAGGTCGGCCGCGCCCCGCAGCTCGGCGCCCACGGGCGCGTTGGGATGCAGCCGCAGCCGCACCTGCAACGCGTCGCCCCAGTTGCCGGGCACGGCGGGCACGGCCAACACGAGGCGGTTTGCATCCAGACGCACCTG
>CAYZKS010000239.1:1729-5169 GCA_964478725.1 uncultured Anaerolineales bacterium
ATTGTTCGACGTGTCTCCCTCGTTGAGTCCTGAGATGAACATCTGGTTATGCAGGGTTGTGCCTGAGGCGGCAAGGTGGCTCAGCAGCAGGTAGAAGCGCCGGCTGGCGCCAGGGCCTACGGCGTCCAGCTCCCACACCAGCTCGCCATGCTCCACGCTGATCGCCGCGCCGCTGGTGTCAGTGAGGTACGCCGTGCCCGCGGGCAGGATGTCGCGCAGGCGCACGTCTTGCGCTACGCCCGCACCAGCGTTGCGCACGTTCACGGCAAACACCAGCGGGCCATCTACAGGGAAGACCCCACCTTCGCTCGACTTCTCCACCTGCAGGTCAGCCAGGGGCTGGCCTGACTGAGCGCTGACGGCGAGGCGGGTGAGGCTCCACAGGCACAGCAGGGCCAACGCCAATCCAAGCAAGGGCGCAAAGCAACGACTCCAGAAGACGAGCGTCCTGTGTCGCATAGCACATCTCCTCTAGCGGCGCTTGAGGTGGGCGAGTGCGGAGGCTACCACACCCTGCAGGGAGTATAGCACGCCAGAGTTGAGGTCCGGTTTCAGAATGGTCACGGGCGAATGATATGTGGCTCATGCCGCGGCAAGAGCAGCAGCCCCGTGGAGGAGAGCGCGGCAGATTGACAGGTACGCCGATGCCGCTATAATCGCGTTCACGCGCACGCTGTGCGCGAATGGTCCGACGTGCTCCCTGGGATGGCAGGCAGGTCAGGGAGGCGCGAGATCGAATGAGGAGAGTGCGCATGCCCGAACCCGTGATCGCAGACAAAAAGCCGGCCGTCGTTGAGTTAAAGGCCGGCACGTACGTGTGGTGCACCTGTGGACGTTCGCAGAAGCAGCCCTTTTGCGACGGTGCGCACCGTCACACCAAATTCAGCCCGCTCAAGTTCACGCTCAGCGAGGACCAGACCGTGTCGCTGTGCCAGTGCAAGCACACGCTGAACCCGCCCTACTGCGATAACTCGCACGATAAGCTGAAGGAATAGCCGACCGCACCTGCCAACACATGTCCACGACCAAACGCATCCGGGCATATTCAGAACGCGCCTATGCGCTCTCGATGTGCTGGCAGTCCCTCGTCATCTGCTGATGGCTTTCACCAACGGAAGGCGAATCTGGTATGGCCAGGCTTCTGGCGGCGTTAAGCCCTTCAGAACCAACGCACGCATGTTTTCGGCCAGGAATGCGTAGCCGGAACCGACGGCGCTGCCATACGGGTGGCCGTCGTGCTGGGTCTGAGTCGAGGTGAACGTCGCCACCTGGACCAGAAGGTTGCCGTCCGGCCGAAACACATCGCGCGACACTACCACGTTGTCCCCGTCCAGCGCGCAAACGCGCGCAGACGACTCTTGCGTGTCCAGTAGCAACGGCTGGCGTGGGTTCGCCAGGCTCCACAGGCTGACATCACCAGTGCTTCCAGAAAGCAGTCGATCACCAACGAGGCGATAGTGATAGGGCAGTTCCGCCAGCGTAACGGCCTGGAGCGAGATCGGGTGCGACGGGTCAGAGATGTCCAGCACGCGCAGCATGCCGCCGGATACTCCGCTAGTGAGCTCGGAAAGGTACATGGTATCGCCGTAGGCAGCGACCGCGAAGAACGATTTGCCGATGGCTTCATAGCTGCCGAGAACCGCTGGGTGTGCCACGTCCGCCAGGGAATAGATCGTGGCCTTTTCCCGGCCGCAGAGGAAAAGGCGGTCGCCCTGGCGCAGCATGTTGTAGAACCTGCCTGCGCCGTCTGCGGCGACGTGCACGCCGGGCCGAGCGGGGTTGGCCAGATCCAGCACGGCCAGCCCACTCGTACCGCAGGCGTACAGCCACTGACCGTTGCGCAGCAGAGCGCTGCCCGCATCCACATCCAGGCTGGCTATGGGCTGGGAGTACGTGGTAAAGGCAGTGCGACTGGGCAAGGCGCGCGCATCGTAGGTGTAGAGCATGCCATTCCTGGTTAGCAGGTACACGTAGCCACGGTACTCCTCAACCGCGCGCACCTGAGGATCCGGGGCGTCGGACGGAGGCACAACCTCGCCCACCGGATCGTACGCGTTCCACACGCCACTATCAGCCGACCCAGGACACGCCCGCAATAGCGATGTTCCCAGCAAGCTCAACGCCAACGAGATTGTGAGCGCAATTCGCAGAGCAGTCTTCATCGCGGCCTCCTGTAGTGCACGTGTCAGTTGCGGGTCAGTGCGGAGAGAGCGGTCGCAGGCCATTTGGTCTTGCGCAAACCCAATGCCGCATTGTAGCGCGATCGGACATGGGCTGCAAGCAGCCATCGGCCATCTGGCCGAGAGCCTGCTCATAGTTCGCTGTTGCCTTCTGCGCGCTCTGTCGCCGCTTGACAGGGCCAGGGATGCCCCACCTGCGTAGCTCAGAAGCCCGGCCCCTTGTGCTTGCATCCTGATAATATCCTGAGAACTTGCCGACAAAGCCTTCACAAGTGCCTGCTAGAATACCAGATAGCAGAGGACGCAACGCGCGCAGAGCTCGCTGTTGAAGACTTCCGCGTCGCAAGCTGACCCGACGGTCGCGGCGGACATGGCGACGAAACCCCTGGAGGCAATCCATGCAAAACGTGATTGAGCTTCGCAATGTGTCGAAAGTGTACAAGGCTGGAGAGGTGGAGGTGCAGGCGCTGAACGACGTTTCGTTGGCGGTGCGCGAGGGTGAGATGGTAGCCATCGTGGGCGCCTCCGGGTCCGGCAAGTCGACCTTGATGAACATCATCGGCTGCCTGGACTCCCCAAGCAGCGGCTCGTACCACTTACTAGACCAAGACGTGAGCTGCATGAATGACGACGAGCTGGCGCGGGTTCGCAACAAACGGGTGGGGTTTGTCTTTCAGACTTTTAACCTGCTGTCCCGCACGCCGGCAGTAGACAGCGTGGAGCTGCCCTTGATCTACGGCCGAGACAACCACCGCCGCGAACGCGCGCTGGCGGCCCTGGAGAGAGTGGGACTGGCGCAACGCGCCAACCACCGCCCCAGCCAGCTTTCGGGCGGAGAGCAGCAGCGCGTGGCAATTGCCCGTGCATTGGTCAACGAGCCCTCCATTCTGCTCGCCGACGAGCCAACCGGCAACCTGGACACCAAGTCCGGGCAGGAGGTGATGTCCATTTTCCACCGCTTGCACCAGGAAAAGGGCATCACCGTGGTGTTGGTCACGCATGAGCCCAGCATCGCGACGCAGGCCCAGCGTATCGTGCGTTTGCGCGATGGACAGATCATCAGTGACGAGCCTGTGACCGAAACGCGGCGGGCCCAGGCACAGCAGGAGTTCAATCATCGTTCTGCGCACGCAGGGACGGTATGAGGCTAGGGCCGACAGAAGCGCTGCGCGGGACTCGACGCCAAGATGCAAACGACGTCGAGGCTGTGTGACGTAGCATGGCCCTTTGCCGATCGCCCTGCGGGAGACAGGGCGGTTC
>CAYZKS010000240.1:0-5076 GCA_964478725.1 uncultured Anaerolineales bacterium
GCCCGGCCTGATCGGCACACCACACGGCGTAGCCCTGCGCTTCGCCTAGCTGGTAGGCCTGCTCAATCAGTTTTTTTAGCCTCGGTGTCTGGGTCGCTGACCTGCACCAACCCAGACTGGCGTTTGCGCTGCACGGTGCCGGTCTCGCACCAGGTCTTGCTGGCCTGCCAACTGAACCCCGCTTCGTGCAAGACCACCCAGATCGTGTAGGTGCTAATGGCGGGTAGGCCGTCCGGCGCATGCCGCAGGGCCTTCCGCAGGGTCGTCAGAGACCATGTGGCCGTGCCATCCTGATCCCGATCCGGCTTCCGTCGGGCTTCCTGCAGTATCCGCGCATGGGCCGCTGAGTCGTAGCGCGGCTCAAAGCCACCCCCGTGGCGTGGGGCGATGGCGGCCAGGCCTTCTCGGTTGAAGCGTGCCACCAACTGGGCAACCGCATCACCCGCGCGGCGCCCGGCCGCTTGGGCAGCGGCCGTGTAGGTCTGGCCCTCGGCCACGGCCAGCAAGGCCTTGGCACGCGCGACATGCGCCGCCGGTTCGCTGGCGGCTCGACTGATCTGGGTCAACACTTCCCGCTCCTCGTCGGTCAGACTGCGGAGCGGATCTATCCGATGGCGGGTCATCTGGCACTCCTACAAGCCCTGTTTGCCCGCCAGTTTACCATCTTTGGTCAGTTATGGCAAGGGTCGCACCAAGTGACCCACTAGTAGCTCGTTAGGCAAGAACTTGCTCTTTTACAATCGGATAGAGACGCTTGAGCTTGATGCGCGCGTCAGCAGTGGTGAATTGCCAATCCACTTTGACGCTTGCACGCTGGCGTCGTGTTTCCCAGGCGGCGACCTCCCGGATGAGTGTGTCTTTGTCCGGGATGCGCTGATCCAGGCATTGGCGGGTGAGCACGGCCAGCTCGCATTCCGCCACGTTGAGCCAACTGCCATGTTCGGGCGTGTAATGCCACTCGAACTTGGCCGCCAGCCGATGCGCCTCTTCCGGAGTGAAGCGCTCATACAGGGCCCCCGGGCCATGCGTGTTCAGGTTATCTACCACCAACACAATGCGCTCGGCCTCGGGATAGTCCTCATCGGCCAGCAGACGCAACTGCTCGGCAAAGTCCTGCTTGGTGCGACGATCCGTGACCCGCACCTTGCGCCGCCCCCGCAACGGCTCGAAGGCCAGGAACAGGTTGCAGACGCCGTGCCGCTCGTACTCGTAGTCCTGGCGCAGCGGCTGCCCGGGCTCGGGCGACAGGCTGCCGCGCGGCGTGCTATGCAGTTCCTTGCTCTTCTCATCCAGGCACACCTGCGGTCGGCGGGGGTCGTAGGGCCGGTGATAGACGTCCAGCACGTCCTCCATCTTGGCCACATAGGCGCCGGAGGGCGTCCCGCTCAGGCACCAGGACTTGACCCGCCAGGGTCGCAGCGCGTTTTTTTCTAGGGTGGCAAAACCGACTAGACATAGTTGCGGGGATGATATAGAGTAGGCGCCAAGACGACCCCAGGAGTTCAGCATGGCCAGAACAGCGGCGCGACCGGCTCCAACACGGACAGAAACCTTGGATTGTGTCCAGCAGGAGTGCCCCGAGTGTGGGCGGTTGATGTGGGTGGCCTATGAGAATCATCGGACCGTCACGACATTAAGCGAGGTCGTGCGCTTGGTGCTCAAGATACGACGTTGCCCATCGCCAGACTGCAGCCGTTATCACCGCCCTTATCGCCCGGAAGAAGAAGGGCGCTGGGTTCTGCCGGGGCATGAGTTCGGTTTGGATGTTATGGCGCAGATCGGAGCGTGGCGCTATCAAACGCATCGTACCGTGACCGAGATGCATGGGGAGCTGCAGAGTCGCGGGGTTCAGATCAGTCCCCGCAGCGTCACGAATCTGTTAGCACGCTATGAGGAGTTGGTGAGCTTGTCCCGGCCAGGCCATGGGGCGGTGAGTCAGGCGTTAGCAGCACAAGGGCGGGTGATCCTGGCCATCGACGGATTACAACCGGATGTGGGGCAGGAGGTGCTGTGGGTGCTGCGCGATTGCTTGTCCAGCGCGGTGCTGCTTGCACGCCCTCTGTTGTCGGCCACCCAGGAGGATCTCGCGGCGTTAATCAGCGAGGTGGTGGATAGCCTGCCCGTGCCGGTCGTGGGAGTGATCAGCGACGGACAACAGTCGATTCGTAAGGCGGTCGCCCAGGCGTTACCCGAGGCGCCCCATGGTCTCTGTCACTATCACTATCTGCGCGAGGCCGCCAAGCTCATCTATGAAGCAGACCGTCACGCCAAGAAAGAGCTGAAGAAGCGTGTGCGTGGCGTACGCCCTCTGGAACGGTCGGTGGAAGGCCGCGCGGATGCGGTCGGACAGGTCACGCAGGGATACTGTCAAGCGGTACGCAGCGCGCTGACGGATGACGGGTTGCCCCCCTTGGATGCCGCCGGTCTGCGCTTACACACCCGGTTGACCACGATTGTCCAGAGTTTGGACCGGCTGGGGGAAAGGGGGCCTTGCCCGAGGAACTGCGCAAACTGCAAATCCTGTTAGCGCGGGGGTTGCAGGACACGGCCCCGCTGTGGGAGCCGCTGGATAGTGTCTACGGGTGGGTGCATAGCGCGGCGCAAATCTTGGACAATCCGGCCGAGCTGGAGGGGCAGCAGGTACGACGGCGCTATCGAGGCTTGCTGGGAGCCATGCAGCGCTGGCGGACAAAAGCAGCCGAACTGGAACCTGGGGTGGCGCATTTCCTCAAGGTGACGCGTAGCTATTGGCCGGGGCTGTTCCCGTGCTATGAGGTGCCGGGCTTGCCGCGCACCAACAATGATTTGGAGCACCTCTTTGGCGCGTATCGTTATCATGAGCGGCGGGTGAATGGCCGCAAGAGGGCTTCCGCCACCTTGGTGCTCCGGGGGTCGGTGCGTATCGTGGCCGCGTTGGCCACGCGCCAACGCACCTTCGGTGCCGCTGATTTGGCGATCGAGGATCGGGACGCCTGGCGCGCTCTGCGCGCGGAGTTGGATCAACGTCGTCAACAGCGCGTGCTGCAACGCCGCTTTCGGCGTGACCCAGAAGCTTATCTCGCCAATCTCGAGATCCAGCTACTCAAGTTAGTTTTGCCACCCTAGTTTTTTTCAGCAGCTCGCGCACGGTGACGTGGCTGATGTACTCGACATAGCCCAATTCGATCATGCGATCCGCCAAGAGCCGCAATGACCAGCGTCCGGCGCCTTCCGGGGGCGCGCTACAGGCCAGCATCGTGAGCTGCGCATCCGTCTCGGCGGTGAAGGTCGGGGGATGGCCGGGACGCTCCTGATCGTAGAGCGCCCGCGGCAAGCCACCCGCCAGGAAGCGGCGGCGGACATTGCCGACCGTGCGCTTGGTACATAAGGTTGCCTCCGCGACGTCCTGGTCGGTGCGCTTCTGGCCTTGGCTACGGTCGCTCAGAAGCAGGATACGCGCTCTGGTATTGGTACGGGCCGACAGGGTGCCGCTGTGAAGCAACTGCTCAAGCTCACTACGTTGTTCTTCGGTCAATAGGACATGGGTATGCTTACTCATGTCATCCAGTTTACACGTTGTGAAATAAGTAGACAAATTACGCTAACGAGGCACTAGGTAAGTCACAGAAAGTTCCTTTCAGTTTTGGGCCACGGCCGCCTGGGCGGCACGAGCGAGCGGGCCGTTCATCAGTCGCAGCGCCGCCGCCCGAGTGAAGGCGGCAAAATAACGACCGATGGCCCGGTCGAGTGCGGCCAATGATGGGTACGACCGGTTGGCGGCGATGTGGTTCTTGAGCACGCCCCATACCTTCTCCACCGGGTTCAGTTGGTGGCCGCTGTAGGTCGGCAGGTAGAGCAGCTGTAGCCGCGGTTGCTCCGCCAGCCACCGGCGGACTGCTCGGCTGGTGTGGATGCTGGCATTATCGACAATCACATAGAGCGCACCCACGGGATACGCGCTGAGGAGCAGCGTGAGGAACGCGATGAACTCCGCCCCGCGCTTATGCGCGCTCAGCTGGCTGTGCCAGTCGCCGGTGCGCAGATTGAGCGCTCCGAAGACCCCCCGTTTGGCATTCTGCCCGGGAGTAGCCAGGGCGTTCTGCTGCCCCGCACGCTGCCACATCGCGCGCACGACGGCCAGCAGGTGCAGATCGCACTCGTCTTCGGCCAGAATCGTCGCCTGGGGGTCCTGGAGCGCATCCTGCAACCGGGCCTGTTTGGCCTCCGCTTGCGGGTCGCGGCGGCGGGGCAACGCCAGCTTGGGGCGGGTCCAGCGAAACCCGGCCCGATGCAGCGCCTGGCGGCGCGTCGTAGCCCCGACGCGCAGGTGCAAGCGCTCGCGCAAGTGGCGCAACAGCAGCCCGACCGTCCAACAGGTCTGGACATAGCCCAGGTTGGGCGGGGGCTGACTGGCCTGCGCCTGCGTTATTCCGACGAGGAGCGGCTCCTTGGGCGGACGCCCCGACCGCGGCGCGTCGTACAGACCCTTTAGGGCATGGCGCTGATAGGCCTTGAGCCAGTAGCGCACTGTGGCAGCGTCGTAGCCGAGCAACTGGCCGATCTGGGGCGGCGAGTAGCCTTGTGCAGAGAGCAGGACAAAGTGAGCCCGCGCGGCGACCCGGCCGATGGCGGTACGCGCCAGTTGGCGCAATTGAGCGTGCTGCGTATTATCCAATGTTGTGCGGAGCATCGTGAGCCTCTGGTTTGGAGTGGTATCCTACCAGTATGCTCACGATCTCCGCGCTTTGGAAATGTGCCAAGAACTTTCTGCAACTTACTTAGTACTCGCCTGGCAACTCGCCGAGTTCGGCCATGCTGAATACCGGGCCATCGAGGCAAACGTACTTGCGGCCCACATTGCAGCGGCCACACTTGCCGATGCCGCACTTCATGCGGTTCTCCAGCGACGTGTAGATCTGATCCTTGCCAAACCCCAGCTTGGTCATCACCGGCAGAGTGAACCGAATCATCACCGGCGGGCCACAGATGATCGAGACCGCGTTCGCAGCTGCGGGAGCTACCTGCTCGACCACGGCAGGCACGAATCCCACCGTGCGCGCCCAGCCCGGCACGGCTATATCGATCGTTTGATGTACT
>CAYZKS010000241.1:0-5058 GCA_964478725.1 uncultured Anaerolineales bacterium
GGAAGGCCCCGTGTTGATGTGCGACCAGTGCGGCCAGTGCGTCGCGCATTGCCCGGAGGGCGCCCTGTCCATCACGACGCCGCAGGCGATGAGAAAGTAGACGATTCCCCCCCTCTCCCCTGGAAAGCTGCGGAGAGGGAGGACGGCGATCTCCCCTCTCCCGATGTGTTCACGGGAGAGGGGGTGGGGGTGAGGGTGGCTCTACAACCACATACCTGCGTGCTTGAGGGACAGCCCCTCACCCCAACCCTCTCCCCTGGGAAGATGGGGAGAGGGTGAGTGGCGAATCTCCCCTCTCCCAGTGTTCTCATGAGAGAGGGGTAGGGGGTGAGGGTGGCACTGCAACCACGTACTTGCGTGCTTTAGGGACAGCCCCTCACCCCGTCCCTCTCCCCTGAGGAGATGGGGAGAGGGGGAAAGGCATAGCAGTGACTACCACAATCGTCAATCTGTCCGTTGACTTCCTCGGTCTGAAGCTGCGCAACCCGCTGGCCGTGACCGAGGGCCCGCTCAGCCGCGACGCGCAGACCATCCGCTGGGCGCTGGAGCACGAGCTGGGCATCGTCTTCACCAAGGGCATCCGGCCCGACGCGGCGCAATCGCCCAGCCCCTTCATCGCCGGCACCGGGCGCAGCCTGATGAACGCGGACTGGTCGGACATCGGCTTCGCTCAGTGGATGACAGAGATCCGCAGCCTGGAGCCCGGCACGCCCTTTGTGGCCAGCATTGCCAAGAACTATGTCACGCCGCAGCAGGCTGTGGACATGGCTGTGGCGCTGCAGGACGCGGGCGCGCCCATCATCTCCATGTGCGACTATGTCGCCGAGCAACTGGTGCAGACCATCCGCCTGGCCCGGCCGCGCATTCGCGTGCCGCTGATGTGCAAGCTGCCTCCCTTCCTGCCCAACCTGGAAGAGGTGCTCAAGCAGCTCGTGGCCGCAGGCGTTGATGCCATCGCAGCCATGGACTCCATCGGCCCCGTCATGGAAGTCGACATAAACACAGGAATGCCGACCATGGGCAGCCTGGATGGCACGGGCTACCTCTCCGGCGCCGCCATCCGCCCGGTGACGGTCAAATACATCTACGAGATCGCTCGCTTTGTAGACCGCCCGGTTGTGGCGGTGGGCGGGGTGAGCAGCGCGCGCGACGTGGTGGAGATGACCATGGTAGGGGCTACCTGCGTGGGCATGGTCGCGGCGCCGCTCTTGCGCGGGCTGAGCGTGTTTGACCGCGTAGCCGGCGACCTGCGCGAGCTGTTGCCGCGTCTGGGCGTGCAGGACATCAATGCCCTGCGCCGCAAGACGCACCAGCTTCTGCAGGGCTATCAGATGCGCTTTGGGCTGCACTCCAGCATCAACTACGAGCTCTGCACCTACTGCAAGCTGTGCAGCAAGGTGTGCTTCGTGCGCGCCATCGTCGACGACGGCCAGCGCGTGCAGGCCAGACCTGCCGATTGCCTGGGGTGCGGGCTGTGCGCCAGCGTTTGCCCCGTGGCCGCCATCACGCTGGAGTGAGCTGGAGCGCGCGCGTCACATGCAAGCGAGGGTGAAGATGCAAGCACTGGACCTGCTCATCGCCAACGGTAGCGTGGCCACCGCCGCGGACGTCTTTGCGGCGGACGTGGGCATCCGGGACGGGCGCATTGCCTGCGGCCGTCTCAGCCTGCCGCGCCTGGTGGCGGCGTGCAGCACCAATCCGGCGCGCATCTTCGGCCTGTATCTGCCCAAGGGCGCCATCGCCCCGGCAGCTACGCCGACCTGGTAGTGCTCGACCCCGAAGCGCGGGTCACCTTGTGTCACTACCACCTGCACCAGAATGTGGACTATACTCCGTATGACGGCATGGAGCTGCACGGCTGTCCCGTGCTCACCCTGCGCCGCGGCCAGGCCATCGTGCGCGATGGCGAGTTCATCGGTGCGCGCGGCGCGGGCGAGTTCCTGCGCCGCGCGCGCGAGATACTGATGCATGTGGGTCTCCGTGTCCTCCGTGGTAGAGTTCTCTGAACTGGAGGTGAAGGCATGGCGGATACAATCGAGTTCTCGGTCAACGGACGCATGGTGCGTGCCGAGGGCTTGCACGCGCAGACCACGCTCCTGACCTACCTGCGCGACGAGCTGCGCCTGACCGGCACCAAAAACGGCTGCGCTCAGGGTCACTGCGGCGCCTGCACCGTGATCGTCAATGGCAAGGCGCAGCGCGCCTGCCTGCTGCGCCTGGAAAGACTCTCCGGCGCCAAGGTGGAAACCGTGGAGGGTCTGGCGCAAGACGGCCGCCCCCACCCGCTGCAACTGGCCTTTATCGAAGAGGGCGCCATCCAGTGCGGCTTCTGCACCCCGGGCATGCTGATGGCCTGCAAGGCCCTGCTGGACCGCAACCCCGATCCCAGCGACGCCGAAATCCGCGCCGCCCTGTCCAACAACCTGTGCCGCTGCACCGGCTACGCTGCCATCCTGCGCGCCGTGCACAAGGCCGCGGCCTGGCTGCATTCGGGAGAAAGCCCCGCGGCTCCAGGGGATGCGCTGCCGGCCGCATGGGACGTGATCGGCCAGAGCGTGACCCGCAACGACGCTTGGGCCAAGGCCAGCGGCCAGCTCTTGTACGGCGATGACCTGTACGCGCCCGGCATGCTGCACGCGCGCGCCCTGCGCAGTCCCTACCCCCACGCCGAGGTGCTGGGCGTGGATGTGACCGCGGCTGCCCAGGTGCCCGGCGTGGTCGCCGTCCTGACCGCCAAGGACGTGCCCGGCCAGAACGCCTTTGGGCTGATCAACGCCGACCAACCCGTGCTGGCCGGCGATCGCGTGCGCTACGTCGGCGACCCCGTGGCCGTGGTGTACGCCGAAACGCCCGTCGCGGCGGAGGACGCGCTGGCCAGGATCCAGGTGCGGTACCGCGAGCTGGAGGTGGTCACTACCCCGCAGCGCGCGCTGGAGCCCGACGCCCCCAAGCTGCACCCGGACGGGAACATCCTGACCGAAAATCACGTGCGCAAGGGCGATGTGGAACAGGGCTTCCGCGAGGCGGACGTGATCGTTGAGGGCGACTACTTCACCCCCTTTGTGGAGCATGCCTACATGGAGCCAGAGTCCTGCCTGGCCACTCCCGAGCAAGGGGGCGGCGTGGCGGTCTCGGTGGGCAGCCAGGGGCCGTACGTGGACCGCGCGCAGATGGCCGCCGCGCTGGCCCTGCCGCCGGAAAAGGTACACGTGATCAACCTGCCCATGGGCGGCGGCTTTGGCGGCAAAGAGGACGTCACCGTGCAGATCCTGGCGGCGCTGGGAGTGCTGGTGACCGGCCGGCCCGTGAAGATGGTGCTGTCGCGCAGCGAATCCATCCGCGTCTCCACCAAGCGCCACGCCGAATACCTGCACTACCGCACCGGCGCCAAGCGCGACGGCCGCCTCACCGCGGTCGAGGCCAGCATCATCGGCGATACCGGCGCCTACGCCTCGGCAGGCCTGGCGGTGCTGATGCGTTCCGCGGCCTTTGCCTGCGGGCCTTACGTCGTGCCCCATGCCAAGGTGGACTCGTACGGCGTCTACACCAACAACCCGCCCGCGGGAGCCTTTCGCGGTTACGGCAGCCCGCAGGTGGCCTTTGCCGCTGAGAGCCAGATGGATGAGTTGGCGCGGCGCCTGGGCCTCGACCCGTTCGAGCTGCGCCTGCGCAACGCGCTGGAAGTGGGCCAGATGACCGCGACCAGCCACCGCCTGACGGAGAGCGTGGGCATCAAAGAGACGTTGCTGGCCGTGCGCCAGGCATTGGCCGCCGAGCCTTTGCCGCAGGCCGCGCCCGGCAAGCGCATCGGCGTGGGCGTGGCATCCGCGTACAAGAACGTGGGCTTGGGGCCTGGCGTGGTGGACCGCGCCGGGTCGCTGGCCGAGATCGACGCCGCGGGCAAGCTGATCCTGCGCGGCGGTTGTGTGGAGATGGGGCAGGGGCAGAACACGGTCATGGCGCAGATCGCGGCCGCACTCCTGCACGTGCCCTACAGCCAGATCGAGGTGGTGAACGGCGACACGGCAAACTGCCCCGATTCCTTCATGACCACCGCTTCGCGCGCCACCCTGCTGCAGGGCAATGCCGTGCGCCTGGCCTGCGGGAAGCTGCGCGAGCTGCTGCTGGATCGCACCGCGGCCTGGTTCGGCTGGCCGCGCGCGGAATTGGAGCTGGAGGCGGGACAAGTGCTGCACCGCGCCAGCGGGCGCAGCGCTGCGCTGGGGGAGCTGGCGCAGAGGGCGCAGGCCGCCGGCGAGCGTCTGTTTGCCGAGGAGTACTACACCGCGCCGACCTGCTACCGCAACCTGGCGCCGGACCAGGAGCTGTTGGCCGGAGATCCCGAGAAGCTGCGCCTGCACGTGGCCTACTGCTACGGCACGCAAGCCGCGATTGTGGAGGCCGATGAGACCAGCGGCGAGGTGCGCGTGCTCAAGGTCATCGCCGCGCACGACGTGGGCACGGCCATCCATCCGCAGAACATCCTGGGCCAGATCGAGGGCGGCGTAGTCATGGGCATGGGCTACGGACTGTACGAGGAGTTCGTCGTTCAGGAGGGACGCATCGTCACCGACACGCTGCGCAAGCTCAAAGTGCCGCGCGCGGAGCAGTGCCCTGTGATCGTGCCCCTGATCGTCGAAGACCCGCACCCTCTGGGGCCGTTTGGCGCCAAAGGCATGTCCGAGCTGCCGCTCACGCCCACCGCGCCGGCCATCACCAACGCCATCCGCGACGCCCTGGGAGTGCGCATCACCCGCCTGCCCGCCACGCCGGAGCGCGTGCAGGCCGCCCTGCGTGCGTTGGGGCACACGCTGTAGTATCGGCCCTTGTGGCCGTGCGGTCGAGGACACGCTGTAGTATCGGCCCTTGTGGCCGTGCGGTCTAGGACAGGCTGTAGTATCGGCCCTTGTGGCCGTGCGGTCTAGGACAGGCTGTAGTATCGGCCCTTGTGGCCGTTCGGCCAAGGACAGGCTGTAGTATCGGCCCTCGTGGCCGTGCGGTCGAGGACAGGCTGTAGTATCGGCCCTCGTGGCCGTGCGGTCGAGGACAGGCTGTAGT
>CAYZKS010000242.1:0-5036 GCA_964478725.1 uncultured Anaerolineales bacterium
AGGCCGCTCCTGGCGCCGCCCAGAAGGAAGTTCAGGTCAGTCGAATACGTGATCATGCGCATGCCCTTGGCCATCCAGGTGCGCAGCACTTCCACACTGCCGACGTGCATGCCGCTGGCGATGCCATGCCGCTGGCAGGCGGCCACGACCTTGTCCACGGCCTCCACGATCACCGGGTTGCTCATGCCCTCCTCGATTCCCAAAGAAAGGGCCAAATCGTTGGGACCCAGCACGGCCGCGTCCACGCCCGGCACGGAGAAGAGCTCATCCAGGCGCTCGATGGCGAGCTTGCGCTCGATCTGCAAGATGATCATGTTCTCGCGGTTGGCCTGGCGTGCGAACTCCAGTTGCGGCTCCAGGCGATAGTCGGCGTGGCCCTTGAGCACGGAGCAGCCGCGCTCACCCTGCGGCGGGTACTTGGCGTAGCGCACGATGCGCTCCACCTGCTCGCGGCTCTCGATGCGCGGCACCATGATGCCCTGCGCCCCGGCGTCCAGCACGCGCGCGATGAGGTGGTACTCGGCGTCGGGCACGCGCACCAGAGGCACGATCTCGGCCAGCCGCGCCACCTTGATCAGGTCGGCGACGGTCTCCATGTTGTAGGCACCGTGCTCCATGTCGATGAACAGGAAATCAAAGCCGGCGATGGCCATCAATTGCACCACGGCCAGAGAGCGCAGCTCCTGCAGCATCGTGCCGTAGACGGTCTTGCCTTCTTGCAGCTTCTGTCGGATGGCGTTGCGTTTCACGTTGGTATGCTCCGTTCAAGACAAGATTCGGCGGCGTTCCCAACCTCGGGGTTGGCCAGGAAGGGCGGGCGCCTGCCGCCCAGCACGTCCAGCACCTCCTGAGCCACGGTCATGCCCATGCGGCCGCGTCCCTCCTCTGAAATAGAAGCCTACCCCCAGCCCGCGGTGCAGCTCAATCAGGCTCGCAGTAGCATCGAACTTTGTGTAGGGCTGCCAACCGCCCGTCGTTTGGCCGGAGTAGAAGCCGGTTGGCACCTCACCGCGCTGCTCCATGCCGTAGGCCCACCAATTCAGATCGGCAAACCAAGGCACGCGATCCGGCACTTCTCCTCTGAAGAGCGCAAACAGCCGCTGAAGCTGGTTCCCGCCTATCTCCTAGTTGGGTTCCCGGATGACGCACTCGGCCACACGTTGCCTCTCGGCTGTGCCGACGTTCCGGATCCTGCAGCATCGCCTTCGCGCCCCTGTTGATGAGCTGGGTGTCGGACCATACAGTCAAAGTCACCCGTGAGCCCATGGGCTTGCGCGGATGGGCTCACGGGTCTTGAGTTGTCCTTGGTTGCCCCCGAGGGCGGCACCAAGTCTACTTCGCCTCGGCCAGGGTCGCGGTCCAGAGGATGTCGCTGCCGCTAGTCATGGCAAAGACGTTGGGCGGGAGCCGGCTGCCGATCAGGACGTTGCGGTCGAGGAGAGGGATATGCGGCAGGTCCTCAAACCCCAACAGCTGGATCTGCTTCAAGATCTCTACGTGTTTGTCTGGATCAACCTCCTTGGATGCCTGGTCAAACAGAGCAGTCATCGCGGGATTGTTGTAGCGCGCCTTGTCGGTCCAGAAGCTGCCGGGAACGAACATGCTGGTGAACCAGAAGCGAGTCGGACGGCCGAGTCCAATCCCACCCAGGCAGAAGTCGTAGTCGCCCTTGTCCATGCGGCCCATGGAGAGGGTCGCCGGAATGCTGTCGATGATGACATTGATGTTGATCTTGGCCAGCTGCTCCTTGATCACCGTCGCGGCCTCGGGCCAGCCCGCCCGGTCGGACCAGGTCTGCAGGGTGATGTTGCAGCCGTTCTCGCAGGGCGTGCCGGCCAGCAGCGCCTTGGCTCCCGCCAGGTCCTGTTTGCCCCCATTGGGCAACACTGGGACCCTCTCCGGGTAGGTGGAAGGGCAGAGGGAATCTATGGCGGTGGCCACCCCGAAGAAGGCCTTCTTGCTGATCTCATCACGGTCCAACGCCAGCGAAATGGCATGCCGCACCGCGTTGTTGCCAGCGGGCGTGTCAACGCCACGGCTCAAGTTGAAGACCAGGTGGATAATCCCGCCGATGTTGAAGGGAGTGGTGGTAACGCCCGGCGCGAGGACGCCGCGCACCGAGGGTGGCAGCTCGTACACGAAATCTACGTCGCCCTGGCCGAGCTGCAGCGTGCGCGAGGTCTGATCCGACGTGACCACTAGATCGATAGACTGAATGGCCATGGGACCGCGGTGGTAGTTGGGGTTTTCCATCAGGACGAATAGCGGATCCCCGGGCTTGCCCTCTTTGATGTAGTAGGGGCCTGCGCTCAAGGGATGCAGGAAGTAGTCTTTGTCGCCCTCTACCCTGTCCTGGGGTGGGTGGCGCACCAATAGTTGGCGAAGAAGTAGGGGAAGTCGATCTCGGGTTGGCTCAAGGTAAACACGACCGTCGTATCGTCCGGCGCCTCCACCTCGGTGACGTTCTTGATCAGCGCCTTGTTGGTGGGAGCGGCGCCCTTGATGCGGTTGAAGCTGTAGACCACGTCCGCTGCCTTGAGCGGGGTTCCATCGTGGTACTTGAGGCCGGCGTGCAGCTTCATGGTCCACACCAGTCCGTCGGGCGAGATGGCGTAGCTCTCCACCAGGTCGGGCTGCGGGGTCTTCGACTTGTCGAAACGAAAGAGGTGGCCAGTGGTGAGCAGTGTAGTCACGCCCGACGGCGTGAGCATGGGCAGCGCCACGTCCGGGGTAGCGATCGGGCCGTTCAGGGCCACGCGTACCTTCGGAATCGGCAGCTTGGTGCCCAGGGCGGGGGCGTGGCCGTGACCACTACCTGCTTCTCGACCTCTTTGGTCACGACTTTCTCAACTTCCTTTTCGACGATCTTCTCTGTGCGGGCACAGCCCGCCAGTGAGCTGACTACAAGAACCAGCGCTAGTAACGCTGTCATGATCTTGTAGCGATTCACTTGTACCCTCCTCATAGTTGTTTTCGAATCTCGACCACGTTCATGTGCTGCGAGGAAATCGTCGCCAGGTCAGTTCGTGTGCCCGGTAGTCCTCGAATACACGAGCCGTCCTCGCCTGCGTGTGGCTCCTGCTCTTGCCTTCTGACGCACCTCCTCTCCCCTAGCTGCCGTAGGATCCGTAGCGTTCGACAAGCTCCGCGACCTGAACCAAACGGTGGCGCAACGCGGTCGGCGGCACCTGGTCGCCAACCCCCAAGACATAGCGGGGTTCGCGGCTCATCAGCGACAAGAGTTCGCGAACCATTCGTTCAAACTCCTGGTCGTCCACCAGGGGTGTGAAGTACACGGACGGCAAGCCGCCCCAAAGAATCACTTGCGGCCCAGCCAACTCTCGTGCCTCCTGCATGGTGATGTCCCCGACGGGTGCCGGCGTAAGAGCTTCGATGGCATCATGTCCCAGTCCGGCGACCTCCCGAATCAGCCCACGCAGCTTGCCATCCATGTGCGTGAGCGACCATTTCCCGGCCTGGTGCAGGCGCTGCACCCATTTCTCCTCCCATGGACGCACGTAGCGTTCGAAGAATCGCCTGCCCACAACCTCCGAGGAGAGGGGGCCCGCCCCACTCCACACGAACTCGACCGGCGACGCCACGACGATGGCAGCTGCCTCTTCGTGTTTGTGTTCCATCACCTGGAGGGTCTCCTCCAACTCCGACTGCGCCTCTTGCCACAGAGTGACGAACGTTCCAATGCCTGCCCTCTCGACGATAAGCTCCATGGCTGGCGTCCTGGGCATGACGTACATGACAATGCCGATGTCGTCGACCTGCGGCCGGCGCCGAACAGCTACTTCATAGTCTGCTTCGTAGTACTCGTGTTCGGCCACGTAGCGCAGGACGCGTAGATCGGCAGGGGACTTGATCTGGCGAACGGAAAGCGCCTCGACATAAGACTCCGGGAGGTATGTTCTCTCCTCAGTCAGTGTTCCTACGGGAGTTTCAATCGTCTTTCTGAGGATTGGCCCGTGCGTCTCGTCTGTGATATGGACCGTCTCATCGTGCATGATCCGATAGGGGTAGTAGCCCGATCCGAAGTAGAAACCCGCTCCGAGTTCGCGGTGCAGGTCAATCAGGCCCGGGGTGGCATCGAATTCGAGGTAGGGCTGCCAACTGCCACTCGTTTGTCCCGAGTACAGACCCGGTGGCACCTCACCGCGTTGCTCCAGGGCGTATGCCCACCAGGTGAGGTCGGCGAACCAGGGCACGCGATCTGGCACATCCCCGCCAAAAAGAGCAGCAATACGTTCATGCTGGTTCATGTCTGCGCTCCCATGTCCTGTATATTCGCGCACTCCGCGCCTTGAGCTAGAGGACGCGCACTAGACGTGGCGCAGGGCATAGGCAGTGCTGTCGCGCCCCTAGTCTGGCGCCTGTGCATGCGAGTGTGTCATCCGAAGGACTTGAACTGAACCGCCTCTTCTTCCTGACTGGCGCGACCCTTGATGATGAGGTTGACGACATCGTCCAAGTGCACCTCGCTCACGTCCAGGATGCCCTGGCGCTGCCCGCCCTTGAGCACCATGACGCGGTTGCCAATCGCAAGAATGTCGGGGATGCGTTGCGTGATGATGATGATGGAGAGCCCTTGATCGCGGAACTCGGACACCAACTGCAGCAAGGTGTTGGCCTCGCGCACGCCCAGCGCCGCAGTCGGCTCATCCATGATCAGGACCTTGCACATGCAGCCGATGGCGCGGGCGCAAGCCACCATCTGGCGCTGGCCGCCGGACATGCGCTCGACCAGCAACTTGGTGGAGCTGATGTTGATCTTCAGGCGGCTGAGCAGCTGCGCGGCATCGGCATGCATGGACTTTTTGTCCAGCAGAGCCAGCCCCGCCACTTTGTTGAGATACTCGCGCCCGGCGCACACGTTGCTGGCCACGTCCAGGTTGTTGAAGAGCGCCAGGTCCTGGTAGATCATGGCGATGCCCGCGGCCTGGCCATCGCGCGGCGTGTGGAAGTGTACTTGCTTGCCCTCCACGAAGACCGCTCCCTCATCTGGACGGTAGGCGCCATACAGGCACTTC
>CAYZKS010000243.1:0-5007 GCA_964478725.1 uncultured Anaerolineales bacterium
ACACGGTCGGCATCGTGTGCCTGTTGTCCCTGTTGACGCTCGGCCAGCAGTTCACGTCAGCAGTCGCTGCCGATCGGACGTCGCTTCAGGCTATCGGCGATCTGTTGCTGAGCATACACCAACAGGCCGCTCTGGCAGGTGTCTTCGCCTTCTGCCTGGGTGCATGCATGTACTACACCCTGTTCTTCCAGTCACGGCTCATTCCCCGCTGGCTTTCGGGCTGGGGTATCGTCGCCATCATGCTGATGCTGACGGCGTGCGTGTTGGCCCTGTTCAGCGGCAACCGCATTACCAGCTACATCCCCCTGGCGGCTCCCATTTTTCTGCAGGAGATGGTTCTGGCGGTTTGGCTGATCGTGAAGGGATTCTATCCGTCTGCAAGTGCTTCCGAGCCCGCGAAGGCGGAAACGAACGAGCTCCTGAGCGCGGCATAGATGTGCGGTACTGGGGAGAGGGAGGGCTCAAGGCCCTCCCTAAACCCTCCCCGCTCATCTGAACGAAACTCATCAAGATCATGCAAGAAGGCAGGCACATGAACACAAACAGGAAAATCGCAAGAATCGCAGGGTTCCTGTATCTCGCGTATATCATCGTGACGGTCATCGCCAACGGGCTCGGTCGTGCGAGCATCATCGTGCCCGCCAGCGCGGCCGCCACGGTGGCCAACATCCTGGCCCATGAAACCCAATTCCGCATCGGTTTGGTCTGCGAATTGCTAGCCACCCTGCTTTTCTTCCTGACCGCCTGGGGACTCTACTGCCTGCTCAAGCCGGTGAACAAGACAATAGCCTTGCTGTTTGTGCTATTGAACCTATGTGGGGGCGCCATCGCTAGCTTGAGCGCGCTCTTCCTTTGCGCGGCCCTTCCCTTCGCAAGCGGCGCCGGGTACCTCGCTTCATTCTCCACGCAGCAGCTCAATGCCCTGGCCTTGTTCTTCCTGGGCTTCCGCAATACTGCATTCACGGGCGCGCAATTGTTCTACGGCGCCTGGACATTGCCTCTAGGCTACCTCGTTTTCAAATCGGGATTCCTGCCAAGGGCGCTCGGCATCCTCCTAGTGATCGATTGCCTCGCCGTCCTGATTTGGTTTCTGCAATACTTTGTTTTTCCCGGCTATGCGGTTGTGAGCTACCCCTGTTGTGCCGTCAGCTTGATTGCGGAACTTGGACTCACTCTGTGGCTCTTGACCAAAGGTGTCAGGGACTAGCAACAGAATCATCATGGACAGAAATTGTCACCATCCTGCTCCAGGGTCCCGCAAGTTTTCTCACGACAAGTGATGTGTTGCGTTACTTTCTCATCGGCACCACGTTCAACCTTCTGAGGATTCTCGCGCTTGGAGTAGTCATCGGTTATCTATACGATAGGCGCAATGGAGGCGCGCAATAATGAAAGCGATTGTCTGCACGAGATACGGTTCGCCAGATGCTCTCCAGCTCCAGGACGTGGCAAAACCTGCTCCCGAGGATGATGAAGTCCTGATCCAAGTTCATGCGGCATCCGTAAATGCGCGTGACTGGCGTCTCATGCGAGCGAAACCGTTCTTTGTACGCCTGATGCCGGGAGGCTTCCGGCGACCCAAGAACAAGATACTCGGGGCTGATGTGGCCGGGCGGGCTGAGGCGGTTGGCGGTAGCGTCAAGCAGTTCAAGCCGGGCGATGAGGTCTTTGGCTACTTGCCCAGTGCGACCGGTCGTGGCACTTTTGCCGAGTATGTCTGCGCCAAGGAAAACGCAATCGCGCTGAAACCAGCCAACCTAACTTTCGAACAGGCTGCGGCTGTACCTCTGGCGGCAATGACCGCCTTGCAGGGACTACGCGACAATGGAAACATCCAGCCAGGGCAAGAGGTTTTGATCCATGGCGCCTCTGGTGGGGTGGGAACGTTCGCCGTGCAGATTGCCAGAGCTTTCGGGGCTGAAGTCACCGCGGTGTGCAGCACGAGGAATCTGGAAATAGTGCGGTTGATCGGGGCAGATCACGTCATTGATTACAGGAAAGAAGATTTCACCCAAAACGGGCAGCAGTATGACCTGATCCTGGCTGTGAACGGATACCATCCGATCTCAGAATACCTGCGAGCGTTGAAACCCGAAGGAACCTATGTGGTTGTCGGTGGCTCGATGCTTCAACTCATCCAGGCGGCGAGCAAGAGGAAAAGGCCCTCCAAAGCCGGGGACAAGAGGGTATCTGTCACTTCGCTGGCGCAGAGCCAAGAGGATCTGCTCTTGATCAGAGACCTGCTTGAATCCGGGAAGATCATGCCGGTTGTGGATGCGTGTTACCCATTGGGCGAGACTGCCGACGCTTTCAGGTATTTTGAGGAAGCACATCCCAAGGGAAAAGTCGTGATCAGTGTGATCTGATCATCAGTGTACTCCAACCGGCGAACTGGTGCGGATTCAAGCCTGCGGCGCGCAGAATGTGGGCGGGATGGTTGCACTGGGCAAGGCGCTGGTGTGGTAGTGGTGGCTGAAGCCATCACTACCACACGTCAGGGTGGATTGCGTATAATCCGGAGCTAGCGGGAAACTGCCATTGGTTTGCAGCATTTCCCGTTGGGAGGAAGCCTGGCATGCAATCCAGCGACGTGAAGACACCCCGCGCCAAGGCCAGCGCGTTGAGGCTGGCTTATGTCGCCTTTATCATGCTGGGGCTGCCGAGCGGGCTGCTGGGGGTGGCCTGGCCCAGCCTGCGCGCCGAGTTCGGCCTGCCGCTGGACGCGATGGGGCTGGCGTTGCTCTCCTTCACGGCCGGATACTTTCTGGCCAGCCCGCTGGTGGCGGGTTTGACCAAGCGCTTTGGCATCGCCGCCCTGCTGATCTTCTCCAGCCTGGCGCTGGCCGCGGCCAACTTGAGCTATCCCCTGGCCCCCGACTGGAGCGTCTTCGTGGCGATTGGCGTGGTGGCCGGATTCGGCGGCGCCGTGCTGGACGTGGGGCTGAACACCTACCTGGCCGCGCAATACGGCGAAGGCGAGATGCAGTGGCTGCACGCCGCTTTTGGCATCGGCTGCACGCTCAGCCCAATCGTCATGACCGCCAGCCTGTCCCGACTGGCCTCCTGGCGCCCCGGGTATGCCCTGGTCGGCGCCTGCATGCTGGCAATGGGGGCGGCCATGTGGCTCACGCGCTCGGCCTGGAAGGCGCCTGGACCGGCCTCTGAGGCAAACGCGGGAAGCGGCGACAAAGCGCGCGGCTGGATGGAATACCACACCCCCCTGGGCGAAAGCCTGCGCCAGGCGCAGACCTGGGCGGGCGTCGCGCTGTTTGTGCTGTACACCGGAGCGGAGCTGACCCTGGGCAACTGGACCTACACGCTGCTCACCGAGGGCCGCGGGATCGGCCCGCAGATCGCCGGCATCTTTGCAGGCGGCTTCTGGGCCATCTTCACGCTGGGGCGCGTCCTGGCCGGGCTGTACTCGCAGCGCGTGCGCCTCCACGCGCTGATGTTGGCCGCGATGTCGTTGGCTTTGGCCGGTTCGATTCTATTCTGGTGGAACCCGCTTCCGTGGGCCGGAGTGCTCGCCGTGTTTGTGGTGGGCCTGGGCACGGCGCCCATCTTCCCGGGACTGGTCTCCAGCACCAGCCAGCGCGTGGGAGAGCTGCACGCCGCCAACGCCATCGGCGTGCAGATGAGCGCGGCCTGCCTGGGCGGGGCAGTGCTGCCGGCGCTGGCCGGATTCCTGGCGCGGCGCGCCTCTCTGGAAGCTATCCCGGCCATGCTGGCGATCTCGCTCGCCGGCTTGCTGGCGCTGTACTGGCTGTGCATGCGCGTAACGCCCCGAGAAGCTGATCCCCTGGGACGCGCAGCCCGCTGACCTGCGGCACAACGCGCTGCAGCGGGGTGTTGACAGCGGCGCGCAATGCCGCTACGATTGCAGGCAATGCCGACGCCGGCCTCCCGGGGGAGCGCCGGGCTACGCGCGGATGCGAGCACGACATCACAAGGAGGAGATGCCATGGACACCAAGGCCAACGCAGGAAGCGTGCCATCGCAAGCCGAGGTCGCGGCGCGCGTCGAGGCGCTGCTGGCGCGATTGAGCCTGGCGGAGAAGATCGGGCAGCTCAACCAGATCGGGTTCGCGGCATTCGCGCCGCGGAAGAAAAAGCCCGAGCAGGTCATCCGCGAGGGCGGGGCCGGGTCGGTGCTGTGGCTCAACGACACGGACAAGTTCAACGCGCTGCAAAAGATCGCCGTGGAAGAGAGCCCGTCCGGCATCCCGCTGCTGTTCGCTCTGGACGTGATCCATGGCTACCACACCATCTTCCCCGTGCCGCTGGGCATGGCCGCGTCCTGGGATCCATCAGTGGCGGAACGCGCGCAGGCCGTGGCGGCCAGGGAGGCGCGCGCCGCTGGCCTGCACTGGACCTTTGGGCCCATGCTGGACATCGCGCGCGACGCCCGCTGGGGGCGCATCGTCGAAGGCGCGGGCGAGGACCCCTGCCTGGGTGCGGCCATGGCGGCGGCCCAGGTGCGCGGCTTTCAGGGGCCGTCGCTGGGCGCGCCCGAGCACGTGCTGGCCTGCGCCAAGCACTTTGCGGGCTATGGCGCGGCGGACGGCGGGCGCGACTACGATCCGGTGTACCTGCCCGAGGGCCAGTTGCGCAACGTGTACTTCCCGCCCTTCCGGGCCGCGCTTGAGGCGGGCGTGGGCACGTTCATGAGCGCCTACATGGACCTGAACGACGTCCCGGCGGGCGCCAACCGCTGGCTGCTGCGCCAGGTGCTACGGGACGAGTGGGGCTTCCAGGGCTTTGTGGTCAGCGACGCCTTTGCGGTCGGCAACCTGGTGATCCAGGGCCTGGCGCGCGACGGGCGCGACGCCGCCTACCGCGCGCTGAGCGCGGGCCTGGACATGGACATGGCCAGCAACACCTACGCCGAGCACCTGGGCGGGCTGGTGGAGGACGGCGCGCTGGACCTGGCCGAGATCGATGCGGCCGTGCGGCGCATCCTGACGATCAAGGTGCGCCTGGGGCTGTTCGAGCAGCCGTACGCCGACGA
>CAYZKS010000244.1:0-4990 GCA_964478725.1 uncultured Anaerolineales bacterium
CCAAGGCCCTCAAGGACCTGGCCAACGGCGACAAGCTGCCGCTGCACGTCTGGGCCACGGTGCTGACACGCCTGCCAGACCAGGAGGAGAGAGCGACCTGGGGACAGCGGCCTGCTTAGGCCATTGCTGCAAAGGAAAAGGCAGTCCCGCTACCGCAATCTGGTGGCGGGACTGCCTTTTCCACTCGTGTTGGCTACTTGGTCTTGGGCACACCTGGCAGATAGTCCAGCGCGCTGCGGCGCTTGGCTTGCGCCTTGAGCGCCAGCTCCTCCGCGGCCATCTCCTCGGAGGTGATCTTCTCCATGGCCGCGACCCAGGCGCCGGACTTGATGGGCGCGTGGCGCACGCGATGCCGTTTGACCAGCAGAGCCTCGGGGACCGGGCAGACGTTCAGGCACGCCCCGCAATACAAGCAGAACTGCTCGTCTAGGGCCAGTTTACCGTCTCGCATGACTAGAGCATGGCTGGGGCAGATGTCGGCGCAGGCCTGGCAGCCCGCCGGGCACAGGCTGGTATCAAGGCGGATCAAGCCCTCGAACGGATGCGTGACCTCAAAGGCCTGGGGAGCCACGGCCTCGCACTGCTTGCAGTAGATGCAGTTGCTCTCGTCCACCTGCACGCCCTCGACCGCCACGGGCCTGCCGGCCTTGCGTTTGACCTGCACGGAGATGACGTGCGTGGGGCAGCAATCCTCGCTGGCCTGGGCCTTGCCCGCAGGCAGCTTGTCCGGCTTGATGGCGATGCGCTTGGTCAGCACGGGGAATACCTCGTACTGCAGCACGGGAATCTGTGGCTTGCCATCTTCGAGCAGGCTCAGAGCGTTCACCGGGCAGACCACGACGCACTCGCCGCAGAAATTGCACTTGACCGGGTCAATGTCCACCGTGGGTCGCTGCACGAGCTTGCCGGCTTCCAGCACGCCGTGCTTGAGCTCGATGGCCTCCTGAGGACACACGGCTGCGCACAGCTCACAGCCCACGCAGCGACCGCGGTCCAGCTTGAGCACATGGCTGCGCGTGATCATCTTGCGCTCGAGCTGCAGGGTTTCATTGTCCGTTGTCTTGATCGTCGTGCCGCGCTTCATGTCTTCCTCCAGGTACTCAGGACTCCTCGCTGCGCGCCGGTCGAGTAGCCTGACCCGCCGCAGGCGTGTTCCCCTCGATGGATGCGCCTCTGGCTTCTAGTACTCCTGAGGCAGGCCCGCAAGCTGGGCGTAACTGAATACCGGGCCATCCTTGCACACAAAGTAGGGGCCGATGTTGCAGCGCCCGCACTTGCCGATGCCGCACTTCATACGTCGCTCCAATGACGTGTAGATCTGCTGCGGCTGGAATCCCAGGGCTGTCAGCTTGGGCAGCGTAAACTTGATCATCACCGGCGGCCCGCAGATCACGGCATAGGCGTTCTTGGCGCTGGGCGCGACCCTGGCCACCACGTCTGGCACAAAACCCACCAGCTTGTCCCAACCCGGTACGGCCGCGTCAATCGTCAGGTGCACGTGCGCGTCGGCGCGTTGCTCCCAGGCGGCCAACTGCTCCTTGTAAAGCAGCAATCCGGGCGTGCGCGCGCCGTAGATCACGCTGATCTCGCCAAAGCGCGCTCGATTGCGCTTGTCAAGCATGTACTCAGTGAGAGAACGCAGCGTGGTAAAGGCAAAGCCGCCGCCGATGACCACTACGTTGTGTCCCTCAAAGGTCTGCAGCGGGTAGCCGTTGCCCAGCGGGCCGCGCAGGCCGAGCAATTCTCCCTCGCCCATGGCGTGTAGCGCGCTGGTCAGCACGCCGGCTTTGTTGACCGTGAACTTGAGTGGCCCAGGCTCGGTCGGCGAGGAGGCAATTCCAAAAGGGGCCTCGCCCTTGCCAAAGACGGAGATCTCGCAGAACTGGCCGGGCACGAAGGCGAAGCGGGAGGCATCCTCTTCGCGCACAAAAGTCAGCTCAAAGGTCTTGAGCATGTTGTCGTCGGTCTCGACGTGCGTGCGCTCGATGCGCATGGGCATCGGCAAGTAGGGGTTCGACGGCTTGGCTGCCTTCTTGGTTCGGGTCATGTGGCCGCTCCGATTTCGTTCACGATCTGGCGGATGTCAAGGTTCACCGGGCAGAGTTGCACGCAGCGCCCGCAGCCCACGCATCCCAGCTTGCCCTGGGTAACCAGATAGTAGTCGAACTTGTGCATCAAACGCTGACGCACACGTTCGCGTCCGCTGGGACGCGGGTTATGCCCCGAAGCCTCCAGCGTGTAGACGCAATACTGGCAGGTGTCCCAATTACGCACGCGCTGGCCGCAGGCCGCCGTGCCCTCGTCCACGATGTCGAAGCAGTGGCACACTGGACACAGCAGCGTGCACACGCCGCAGCCAATGCAGCTTGCCTGCACCTCGTCCCAGAAGGGGCTTGTGATCAGCTGATCCAGGTGTTGCTGAATGGTCTTGACATCCATGGCCTCAGGCAAGTGTGCCAGAGCAGCCTTCTCCAGGGCGCGGGCCGCCTTCTCGTCAGCCTTGCTTGAGGCATGGAAGAAGGGCGAAGCCAGCAGCCTCTCGCCCTTCTCTGTGAGAGCCTCGGCCAAGTACGCCTCGCCCAGATCAGTGAGGAAAAGGTCAAAGCCATCCTTCCGGAAGGGCCCGCCACCCACCGCCGTGCAGAAGCAGGTACTCAACGGCTGGTTGCAGCCGATACCTACCACGGTGGTCATGGCGCGCTTGTTGGCAAAGTAAACGTCGCAGTCCTTGGATGTGTCAAAGACCACATCCTGTACCAGCAGCGCCTGAGCATCGCAGGGGCGCATGCCCCATACGAGGCGCTCGCGCTGCACCTTTTCGTTGCTCACCAACTCCAGACCATTGGGGCCACGTGTGTAGCTGAAGAGCACCTCGGTCTGCGGTAGAAACACGTCCTTGGGCGGCTCGCGCGTCACCAGGCAGTCCCACACGATCTCTTCCGGCGACCGTATCTGGCGGAACGTGACATAGCCCGCCTCCCTGGCTGGAGCGTAGAGCTCATAGTCTTTCAGCAGCGCGGCCAGAAGCGTATTGATCTGGGCCTTGTCGATCTTCTTTTTCATGGCTACCTCGTCATCGGCCAGCGGAATGGGTTACAGCGAATCTGCTCCACGGCTCGTTCACCTAGATGCCGAAATCGGGCCCTTCGTCAGGCAAGAAAACTGCCAGTGGAGGAAGCTCGTCCAGTTTGACGCCAGTCTCAAAGCCGTACAACTCCCGCAAGTCCTTGTTAAGCTTGCCGTTCAGGTAGACCAGGTCGATCTCTTCGGGACAGGCTCGTTCGCAGGCTCCGCAGTCCACGCAACGGCCAGTGAGATGATAGGCCCGACCGATCTGCCAGCCCTGTAGGCCCGCTGGCGTTACTCCGGACTCGATCCAGCGCGGGGAGGTGTGGTCAACAAAGCACTCCTCGCAGTAGCACATTGGGCAGGCCTGTCGGCAAGCGTAGCAGCGGATGCAGCGTGAAGCCTCCGCGGAGAAATAGGCTGCGCGTTCTTCGGGAGACTTGTTTTCGACCTCGCGCACATAGACATAGGGGTCCTGGCTCCAGAGCTCGACCGGCTCGCCCAAGAGCACGTCGGAAAGCACCGGGTTGGGGTGCAAGCAAGCCGAACAGGAGCGGTAGAGCACCTCTGAGCGCGGCAGCCGCAGGGCGAAATCTTGCCCCTCGACCTCGAGCTCTGCGCCCTCTTCGCGCGCGGCCAGCACCTCGCCCGGCACGCGACGTGCGACGATGCGCCGGTCGATCATGCCCTCACAGGGCACGCCGATGATGTACACTTGATCGCGCGGCAACTGGTGTTCAGCCATCAGCGCCACGATGGAGCGTGTGTCACAGCCCTTGGCCACGATGGCTGCCTTTTTGCCCTTGTACTCGCGCAGGTAACGTGCCAGGTTGTTTTCGCAGAAGGGCCCCCAGATCAGGCGCTCGGCGTCTTCCGGCTTCCTGGCAAAGAACGGCGCGGCGCGCATGGGCAGAGTGCCCTCCGCGAAGCCGATCACAACCTGGACGCTGCCCTCAGCCAGCAATCGCTTGGCTTCTTTTCGCATAGCTTCCGTGTATTGCCGCATTTTCCCTATTCCCGTTCCATTTGCGAGACGCAGGCCATGGGCTGACGCACGGCCAAAGCGTCTGCAGGCCCCAGACTGCGCACCTTGTCTAGTAGGTTTTGCACCACCACGTGGAAGCGGCTGCCCTCCGTCTCATCCAGGAGGGTCACTTGCAGACGTTCCTTTTCCAGACCCAGGTATTGCAGAAAACTTCCCAAGGTGGCGTACTTGCGCCGGCCCAGGTAGTTGCCATTTTTGTAGTGGCAATGGCCTGGCTCGCAACCCACCACTAGTACCCCATCCGCGCCGCGCTGGAGCGCCGAAACGACCAGGAGTGGGTTGACGCGTCCCGAACAAGGCACTTCCACCACACGTACGTGGGGCGGAAGCTCAAAGCGCTGCTCCCACTCGCGGTCGGCTTTCAGGCTCCACTGACACAGGAAGACGACGATCTTGGGTTGCCAATCGCTCATACGGCCACCTCTTCTGGCTGCGGCTCAGCCTGCAGGCGCTCGAGCAGAGTCTCGTCCGTATGGTCGGTCAGGTCAATCGAAGCTGAGCGGCAAGAGGCAGCACACAGGCCGCAACTCATGCACAGCGCCGCGTTGACCTGCGACACGGTCTTGTTCTGCCCTAATACACGTTTCTGCACCAGCTCCACCGCCTGGTAGGGGCACACCTCCACGCACAGCCCGCAAGCCACACACGTACGCTCGTTGACGCGGGCCGTGGGACCGGTCGGCTTGAAGCCCTCGTGCTGCGCAATAGTTCGAAAGACCTTGAACAGCTCCGATATGTGGATGTTCTGCGGGCAGTGTGCGTAGCAGTCGTCACAGGCCGAGCACATCCAGATCTGACGACTGGAAAGCACGTCCTGGCGAAGACCCAGTATGGCCTTGTGCATGATGCGCCGCGGGTTGTACTCGGGGTCCGAGCGCC
>CAYZKS010000245.1:0-2681 GCA_964478725.1 uncultured Anaerolineales bacterium
GGCAGCGATGCCTTGACCTCTCCGCAACCCCACGGGGTGGCGGTGAACCCGCTAACGAACCTGGTCTACGTCGGCTGCAATGGCGGCAAACTGGTAGTGATTGATGGTGCTACCAACAATCCGGTGCGAGCCCTTGCACCGCCGACGCCAAGCGGTCTTTCCTATGTGGGCGTGAACCCCGCGAGCAACAACGTCTTTGTGACCAGCACCGTGGGCGACGCGGTGTTCATTTACGATGCGGACCAGAGGGCCTGGGGCCGTACGATCTTCACGGGCAGTGGTGGAGCGCTTGGCGGCTTGGCGGTGAATTCGCTCACCCATCAGGTCCTGGTCTCAAACAGCAGCAACGACACGGTGAGCGTCGTGCGCGACTTTGGTACATATGACACCGTGCGCCTGTACCTTCCCATCTGTCTCAAGTCCGCGGTACGCTAGCTGCCCGGAGGCCCGATCTCTCGGAGGAGTTCGGGCCTCACTTTGAACCGCCTCACGCGAGGTAAGATGCATGGAGGGAGAACTGCGGGAACGTGCGGCAAAGCTGCGTGAAGAGATCCGGCGTCACGATCATCTCTACTATGTATTGGATGCGCCGGAAGTGAGCGATGCCGAATACGATGCATTGATGACCAGGTTGCGGGAGCTTGAGGAGGCGCACCCTGAACTCATCACTCCGGATTCTCCAACGCAGCGCGTCGGAGGCCAGGCACAAGAGCAATTCGTCAAGGTGCGCCATGCCTCACCCATCCTGAGTCTGGCGAGTGCTTTCAATGACGATGAAGTGCGTGCCTGGCGCGATCGTGTCTTGCGTCTGTTGCCATCTGACACCAGGCTGCAATTCGTAGTTGAACCCAAGGTAGACGGATTGACCGTGGTTCTCACCTACGTGGATGGTGCCTTTCAGTCAGGGGCGACACGCGGTGATGGTGAGGTGGGCGAGGACATCAGCGCCAATCTGCGCACGATGCGTTCGGTTCCTCTACGCATTCCAGTAGCCGCATCCGGCCCGCCGGCTCCCCGCCGTCTGGTGGTGCGCGGTGAGGCTTACATGCGCCTCTCCGATTTCCGGACATTCAATCGCCAGCAGGAAGCCAAGGGGGAGAAGACCTTTGCCAATCCGCGCAATGCGGCTGCTGGCAGTCTGCGCCAACTGGACCCTGCTGTCACCGCCTCCCGTCCCCTGCGTCTTTTCACCTACTCAGTAGTTGCCAGCGCCGGCGTCGAGTTACACACTCAGTGTGAGGTGCTGGAGTTTCTGAGAAGCATGGGCTTCTCAGTCAACCCTGACTCGCGTCTGTTCGATGATCTCGAGCATGCCATCGCTTATGGGGAGAAATGGATGGCGAGGCGCGAGACGCTGGACTATGAAGCGGATGGGGTCGTGCTAAAGGTGAACGACCTGGCCTTGCAGGCCGCTCTTGGAGCCGTGGGCAAGGATCCACGCGGTATGCTCGCTCGCAAGTTCCCGGCACGCCAAGCCACGACACGCCTTAAGGAAATGGGCATCAATGTAGGCAGAACGGGCACCCTGAATCCCTATGCCATTCTGGAACCGGTGCAGCTTGGCGGCGTGACCATCGAACGTGCTACCCTACACAACTTTGAGGATATCGCCCGCAAGGACATTCGCGTTGGGGACATGGTCCTGGTCAAGCGGGCTGGTGATGTCATTCCTCAGGTCGAGAAGCCCTTGCCTGAGCTTCGCACAGGCCAGGAGCAAGTGATCGCCATCCCTGAGCGCTGCCCGGTGTGCGGCGAAACGGTGCTCAAGCCCGAGGGTGAGGTGGCAGTATACTGTGTGAATCCCTCCTGCCCGGCGCAAGTGGCACAGCGCATCATCCACTGGGCGGCGACGATGGACATTGAGGGGCTGGGCGAGCGCATTGTCCAGCTCCTGGTGGACAGAGGTCTGCTGCATGACCTTGCTGATCTGTACTATCTCAAGCCGGAGGCATTGCGCGTCCTGCCTGGCTTTGCTGAGAAAAGCACTGAGAACTTGTTGGCAGCCATCGAAGCCAGCAAGCGACGTCCGCTCGCCCGACTGATCTCGGCCCTGGGAATCCGAGGCGTCGGCAGTACCGTCGCCGAAGCCCTGGCGCAACACTTCTCATCGTTGGACGAGCTGATGAGTGCATCGCCGGACATGCTACTCGCTGTGCCCGGCGTGGGTCCGGTGAATCAATCCAACATCAGTGCCTTCTTTGCCGGCCAGAATGCCAGGCGTCTGGTGGAGAAGCTGAGGCAGGCTGGCGTTAGCATGCGGCAGGCAAGCCCTGCACCAGGCGCCGGAGCGTTGACTGGCAAGACGTTTGTCATTACGGGCACTCTGCCCAGCCTGAGCCGCGAACAAGCCGCCGAGATGATTCGGTCCGCAGGTGGCAGGGTGAGCGAATCGGTGAGCAAGAAGACCGACTACCTGCTGCAAGGGGAAAACCCAGGCTCCAAGCACAGCAAGGCGCTCGAGCTGGGTATTGAGATCATCAGCGAAGCACAGCTTCAGGAGCTCATTCGCACTGGAGCCGTGCGCTGATCCTGTTCTTTTCTGGGGTGTGAATGCCTGCTTCCACTGCCTGCTCCCTCGACGTGGTCGGAATCGGCTCCTGCTGCTGGGACTATGTGGGGATCGTGGATGAGGTCCCGGAGTTTGACGCGCTTACGGCGAGTCTCCGGGGTTTCACCATGTC
>CAYZKS010000245.1:2781-4961 GCA_964478725.1 uncultured Anaerolineales bacterium
GTGGTGGACACGACCGGGGCCGGAGATGCGTTCCATGGTGCGTTCATCTACGGCCTCTTACGTGGCTGGGATCTCCTTCGCACAGCGACCTTGGCGAATGCTGTCGCAGCTCTCAATTGCACCGCCTTGGGCGGGCGCGCGGGCCTGCCTACCCTCCAACAGGTAGAGGAGTTCCTGAGGCAGGAAAACCAGGTCTCGACCGGCTGAAACCTGGTTCCTGGGACTATGCTTCGTGTTTCGGGAACAGCACCTGGCCTGGAGCCACACGTGTGCCGGGCGGGTACTTGCCGGGAGCCATCACTTCATCCCACGAGGCATGCGGGTCCAGGTTCAGTCCGAGTTGCCTCAGCAACTCCTCGGCTTTGTGTGGCATGACGGGGTAGACTGCCCAACCCAACAACCGCAAGACGTCGACGAGATTGTACAGCACCGTCGCCAGACGCTCTCCAGAGCGCAGGTCACCCGCTTTGCGCGCCTTGGCGAGATCCCATGGAGCTGTGCCCTGGACGTATTTGTTCGCCTCCACCACCACCTCACCAACAGACACCAGCACGTCTTGGAGGGCGAAGCGTTGCAGGGCATCCTCCAACTTTGCCTTCAATCCGCGTGCCAGCTCGAGTAGCTTGTTGTTGGTGGCTTCTGCATCAGCCAGGGGGGAAGGCACCACTCCCTCGAAATAGCGCACGACCATCTGGAGAGTGCGATTGAGCAGATTGCCGAGATCGTTGGCCAGGTCGGTGTTGTAGCGCCGGACGAAAGCAGCATCGGTATAGTCCCAGTCCGCCCCGAAGGCCCCCTCGCGCAGGAAATGGTAACGCACCGCATCTGCACCGAAACGCTGTGCGAGCTCGAACGGATCGATGATGTTGCCGGTGGTCTTGCTCAGTTTCTGTCCGTCCTTGGTCAGCCACCCATGCGCAAACACCTTGCGCGGAACCGCAAGGCCTACGGACATGAGCATGGCTGGCCAGTACAGGCAGTGGAAGCGAATGATCTCCTTGGCCATGAGCTGTAGCTCGGCTGGCCAGAAGCGTTGAAAGGCGACGGGATCATCGCCATAGCCGACGGCAGTAATGTAGTTGAGCAGGGCATCCACCCATACGTATAGAACTTGATTGGGATCATCGGGCAGGGGCACACCCCAGCGTACGCGCTCGCGCGATATGCTAAAGTCCTGCAAGCCCTGTTTGAGCACGCCCAGCAGCTCGTTGCGACGCGTCTCGGGTTGTACAAAGTCCGTCTCGGCGATCAGATGTTGCAGCTTGTCCTGATAGCGCGTGAGGGCGAAGAAGTAGTTGGCCTCTACTGTCCATTCGCATGGGCGCTTGTGCACGCCGCACAGGTGATCTGGCAGCAGCTCCGCTTCTTCATAGAAGGCTTCGCAACGCGGACAGTACCAGCCCTCGTACTTGCCTTTGTAGACATCGCCTGACGCCAACAGGGCGCGCGCGAATTTCTGCACCGCCTCGATGTGGCGCTGGTCCGTGGTACGCACGAAATAGTCGTTTGAGATGTTGAGCAAACGCCAAAGCTCGAGAAAGCGCGCAACGATCTCGTCGCAATAGGCCTGGCAGGACACACCCTTTTCGGCTGCAATGCGCTCGATGTTCTGCCCATGCTCATCTGTGCCCGTCAGGAAGAACACGTCGTCCCCCATCAGGCGGTGGTAGCGTGCCAAGACGTCGGCGGCAATGGTTGTGTAGGCGTGCCCGATGTGAGGCACGTCATTGACGTAGTAGATGGGTGTGGTGACGAAGAACTTGCTCATGCTGTCTCCTTCTGTCCGAGCTTTTCATCTGACGGTGAAGCTAGATGAGTCTGGTCCGACAAACAACAACCTCGTCCGCAAGGGACGAGGTTCAAACCCGTGTTACCACCCTTATTTGCCGATAGGCTCACGCCCACGGCCTTGGCCAGTGCGCAGTTTTACTGCACCGCGCCCTGCTAACGGCGGGCAAGCCGGCTGGGCCTACTCAGACTGGAAGCTTCGCTCAACCAGAAGCGCTCATCCTCTGCGCAAAGCCCCATCGTTCAGCCCGCAGCTCTGAGGCCATTTTCAGCGGCTCCTTTGCGCTGCCTTGCACCCACAAGCAGCTCTCTGAAGCTTCGGGCACCGCCTACTCGTCCTCTTCACAGCCTTTGGCTCCATTCTACTCCAGAGAGCCTTTTTGTCAACTGCG
>CAYZKS010000246.1:0-1714 GCA_964478725.1 uncultured Anaerolineales bacterium
CTTGCTGCGTTGCCCGGCATGCGGTGCTACTTGCCACGAAGGCGCGCGAGTGGGTGAACCCTACCAGTGTCCCTCGTGTGGCTCCACCCTGGTCCTGACCGACCTGGAGTCGGGCGACCAGATCATGTGCCGTGAGTGCGGCGCGGTCAACGCCGCGGGCAACCGCGTCTGCAAGAGCTGCGGCGCAGCGCTCAAGACCATTTGCCCATTCTGCCTGTCCGAGGCAGGCGCAGACGCTATCCACTGTCCAACCTGCGGTGCCAACCTGCAGCAGGCGCGCCAGCGCAAGCAGGCCTGGTTGGAGCAGAAGCGCCGGTTCGATCAAGAGCGCCTCGGTGCCACCAAACAGGCTGAGGCCGCGAGCGAGAAGGCTAAGCTCGGCAGACTGCTTGAGGACCTCGATGAGCCAGACAAGCACCCCGTGGCCATTTATTGCCTGCACCGCATGGGTGAGCGCGCCGTTGAGCCGCTGGTTGCCGCGCTCAAAGACGAGGACCCGGACGCGCGCTTTGGCGCGGCCAAGGCGCTGGGATTGATCGGCGACAAGCGTGCCATTCCGGGGCTCGTGACCGCGCTGGCAGATCCTGAACCAGCCGTGCGCTACTGGGCCGTGGACGCGCTCGGGAAACTGAACGCCGAGGCCGTGGCCGAGTCCATCGGCGCCTTGCTTGCTGACAAACACGAGGGTGTGCGCGAGCGCGCCGAGCAGGTCTTGCGTGGGATGGACAGCGCGCAGGCCAGAGAATTGCTGAAGAGGCGCCGGCGGTGGCCTCTCTAGAAGCGATTGATCACGCGGTTCTACTTGAGCCGCGACACGCGCAGGTTGTCGAAATGCACGATAACGCCGGTCTCATCGAAGGTGCCGGCGACTAGGCCGATGTCGCCCGAGGCATAGCTCTCGTCGTCCACCTCGCACAGTAGCCGGCTGTTCACCAGGAAGCTAAAGTGTGACCCCTCACACTCCACACGCAGGTGGTTCACTGCCGAGCCCTGGCGCACTGCGTCCGAGGGCGTCCAAGACACCATTTCCTCCCAGCCATCGCCAACGGACTTTTGCACCCAATAATGGCCGTCGCTGCTGATGCCAAACATGTAGAAACCATCTACATCCTCTGGAGAGCGCACCAGCACCCCGTAGTCGTTGTTTAGCGGTCCCTCCACCCTGCGCGCATCCACCTCAACGATGCAGTCCGTGAGGTCTGAGAACTGTTGGGAGTAGGCCCACGACTCAAACTGAGGCGCGAACACCGCGATGCGGAACTCGCCGTCCTGGTACAGACGCTCGGAGTCGGGATTGGTCTCGGTGTACCAGCCGCTCTGCGGATTGGAAAAGTCATCGGCGAAGAGCAGCAGGTCTGCGGTGGGTTTCGCTGTCGGTGCAATGGTAGCGGATACTGCCACTGTCGGGCTGGGGACTGGTGTCGGCGGCACGGGTGTGGGTTTGGCCCGGCCTATCACGCCCATGGCGGATAGCGCATTGATCAGCGCGGCCACGCCAGCGATCATCCCTCCCACGGCGGTCAGCAGACCGGGCAAGGTGCTCCAGAATGATTTCTTCTCCTCGCCAGCCGGCTTGGGGGTTTGCGTGGACTGTGGCGCGGAAGACTGCGATGGTTTCGACTCCGTCATTGTGCCCTCTCGAATGTGGAATCTGCCGTGCGGCCAGCCTTGAGGTGAACCAAGCCCGTGCACCGGGCATAGTTTAGCCCGGGAC
>CAYZKS010000246.1:1814-4944 GCA_964478725.1 uncultured Anaerolineales bacterium
GCCGGACCGCCGCGCAGCAGCGGGCCGCAGATGGGGTGAGCCTGCGGGTCGTAGCTCTTGACGAGCTCGGACAGCGGCGTCTGCCACATGTTGCCCATGAGCAATCCCTGGCACAGGTGCACGTTGCCGTAGGCGTCCAGGTGCACCCGGCCAGGGTCGGCCAGGTCTTCGTATGGGCACTCACTGAAGTCCTGCCATGGCGTCCGCGGTAGTCCTGCGGCCAGTTTCTCCACGGCCCTCCCGCGGAAGCGCACGTCGCCCTCGACTATGGGCAATCCCTTTTCACCTGCCCTTTCGGCTGCCAGGCCGGCCCTGGCTGGCTCGATGCAGATCGTATCCGACGGAATGCCCAGACGCTTGGCTGCACGCAGCGCACGCTTGGCTGGCGTCTCAGGCTCGTCTCCGAAGTGAAAGGCATCGTCGCTGATGGAGCAGTCCGCCAGGCCTGCCTCCGCCAGCGGGTACAGCCACAGCTCGGCGTCTTCTTCGCACGTGGCAAAGTAGGCGTTGGTCACCACGCCGGTGTTGAAGCCCATGCCGCTCGCCAGGCGCACACCCTCGAGCAGCAACCCATAGTACAGGAACGGCTCCCCGCCCTCGAAGTAGATCCACTCGATCCCGCCCAAGCGCTGCGCCTCGTCCAGCACCTGCCGTACCTGGCTCAGCGTGAACGTTCCGGCCGCCGTCGGGCTGCTGTACACGAAGCAATGGTCGCATTCCGACGTGCAGGCGTAGGTCAGAAGAAAGTGCAATCCCGTCAACATCACAGTCCTCCTTCCTGGGAGTCTGCCCAAGGTAACAAGCAAGCGTATTGCCGCACAGCACTACGACGGCACTTGGTGCCTCAGCGCGGACTGCTGGATTGTGCCACATCGGACGCGACTGGGTCGAGCTCGCGTACCCTTTCGATGTACTCAATCGACTGGTGGCGGAAATAGGTGTTGTAGAGCTCGGCGTAGTGGCCGCCGGTGGCCAGCAGGGCGTCGTGCGTGCCCTCCTCGATGATCTCGCCGCTGCGCAGCACGATGATGCGATGGGCAGTGCGCACGGTAGACAGACGGTGCGCAATCACGATGGAGGTGCGGCCGCGCATGACTTCCTCCAGCCCTTCCTGGATGAGCGCTTCGGTGAAAGGGTCGACGCTGGCCGTGGCTTCGTCTAGGATCAGGATGCTGGGGTCTGCCAGCATCACGCGCGCCAGGGCCGCCAATTGGCGCTGGCCCATGGAGAGGTGCGCGCCGCGCTCTCCCACGTCGGTGTGCAGACCGTTGCCCAGATCGTCCAGCCACTCGCCATTGGCGATGCGGCGGGCGGCAGCCTCCACTTCGGCATCGCTGGCCTCAGGCCGGCTGTAGCGGATGTTGTCGCGCAGGGTGCCCGAAAACAGGAATGGCTCCTGCGGAACGAACCCGATGCGGCGGCGGTACTGCGCCAGGTCCAGGCTGCGGATGTCGCGCCCGTCGGCCAGGATTTGTCCGTCCTGAAACTCGTAGTAGCGCCCGATCAGGCGCGCCAGGCTGGACTTGCCCGCGCCAGTGTGGCCTACAATGGCCACGTTCTCTCCGGGGTGCACCTCCAGCGAGAAACCCTTCAGCACCTCTTCGCGGCCGGTGTAGGAGAAGCATACATTGCGGAACTCGATACGCCCGTGTAGCGCCCCGACCGGCTCGTTGCCCATCTGTACCACCTTGGGCTCAGCGTCGATCAGGGCGAACACGCGCTCGGCGGCTGACAGACCGTCCTGGAACTGGCTCCAGAACGAGGCCAGGCCGGTGAGCGGGAACCACAGAAAGCCGACCGTCTGCACGAAAAAGTACCATTGTCCCGGCGAGAGCAGCCCTCTGAGCGTGGCCGATCCGCCAAAGTAGACGACCAGCGCCGTGCCGATCGTCGCTCCCATGTCCATTAGCGGGAAGATGAGCTGCAGCACGCCTCCGCGCACCAGGTTGAGACGGTAGGCTCGCTGGTTGAGCTTCTGAAAGTCGGCGTAGACCGCGGCCTCTCGCCGAAAGTTCTTGGCCACCGCAATGCCGCTGATGGACTCCTGGATCAGAGCGTTTACGCTGGCAAGCACGCGCCGTCCGTTCTGGGTGACGCGTCGCGCCAGGCGCCGGAAGGACAGCGCCAACGCCACCACCAAGGGCACCATGGCTACCACCAGCAGCGCAAGCCGCGCATCGATGCGGAACAGCACCACAAAAAGCACTATCACGAGCAGCGATTGGCTGATCGTGCCCATCACCAGGCCCACCACGTCCGAAAAGTCCTGTGTATCGGACGTGACCCGGCTGACGATCTTTCCAGATGGCTGCTCGTCGTAGAACGAGAGGTCGTGGCGCGCCACGGCGGCAAAGGCGTCCTCGCGCAGACGCAGCACTACATCTCCGGTCACGCGGGCCCCCAGCGCCTGCCGCACATAGTTGAAGACCCAGCTCAGCGAGCTCAGCACCAGCACGCTGCCCGCCAGCAACCACACGCTCTCCGGCGCTGAGCGGCGTGTGACGACGTCGATGCCGCGCGAGATCAGCAGCGGGATGCCTGCGCTCACCAGCGAATCCGCGGCCATCATCCCACCGACCCACAGCATGGCGCGCCAGTGCGGGCGAAAGTAGCCGATGATGCGTTTCAGCAGCCGGGCGTCGCCGTAGGTGCGGTCGTAGGCGTCGCTCTCCAGGCCATCCAGCACAAAACCCATGTCTCGTTCCTATTGCTCATAGCGTCGTAGTATAGCCCCTTGTGGGCGGGGTCTCTATAGCCCATACCGCGCAAAGATGCGGCGGTAGGCCTCGCAGCGGCCCATCAGTTCCTCGTGCTTGCCCTGATCCACCAGATGGCCGCGGCGCAGCACCAGGATGCGATCGGCCCAGCGGATCTGCGACAGGCGGTGCGTGATCAGGAGCGTGGTGCGTCCCTGCATGATGCGACGCATGGCGCGCTGGATCTCGTCCTCCGTGGCGCTGTCGATGGAACTGGTGGAGTCGTCCAGGATCAGGATGCGCGGGTCGGTCAGGAAAGCGCGCGCGATGGCGATGCGCTGGCGCTGCCCGCCCGAGAGTGTGACACCGCGCTCGCCGATGACAGTGGCGTACTGCTCTGGGAAGCCCATCACGAACTTGTCGGCCTGCGCCTC
>CAYZKS010000247.1:0-4929 GCA_964478725.1 uncultured Anaerolineales bacterium
GCTGTAAGCCTCATCGTCCGGGTGCGCGAAGACGGCCAACAGCGAAAGCGGCTTCATGCGCCGATCCCTTCCAGCACGAATCGCTTCAGAATCGCCGCGGCAGCAATGACCTCGTCAGTGTCCACCCATTCGTTCAACGTGTGCGCCTGGGCGATGTCCCCCGGACCAAAAACGACGCTCGGCACCCCGGCGGCGGCCAGGTGCGTGGCATCGGTGTTGTAGGGCACGCCGGCGATGTGCGCCGTGCCCAGCACGCTTTGCGTTGCACTAAGAAGGGCTTGAACGAGGGCGTGGTCCACCGGGGTGTTCAGAGGCAGCGCATTGTGGTAGGGATCCTGCACCTCAACACGCTGCAACGTCTGGGCGTCCAACTGAGCGGCAAGCCAGCCTTTGATCTCAGTGATCGCCTGGTCCCACGTCTCGCCAGGGATGACACGCCGGTCAAGGCTGGCTTCGCAGTACTCGGGTACGATGTGCTCAGAAGTGCCGCCTTGGATCACGGAAACAGTGAGTTGCGGATTGCCGCACAGAGCATGCCGGCGGAACGGATAGGTGGAGCTGACGCCGTGCCGCAGCACGTTGATCACGTCGTTCATGCTGTAGATGGCATTGCTGCCCATCTGCGGATTCGAGGTGTGCGCGGCCTTGCCGTGCGCCACGATCCTGAAGTACACCTGCCCATCGTGAGCGGCCACCACCCGCAGGCCCGTCGGTTCGCCAACCACGGCGCCAGAGAAGGTCATCCCGCACTCCACCAAGCGTCGCACCCCCATCTGCGCGAATTCCTCGTCGGCTGCCGCGGCAAGCCAGACGCCGCGCGACGGGCTGGTCCCTGCCTCGACCAGCTCCCTGAGCGCCAGCATCATGGCCGCCAGGGTTGCCTTTGTGTCGCAGGCACCGCGTGCATGCAGGCGACCCTCCTCCAGGCGCGGCGCAAATGGGTCTTCCATACCAGCCACGCCAACGGTGTCCATGTGCGCCTCCAGCAGGATGGGCGCGGCCCGAGCATCCTGTCCGGGAAGGAACGCCAGGACATTGTCACGCCCGGGGAAGACCACCTGGCGTTCAACCCGCAGGCCAAGCCGCCAGAAGTAGCTCTCCACATAGTCAGCCATGCGCCCCTCGCCAAAGGGCGCATCGGTGCATGTGGTTGCGCGCTCTGGGTTGACGCTCGGCAATGCGACCAGGTCGGAGAGCAACTGGATGGCTGGATGCGGCGTGCTCATACGGCCCCTCCCTCGGAAGTCTGGGCGGATTGTACCGCAGAGCGCCGCTTTTCCGCAACACGCACTCGAGGGGAACAGCGTTGGGGCATCAAGAGGGATTGCTGCGACAGGGACGCAGCGCTGATCCCAGGCAGGGCTTGGTTAGCGCGAAACCTGCCGGTCGCGGCGCTGCTCCAGCCAGCGCTTCAAGGAAGCCTGGCTCTCGCCCGAGGCTGTGCCCAGGAGGATGCTCTCAACGCTGATGTCCTCGTCCAGGTCAGGCCAATGCAGGCCCTCGCCGGAACCAATCAAGCGCCAATTCTGGCGCTCGGTCGCGGAGCCATGCAGCAGACGCGGGTACCACACCAAGGGCACGGACACCGTGCGTCCGTCGGTCAAGTCCACGATCAAGGCATCGTGGACCACCGCCGCGTGGACTAGGCCAGAGCCCACTCCAGTTCCTCCATCATCGCCTGGTTCTGACGCTCGGCCAATTCCACCCAATCGATGCCCACATGACCGACGGCTTCATCGCGCGTAATCTTGCCACGCAGATAGCGACCGAGGATGCGTTCTCGCCAGAGCTGCCGCAAGCCGGTCTGGAAGGCCAGGGTCATCAGCTCGGCCTCAGGTTTGTGAGTCTCACGCATCAGTGTCTGAAAGTAGGTCAAGGCGTCTTCCATGCGTATCGGGCTCCCGCTCGATAATCGACGTCGCCTCCGCCACGCTGCAGGTGCCTGGAGTGCAGAGGGTGCGAGCGTGTGAGAACGCCGCCTGGACACCAGCGCACGCGATAGGCTTCCAAGGCAAGTATAGGGCATGTGCTCCGGTCGGTCAATCAAGCCACCTGCCACTGGGCACACCAGTCCAGCGGCCACCGAGGCTGCCATTCAAGGAAATCTTGATTTTTCTGGCGATGTGTGCTATAATGCGGGCGAATGGGTGGAGTGTCCAGAAGAAGAGGAGGCAGCCACCATGTCAGACTTGCGAATGGCTCTAGCCAGGAACATCCGCGCCGCCAGGGAGAAGATGGGGTGGCGCCAAGAGGACCTGGCACAGGTCATCGACGCCAAATCGAGCGAGATCGTGTCACAGATCGAAAAGGGCGGGCGAGAAGTGAAAGCCTGGGAGTTGAGCAGGATTGCCGACGCGCTACACGTCGAGTTCCAGGACCTGCTCAGTCCATCAGGCCCCCAGTTCGGCCCGGCGCCTCTCTGGCGCAAGGAAGCGGCGGTCACCAAGCGAGAGACCGAGGCCCGACTGCGCCAGAGAAGTCAGCGCTACCGCGCGGTGATGGAGCTGACCGACTCGTGTCCGCAGGTCGAGCTTCCGTGGCACGACGAATTCGACGTGCTGGGAAACGACTATGAGGAGATTGAAAGGCAGGCCCGCACGGTAGGCGACCAATTGCAGCTTGGCCATCGGCCGGCGCACCGTCTCTTTAGCCTCCTCGAGGACGACTATTGTGTGATGATCTTCTACCAGAATCTGGACCAGGATGGCTCCGCTGTGAGCGTGCGAGGCCCCTACGGGCCGGCGATGCTGCTGAACAGCCGGGAGCCGCCCTGGCGACGCAATTTCAGTTGCGCACACGAGCTGTTCCACCTCCTGACCTGGAAGGCGCTGCCGACGGAGCGCCTGGGGCGGGAGACAGACACGTTCGCGGCTCTGGAAAGGCACGCGGACGCTTTCGCCAGTGCCCTGCTGCTGCCCACGGCGCCGCTGATGGAGGTTCTGAAAGACGCCTTCAAGGGGGACAAGGTCGAGATTCGTGCACTGATCTCCGTGGCGCGTGAATTTGGAGTCTCCACCCAGGCTTTGTTGTGGCGCATGTCGAACCTGCGGCTGATCCCGCGTCAGAAGACGCAGGAGCTGCTGGGAGACGCCGGTTTCAAGCAGGCCGACAAGGCAAGCATGATGGAAAACTGGTGGACCCCACTCGACTTGCCCAAGCGCTTCGTGGAGCTGGCCTTTGTGGCGTGCAAACAGGGCAGGTTGTCGCAGGCCAAGCTGGCGGCCATGCTCGAGACCGACTTGACAGGCCTGCCACAGGTGCTTGCGGAATACGGACTGGGCATGGAGATCGACCTTGTCTACGCAGCTCAAGTCGCTCATCCCTGACGCCATGGTGATCATCCGCCTGCACGAGATGGGGCTGTGGGAGGAGCTGTGCGACCAGACCGCCGTGGTGGTGCCGTCGACGATTGTGCATGAGAGCGTATTCTACGTCGAACCATCAAGCCGTGAACGAGTCGAGATCGAGCTCGAATCACAAGTCCTCGAGGGAGAGATCTCGCAGGTCACAGCAACCGCCGAGGACATGGCCCAGTTCATGACCCAGTTCGACGCGGTGATGGTCGAGAATCTGCATCCGGGAGAAGTCGAAGCTCTCACCCTCATGCACAAAGGTCGAGTTACGGACGCGCTGTTCTGTTCCGCTGACCAGGCTGCCGTGAAAGCGCTGGTCCTGGTGGGGATGAACGATAGGGGAATCTCGCTGGAGGACGCACTGAAAGCGACCGGCCTGCGGGGCGCGGGGCGGGTTGGCGAGCAGTATTGCAGGGCGCGCTTTACCCAGTGGGTTCGGGAGGCTGTGCTTGACAGGCTGCAGGGCCGAGGTCTGGCAAGAGATCCCTTCTAGACGGAGGGCAGCGCCGCGATTGGGACGAGATGCCGACATAGGGGAGGCGAAAGACGTGTATCTTACACCTGTGCGCTGTCCTGCCTGCGGCCGCGAGGGCCGCCCTGGCGAGGACGGACTACCGACGGTGTCTCGCGAAGACAGAGTCGACATACACTGCCAGTGCGGGCAGGTTTTCCAACTCGAGTCTCCGCTCGGACAGATGGTCCTCTCGGCGAATCCATTTGCCAGGTTGCGTGCCGTGTCCAATGCCATGGACTTTGGCCTGGTTGCCGTTACGCCTGGCTGCACCTCGGAAGTGCGGTTCGCCGAGCCGTTCGACTTTGTTTGCAGAGCATTCTTCACCGCGATCGGAGTCCCAATCGTAGTCAAGGAGTTGGAACTTCGACCCGATGGCATGACGATCATGTCCTCCTTTGTGGACAAAGGTAGAGTCGCGGAGAACGACGCCCTCGTATCCTGGCAGGTATATGGCCTGAGAGGCATAAACGGTCTTCCTCTCTGGCGCGTGCATTTCTGCAGTGCGGTAAGCCAGCTTGAGAACGGACTCTTCAAGTCCGCGCTGCTAGACTATGCCGTTGCGTTTGAAGCCTGCATCGAGCACTTCCTGCGGCAGCGGTTCACCGCGCGATGCGGAGCGAAGGTTGCAGAGCATCTCTTGGACAAGACGAGAAGCGCAGAAGAGCGGTGTACGTCACTGCTGAAGCTGGCCAGTGGTCACGACCTAGGCGATGAACCTGAGCTGCTCAGGTCATGGAAGAGGCATGTGCAGAAGCCGAGAAACGAACTGGCCCATGGGAGCCGACGTCTGGTCGATCGGGATGCGGCTGAGCAGGCACATCAAGCAGTCTATCAGGCCATCGTCTGGATCGAGCACCTGGCGCAGGAATCCTGACCACTGAGAGGGACTCACACGAGGCTGCGCTTCGGAAGCCAAGGAGGGCTACATGGCACGTACAAGGAAACAGGTGCCGAGAACGCAAACGTCACTCTCGGCTATTGCACCACGAGGCATGGAAGATCCCAAGCTTGCTGGCCACGCCGATGCGCGGGTGAAGGTCAACCCCGAGATTTCGTTCATCG
>CAYZKS010000248.1:0-4912 GCA_964478725.1 uncultured Anaerolineales bacterium
GGGCAACGCTGCATTCAAGGATGTCGCCGCGCTGGACAGGCGCCGTGCCCTCCGGTGTGCCTGTGGCAATGATGTCGCCAGGCTCGAGGGTCATATGCTTGCTGATGAAGGCAATCAGGTATGGAACCTTGAAGACCATCATGCTCGTGTTCGACTCCTGGCGGACCTGGCCGTTGACGCGCAGGGTAAGCGGCAGATCGTGTGGGTCATGGATCTCGTCGCTCAGTACCAGGTAAGGACCCAGGGGACAAAAGGTGTCCAAGCTCTTGGAGGCAAACCATGGGTACCTGGACTCCTGCGCCTTGCTCTGCATGTCGCGGGCGGTCACGTCGTTCAGGATGGTATACCCGGCTACACAGGACATGGCCCTGTCTTCGGGAACCGCTTTGGTTCTGCGGCCGATGACCAACGCCAACTCGATCTCCGGGTCAAGACGCTGGACATAGTCCGGGTAGATGATGTCGTCTCCTGGTCCGATGATGGACGATGGCGCTTTCGCAAAGAAGACCGGCTGATCGGGAACCTTGTGGCCGCGCTCAGCGGCATGGGCGGCATAGTTGCGGCCGAGCGCGATGATCTTGCTCGGGTTGGGTATGGGGGCCAGCAGATGCAGCTCGCCCTGAGCTTGATACGATTGAAGACTGCCAGTTTCGCTGAGCTGGGTCGTCAGCTGCGTGAGAGTGGCAGCGAGGTCTGGGGCGTGGCGCAGCCAGTCCACAAGATTGGGCTCGGGGCACGAGGCCAGCCAGGGGAAACGAGCAGGAAGATCACGGGCGGCCCGGTTCACGTTGATCCAGTGGTCGCCGTGGGCCAGAGCTACAAAAGGGCCGCCGCCAAGATGGGCATAGCAAAGACGCATATTGTCCCCCTATCATCGCACGTAAGCCAGCCGGCGCCATGGCCACTGCGGTCAGACAGCCGCAGGCACCAGGCGCACCGTCCTGCAATGCTAACACATCGCACAGGCATTGTCAAGATTGCCTGGACATGGCTCGCCTTGGGGCCAGAAGCGTTACCTGCTATAATCTGGTCATGTCCATCTACGAGCGCTACGCAGAAGTCTATGATCGCTCGGGGCAGATCGCCTTTAGCCTGAAGATGATCCCGTACCTCCAGGAGCTGCAACGACGCCATGTCCCGCCTGGGCGCGTGATGCTGGATCTGGCTTGCGGAACGGGCACCGTGGCGCTGAGCTACGCGCAGCAGGGATGGGAAGTCTACGCTGTCGATGCCTCGGAGGCCATGCTGGCACAGGCCAAGCGTAAGGCGCGCGACAGCGGCGTGTGCCCGGTCTTTAGCTTGCAGGATATGCGCTGTTTCGTGCTGCCCCGGAGGGTTTCGCTGATCACATGCCTTTACGACAGCTTGAACTACATGTTGAGCTTGAGTGATCTGCGGCAAGTACTGGAGCGAGTCGCTGCTGCGCTGGAACCAGGTGGCCTCTTCATGGCTGACATGAACACGATTGAGATGCTAGAGCATGTATGGGATAACAACGTGTTCTTCGTGGAGGGCGAGTCCCTGGCAATTGTGATGCAGAGCCACTATGTTGAAGACACGCGCCTCTCCAGTGTTCAGGTGATTGGTTTTGTGAAGCAGAGCGATGGACGTTATGAGCGCTTTGAGGAATTGCACACAGAGAGCGCCTTTGAACGCGCTGAGATTGTCGCCGCTGCGGAGAGAGCAGGCATGCATGTGGAGGCGGACTATGTTTGCTTTGGATTTGAGCCTGCCAGGGAAGAAACGCATCGTATCATGTGGATAGCACGCAAGGACTAGCACGGTCCGCGTAGGTGGCAGGGCAGAGCCGCGCTCGACAGTGTGCGGCGCCTGAGCTAGCGTGCCCGCCTGGATGCGGTGCCAAACGAAACGTGGGAGATTGGGTGTCCATTACTGATCGTGTCCTGGGATTGCTTTGCGCCCCGGCGTATGCACTGCAACGCAGCAAGGCGGGCCCCCTGCGCCTGCATGTGCTGGCGGCTTTGCTGGGCGTGGTGGGTGCCGCATACGTAGCGTTTCGATCTTGGCTGTACGGCTTTTCACTGCAGCGTGTGCTTCTGGTCTTGCTCTGCCTGCTGTGGTCAGCTCTGCTGCTTTGGGTCCACAGACGGCGGTACTTGGTGTTCCGGCCGAGACCCTCGGCCATCTCCGCCACTACGCCCGGCTTGCGTCCTGAACAGAAGCTGCGCCTGCGTGGCAGCGGCATCTTCGAGGTTAGTGGGATGCGACGGTACCTCGTCGAAGTCCCGGCCGTGTTCTGGACCACGCGGCTTGCGGAGCATGTGGTTGCGGCGCATGTGCGGGCTTTCAATCTCCTTGGCGTGGGTGTGTCGAGTGCCGAACGCGGATGGTGGTACGTATTCATCGAGCCGCAGCGAGTACGTCGAATCGAGCCAGGAGAGATTTGCTTTGGTGCAGAGTGCCGGTTGGCGGTGCGGGTGGACTATCCGGCGGGGAAAGGCAGCGCCAGCCTGTATCTTAGTTGCGACGACCAGGCGCAACTGCAGATGCTGTTGAAGGAACTGGAGGCCAGGGCTGCGGCTAGGCACAGTCAGGCGGCCTGAAGCATAGGCTCTCCGGGCCACAATATATGGCGCAGGGCAGATCTGTAGGTACAACCGGTAGTATGACTTCAAATAACTGGTATGCTTTTCATCGTTCCTAAGACTTGCCAATTACACCACCTTTGCCTATAATGCATGCATGGTCCGCTGTGTGAGGATGCTCATCCCCTCGTTTGGGCGGATCGCTGGCCATGACCATTGCGCGGTGATGTGTGGGCTTGAGTGACGAAGCTTGCCTTGCTGCCCTAGACTGCAATGGAGGTGTTTCGAGTCGGCCGATTCTCCTGCCTGATTCTTCGTGAAAGGAGGTGCTACCCCTTTACTCAGATCGACTTCCGCGGTGGTTCGATCGATTCGATCGAAACGAGTCCATACCAAAGGATTCCCAAAGGAGGGAGAGAAGTGTCCAGTTCGAACAGAAGACTGCTGAGTATCCTTCTTGTCATCGCGCTTCTGGTGGGGACCCTGGGGTCGGCGATAGTGGCACAGGGTCAGAATGGCACCACGAAACACATCACGATCCTGCACACCAATGACTTCCACGGCAACCTGCAGTCCGATTCTAGCGGCCGTGGCGGGGCGGCATACCTGTCAGCGAAGATCAATTCCATTCGCGAGGAAGTCGGCGCCGCCAACGTGGCTCTGGTGGACGCCGGCGACGAGTACTTTGGTGCGCCGCCCATCTCTCAGTTGCTGATGGGGGAAAGCACCATCGACATCTTCAACCGGATCGGCTACCAGGTCGCCGTGTATGGAAACCACGAGTTCGACAAAGGCCAAGAAGTGATGGTACAGCGCACCAATCAGGCCAACTACCCCTGGCTGGGTGCGAACATTGTGGTAGAGGGCACCGAGTGGACCAATCCCGACTGGGCGCAGCCATACGTGGTCCTGAATGTGGGCGAGGGTGACAACGCGGTACGGCTCGGCATCATCGGGGTTGCCACCGATGAGACGCCTGTGGTCACCCTGAAGGGTACGACCGACGGAATCGAGTTCAAGGCCCTGGCACCAACCATCCTGCACTACTACGACGAGGTCGCAGGACAATCCGATGCCGTCATCGTGATCGCGCACATGGGCACCGAAGACAGTGGCCCGTACAAGGGCCTGAAGAAGGTGGCGCAGGAGCTGATTGACGCGGGCAAGCCGGTCGACCTCATCATCGGCGGTCATCAGCACCAGGCTATCACCGCGCCGCTGATGGTGGGCAGCACGCCGATTGTCCAAGCGGGCTATGCTGGGCGCTATCTTGGGCGTTTGGATGTGACAATCGATCCGGCCACCAAAAAGCTGACGATCGATACGTACACGCTGATCACGATCAACAACACGCTGCCGTCCGACCCGGCTATTGCCGAGCGGGTGGCCTACTGGGCTGACATCGTGGCTCCCATCATCCGCGAACCGGTGGGCACGACCAACGTCAGCCTGGTGCGTGACTACAATGCCACCTCGAACATGGGCAATCTGGTGGCCGACAGCATGCTGTGGAAGGCCGACCAGTACGATGACGGCGAAGTCAACGGGTCTGTGCATATCGCCTTCACGAATGCTGGTGGGCTGCGGGCTGACATCGTCATCCCCGCAGGCGGGAGTCTGCCTCACACCATGAACTGGGGCGACACCTTTAGCGTTCTGCCATTCGCCAACACCCTGTACACCATGGACTTGACGGGCTGGCAGATCCAGGCGCTGCTGGACCAAGCCGCGACATTGTACAAGGGCATGCTGCAGATGTCGGGTATTAGCTGCTACTTCTACAACAACGGCACGACGCCTGCGACGGCATGGGGCGCATATGGAGTGAAGGTCGGCGACCAGTTGATTGACTACACCAAGAAGTACAGGGTGGTGACTAACAACTTCCTGGCCACCGGCGCGGGTGATGGGTTCGTGACCTTTGGCAGTGGCACAAATCGTCTGGATACCTACCTGGACATGCAGTTGGCTTTGAACGAGTACATCCAAATGTACAATGCGACGAAAGGTCCCATTGACTATGGGACTGAGCATCGTGCGGTAAGGCTGGACAAGGTTGTGACCATCCTGCACACGAATGACGAGCACGGGCGGGCTGCTGCCGAAATGTCGGGCGGCAGGGGGCGAGGCTTGGCCTACATCGCCACGCTGGTCAAAGGTGAGCGCGCTAAGAATCCCAACCTGCTGCTGATGACCGCTTCTGACACCATTCAGGGCAATTCCTTCGCGTTCTACTTCCGCAATGCACCAGGCGATACCCCGGGCGGTACGACCACCTTGCCGAACCCGATGATTGCGGTTCTGAACGCCATGGAGTATGACGTCTCCACCATCGGCAACCACGAGTACAACTTTGGCAAGGAGAC
>CAYZKS010000249.1:0-4885 GCA_964478725.1 uncultured Anaerolineales bacterium
GTAGAGTGCCTGCCTTCCAAGTAGGTTGTCGTGGGTTCGAGTCCCATCACCCGCTCTTGTGCCTTAAAGAAAGCCTCCTTGCTCGGTACCACTGCCTGTGGTGGGATCGCGTGAGGAGGTTCTTCCATGCCAGCTGGGCGCCTCACACGCCAGACCTGCCAGCGCCTTCGCCCGCACGATGCAAGCTGATGCGGGCCATTCGTGCTCTACCAGCACCTCGATCAGCGTCTTCCAGCCATGATTGTCATAGCCACTGAAGATGTAATTCGCGGCTGGCAGCAGTCTCTACTCCACTACGGCCTGTAACGCCTTGCGCACGGTGATCAGGCTTTTCATGTAGTAACCGTCCTGCATTTGCCTTTGCGCCTGCGCCAGAGCGGGGTGTTCGGCTCCAAGATAGGGAAGCGCAAACTCCAGCATGTACTCCGGGTTCAACGCCGCCATGAACTCATCGGGCGTCAGGAGGATTCCGCCGGCGCTCTCGAACTCTGCGCTGAATTGCCGCGGCAAGTCGGTGATGCGCTGCGGAGTAACCGTGGGTATGAACAGCACGGCAAACACAGGGAATGCATCCGGATCATCTTTGGTCAGGGCATAGTAGTCGGCCGTCAGGTCGGCATACGCTCCTTTGTGGCGGATGATGACCTCAACGTACGTCGTCAGCCGGTCCAGTCGGAAGGGCACTTCAATTAGCTGATACTGGTTGGGTCCTTGAAAATCGTGAGGAGCGATCGCGCGCCTGGCCAACTCGTGCCAGCGATAGGCGTGGGCGCTCACGCCAACGAACTCTGTATGGCCGATGGCGATATCAACGAAATTTTGCGTGCTCTGATTGTTGGAGGCCTTGAAGCGGAAGGTGGCTGTGTACTCGCCCGGAGCCAGGTTGATGAGGGGGCCGGTCGTCACTTCGACATATTCGGTAGAGTCGCTGGAGAAGAGCGCCGCCTGCCCGTTCTCTGCCGCCGGGTCCTGAATGACAGTGCCGCGATGGTCGGGATAGGCGCCAAAACCGAAAACGATCTCCTCGTTGCTCCGCGACACGAGATCGTCCACGATGTCAGAAGGGTTGTTCCATTCCAGATGATAGGCCACGTGTGGCGCTGGAGAAGCGACGCCGGCATAGGCAAGATCAAGGCCCCAGGGCACGATCGGACCAGCGACGACACCCAGGAAACCGGTGCCCGCCAGCTCTTCGTGATATCCCTGCGCCATTTCATGGGTCCATCTGCGCACCAGATCCAGATGGACATGGATCGTGCGCAGTCCGGTCTGGTTGAGGTACAGCGCCGTCTTCTCCAGATAGGCTCGGAACTGCGACTCGCTCATGTGATCGATGAGCGTGGCCCCTGCCCCTGAGAGCCCGCATACCAACTCGACCTCGTCACGAGTGTCCACGTAAAAGTTCCAGATGACCGGCGCGAGGTTGGCCAGGGTCGGGTTGATGGTCCAACCGAAACGACTCCCCTGCACCTTTTCCCACAGCCAGTCGGGTGCCCCGGGGAAACCGCGGTCCATTTGCAGCGCCAGGTTGTCACCGTCTGAGCTGAACATCATGGCCACCGGCTGGCCTCCAAGGGTGGCCAGGATTCGATCCGCATTGATTTCGGGTTGATATCGGTGCGTTTCTGGGCGAACCCCAGAGAACACTGTCAGGTTGAAAGCGCTCAGGGAGAATTGTGGATAGGAGAGACAAGCCATCCAGTCCCCGTATTTCGAGATGAAAGGTACCGAAGTATCCTCCCGAGGCGACACCCCGGTGACGGGAATGGGAGAAGGAGCATCCTCGAGGAACTTGCCGTAGACGGCAGCTTGCTGGGGATCACCGGGGTCGAGGAACAGCGCAGTCAGTCTGAGGGCTATGAAATAGTCACGCTGCGCCAAGCACAACGGGTTGTAGTGCCCGGGCCTGTACTCGAACGAAGCCGGCGGGCCAGGGCTGATGACACCTAGGATACGGTACTCGAGCCGCGACCAAAGGTGGTCATACACCCAATCATAGATGCGGCATTTGCCCTCAGCTGAGTTGTCCCACCCCTGTTCCCTCACCAGTTGGCGCAGATCGGTGATTGACTCGAACTCGGGCAGGCCAGGAAGCGCCAACTGCTCAGGAGCGAGGATCATGCGGTCTTCGAGACCCGCGATCATAGTGGCCAGGTTGATCGTCTCGGGGATGTCTGGGTCGTACACCACGGCGCCGGCAAACCTTGCCGCGTAGCGCCGCAGGAGGAATTGTATGATGCTCAGATAGTCCAGGTCCAGATCGACCACTTCCACGTGCTCTTGAAGATAGGGGACCCAGAAGCGGCTGGCATCATTCAGATTGTTCTGATAGTCCAAATAGACGCGGGGCCTATTGCGGTTGATGATCCCCTGCATCCCAACGATGGTGAGCGTCATCATCGTGCGGTATGACTGGTTGATGCGCCAGCTTGGGAAGGTGACTTCGAATCCTTCCAGCTCTGTCGGGACCGTGAAGACGTACAGCCGATCCGTTGGTGGAAAATGGGGGAAGTATTGATCCTCGACCCACTGGGGTTCATTCGCCGGCCGAGCCTCTGGCACAGCCTCGCCAACAGGCACGTACCCCGAATGCCAGTAAGCATCCACGCGCAGGCTGGCTGCAAACTGCCCGTCCACAGTCACATCCATCCACATGCCATCTACAATGGAGGTTATGTCAAATAGCAAGCCCTCTGCGTTGGAGGGGAGTGTCAGATGCAGGGTGGCTCTGCGCTGCGCCCCGCCGGCCCACTGGAAGGTACCGACCGGCTGCACGTCCTCGGCGTGGTGCCAGACTTCGTTTCCGAACCAGCCCTCGCCCTGCAGGGCGTTGGCTTCCGGCGTGCCAAAGATCAGTTCGCCCAACGTCCTGGCGTGCGCGTCTATGTACTCGACGGAGTGAAAGGCCACCGCCAGCTGGCGTGTGTCGCCTTGTGGTTGCACCGTCTGGCTGAACTGGAAGGTCAAGTCCAGCGCTTGAGGCGGGGCCGGTCGGGCGATAAAGGGCAGATAGACCAGCGTGTCAACCGCAGCCACCTGCGCGGTGGGGCTCGGCGTCAGCGAAGATGCCGGGGTCGTCAGCAGCACGGCACCGAGCATGAGGATGCACAAGGCCTTCTGCAGCATGCTTCCTCCTTATGCAGATAGTACTGCACTCCCGTGCCTGTAGACGAAAGCCCTTGGGGCGTCAGAGGCGGTTTATCCTGCTCACCCCACCGATGTCCCACAACGGCGCGCGGCTGCGTACTCGTGCCACTACGACGGTTCTTCGCCTCCCTGACCGGGACCGTTGCGGGAGGTCGAGCGTGCTGTGCAGACTTTACACAAAGGTCTTGAGCACCACCGGCAGGTACAGGCGTCGCACCTCGCCCTCCCGCGTCGCTGTTGGCGTGGGCGTCGGCTCGCCAGGAGGCCAGGTTGCGGTCGGGGTGGGAGTCCCGACGGCCCCAGCCCGCACCACAAGCTCGACGCAGTCCCGGGCGCTGAGTTCGGGCACACCGCCCACAAGCCAGCGAGCCTCGCTGCAGTTGACCGCGTGCGGACAGGCGCCTGTAACCCGTAAGAAGACGCTCAGGACCCGCACATCGCCGGGACCAAGAGGCCCGACGTTGTTCCAGTAGATCTTGCCAACACTTGCGTGCACGCTATCGGGAATTGGAGTGGCGTTAGCATACTCAAGGCAAGACGGGTCGTACTCGTCCGTGACATCGACCGTCGCCAGGCTTGTGTTCCCCGTGTTTCTCACCACTATCTCGAACTGCACCACGTCTCCAGCCAGGGGTAGCTGGGCAGGAGCCACCATCGCTTTGCGCACGGCTAGCCCTAGGCTGAGCGGCTCGATGGCCAGGGGCACGCAGGCCTCGGCGGCCACCGGGGGCCCTTCAGGCGGCTCGCCACTGGCGATGGCGCAGTTGTGGGTTGGTGCACACGGGCTGCAGGCACGGAACTGAACCCGCCACGAGTGTGTTTCGCCTGGCACCAGGGAAGGGAACGCCCAGCGCAGTTGCGCGGGGCCAGAGATCAGTGGCGGCATGGCCCCGCCAGGGACAAAGCTCAGGCAGCCCGAGTCAAAGTTATCCTCCACCACGACGTTGGTCAAGGTGACGGGACCGGTGTTGCGCACAGTGATGGTGAACGCGACCATCTCACCAACCGCTAGCGGCCTGCCCGCTGTCGGCCAGGCCAGCTCCTTGGCCACACTGATGGCCGGGCCGCGAGCCACGATGTCCACGCTCGCACACTGGTACGGCGTGAAGGTGCTGGAACCAACACTGTAGCTGGATTCGGCACAGTTCAGCACCCCGGCACCCGGCGCCTTGGCCAGTAATGTGAGGGTGATGGGTATCGACTGACCGGGTGCGAGGGGGCCCAAGTTGTTCCAGTCCAGCCTGCCATGGGCCAAGTCGATGTGGTCCGGTGCCGGCACTGCACTCTGGTACTCAAGAAAGGCGCTCTGGTAGGCATCGTGCAGCGGCACGATGGCCAGCGGCGCCGTGCCTGCGTTCTCCAGCACGATCTGCCAGGTCACGGGGTCGCCGACATGCGCCGGGCTGGGCGATGTGCGCTGCTTGTTCACGACCAAACGTGGCTGATCGCCGCGGATGGTCACCGCTGCGCAGCCGGCGACGGTTTGCGGTGCAACGCCAGGCAGGCTGTAGGTAGAGGAGGCACAATTCAGGGCGGCCGGGCACACCGCGTCGGCATGGAATTGCACATCAATTCGGATGCTCTCGCCCAAGGGCAGAGGCCCGATGTTATTCCAGACTAGCTTGCCTGGCAGGGCATGGTCGGGTGGCACGCTGGCTCCCAGGAAGCGCAGACATTGCGCCGGGAACGTGTCCTCCAAAGGCAGCACCGGCAGATCGATGCCGGTGACGTTGGTGAT
>CAYZKS010000250.1:0-4861 GCA_964478725.1 uncultured Anaerolineales bacterium
GTGTTTTCCAGTTTCACAATGTCCTGCTCTAACTGAGCATTTGCCGAAGAATAGCCAACCTCTAGAATCGGCAACAACTGAGCAAAGGCATGCATGATCTGGTAGGCAGGATCAAGCCGTACAGCGCCCTGAAACTCAACTATTGCCCCTATGGGTAGTTCATTCAGTGCCGCACCTGACTCGATGAATCTTACCGTATTCCGTGCTATCAGCAGGTTCCGAAGTCGGATGAACAGCGCAGCGTTCGGTGTTTTCGCTAAACTAAAGTAAGGCCACCCAGTCAAGAATTGATCATCGAAAAGGAGGCCACCACGGCGGATCTCTGCTATCATTGAGCCAGTATGATCCGGTCTCAATGATGGCGGAGGGGGAGATGATCAGCGTGGAGAGACGAGAAGAGATCCGACGGGCCTACTTTATCGAGCACAAAAGTGTGCGCCAGATCGCCAAGGAATTGAAGTGCGGCCGAGAGACGATAGACAAGTCTATTGCCTCGGCGGAAGCGCAGCCGTACACCCTGCAGTTGCCCCGCGCGGCTCCGGTGCTGGGGCCATACAAGGCGCGTATCGAGCAATTGCTGGCTGAGAACGGTACCCTGCCGCGCAAACAGCGCTACACCGGGCGCCGGATCTACCAGATCATCAAGGGCGAGGGTTACCCTGGCAGCGAGTCCGGCGTGCGTCGCCACGTCGCCTGTCTACGGAAGGAAGGGAAACGGCCGCCGGTGTATCTGCCCTTGGAGTTTGATCCTGGCGCCGATGCGCAAGTGGACTGGGGCGAGGCGATCGCCACCGTCGCTGGTGAGCGGGTTACCGTCCAGCTGTTCTACATGCGCCTGTGCTACTCGCGGCGGCTGTTCATGATGGCGTTTCCGACGCAGAAGCAGGAAGCGTTCTTCGCCGGACACGTGCAGGCCTTTCACTTTTTTGGCGGTGTACCAAAGCGCCTCAGCTATGATAACCTGAAGGCGGCCGTGCAGCGGGTCCTGGAAGGGCGCACCCGCCAGGAGCAGGCCAAGTTCGTCGTCTTTCGCAGCCACTACCTGTTTGAGAGCCATTTCTGCACGCCGGGTCAGGGACACGAGAAAGGCGGGGTCGAGCACAGTGTCGGCTTTGGTCGGCGCAACTTCATGGTACCGCCGCCCAACGTCGCCTCCTACGCGGAACTGAACGACCATCTGCTGGCCGAATGTCTGGCGGATGACCAGCGGCAGGTGAAGGGCCAAGAGGAGCCGATCGGCATGGCCTGGCAGCGGGAAAAGACTTGTCTGCGGCCGTTGCCGGAGCACGACTTTGCCTGCTGCGTCAGCGTCCCAGTGGCGCTCACCCCCTACAGCCAGGTCATTTTTGACACCAACCGCTACTCGGTGCCAGCGGACGACGCCTACCGCAACCTGGTGGTCAAGGCTTATCCCTTTCGCATTGATGTCCTGCACCTGAATCGAATCGTGGCCAGCCATCCGCGCTGCTACGGCCGAAATCAGGACGTCTTTGATCCTTTACATTACTTGTCGCTTCTGGAACAGCGTCCTGGGGCGTTTGACCATGCCAAGCCGATGCGCCGCTGGCGGGAGAGTTGGCCGCCGATCTACGAACGGCTGCTGGCTCGCCTCAAATCCCAGGGAGCGGAGGGCCGCGGCGTGCGCGAGTTCGTGCGCATCCTGAAGCTCCATCGCGATCATCCGGCGACGTTGGTGGAGCAAGCCATCGCCCAGGCTTTGGACTATGGTTGTGCCCACGCCGATGGCGTGACGCTCTGCCTGCACCAACTGCTGTACCCGGAAGCCCCGCTGGCCACCCTGGAGGCCTGGCCAAGCACGGAACCAGCTCTGGGCGCTCAGCCAGTGTGGGCGGCGGTGGGCGCTCAGCCGCTGGATCTGCGCCGCTATGATCAATTGCTGGTCAGGAGGTGAGCATGGAAACGACGATGCTGCTCGAGACCTACCTGAAACAGCTGCGGCTGCCGACTTTTCTGCGCCACTATCGCCAGTTCGCTCAAGATGCCGCTCAGGCCAACCTGAGCTATGATCGCTACCTGTTGGCTCTGGCCGAGCAAGAGATCGCCCAGCGAGAGCGGAGTCGCCAGATACAGCGCATCAAAGCAGCGCGCTTTCCGCTCTTGAAGGAACTGGCCGATTTCGACTTTTCTTGTCTGCCTGCCCTGAACAAACAGCGCGTGCTGGAGTTGGCGCAGGGCGACTACCTCCGCAAGGCGGAATCGCTCCTGCTCGTCGGCAATCCGGGACTGGGAAAAACGCACGTCGCCATCGGCCTGGCTCTGGCCGCCTGTCGGCAGGGGCACAGGGTCCGTTTCTACAACGCCGCCGGGCTGGTCAACGAACTGATCCAGGCTCAGGAGGAGCACCGCTTGCCCAGGCTTCTGGCCATGGCGCTCAAGCAGCAGCTCATCGTCCTGGACGAGCTGGGCTTTATCCCGTTCTCGCCCAGCGGCGCGCAGTTGATCTTCCAATTCTGCTCTACCCTTTACGAGCGGGCGGCGATGATCGTGACCACCAACTTGCGCTTTGCGGACTGGACCCAGGTGTTCGGCGACGAACGCCTAACGGCCGCGCTGCTCGATCGGCTGACCCACAAGGCGCACGTGCTCGAGTTCGTCGGCGAGTCCTATCGCTTCCGCCAACGAATGCAGCGAGATGCACAGGACGGACATTCAGGATGATGATGCGGTGGCCTAGATTTCGATGATCAAATGGCCTTCTTTTCAATTGTCAAGGTACAAACAGCTTAGCCAAAGTGGACTCGTTTTCGATGATCAAATGGCCTAGTTTTCGTTTACGTAAGGGGGGTCTACGGCTCCAACTGCCGAAGGGAAGTTTCTAGCTCCTCGAATTTCCCGTCGAGATCGGCGCCCAAGTCCAACAACCTCTCCTCGGAGGCAACAGCCAATGACGAGTCCCGGAACGCCTCCGCGGCGTCATAGGGTTCGTTGTACTTGAGGCAGTGATAGATGTGCCTGGCCAACGCTGCACAGACGAACGGCATTGCCTGGTACCATGCTCGACCCTCTGCTATCTTGCGCTGAAACAGCGCTTTGTAGGGATTGCTCCCCTGATCGAACCACACCGCAGGGGCCGCGATCAGAAAGAGCGCTCTTTTCAGGTTTCGATTGCCTCGCCGTGACATGTGAGTACGGTCGATTGTCTGTGATTGCTCTAGTCCTGCAAAGTAGCCACTGAAGGCCACATACTTGCGATAGTTGGAGAAGCGACGGACATCCCCACTAACGGCTAGCACAACGCCCAAGGTAGCCGGACTCGCATAGGGAACATGGACGATCCATTGATAATCAGGTCGCTGTTGCACCAGTTGCGTGACCTTACGCTCGAGAATAGCCTGGTGGCGAAAGTTGGTGAGTAAGAAGTCGGTCAACCATTCCAGACGCCAGACCAAGTCCGGATTGGGTAACAATCCAGAACTGTCGGTGGCGAGAGCTTGTAGCTCGGCTACACGCCCGGCGTGCTGGTACCCACGCGCCCCCCATAGCACCTCACGCACAGCCTCTTCGGATGCCTCCGCTAAGAGCGCGGGTGTCGGGTAGGCAGCGATCAAGCGCACAGGCACGGCCGTAGAGACACTGCCGGTGAAGAAGGTCTTGAGTTCAGGGAAGACCACCGCCATCAACTGCGTGAACTGGTTGCGCGCGCGCACGATCATCGTGGTCAGCTTCCAACTGTCCCGACACAAAGCGAGCAACTCGCGGTCGTCGGGATTCACCAGTTCCAAGGGTCGGAGCGCGAACTCCTCCCCGACCGCCTCATGCAAATAGCCGATACGTGCCATGACCCGGCAATCCATTTCGTCAGTCTTGGGCAACCCAGCAAAGATCTTGTCCCGCATGTGTTTGACGGTGGCATTTCCGACCAGGTACATGCCGTAACCTTGATCCAACAGATACTGGAAGACCGTTGCCCCGTAGTGTCCACCCGTCGGCTCGCACAGTCCCAAGAACTCTACCGGCTCTGTCGAAAAGTGTTCCAGATACTCTTTCAGTTTGCGCAGCCCTGCCCGAGTGCTGGGAAAGTGGATACACCGCGCCCGCTTCCAGCGTTCATCGCCACGCACAAAGGTCTGAAGACTGATCGCTACCGCTACGTGCTCTTTGTAGCCCACATCGACGCCCAAGTAATATCGCCCTGGTAGTTGGGCGCCCAGCTTCCCCAACAGTGTCATGATCTGCTCCTTGTCGGTTCTGATCGGGACAGCGGCCAGCCAGCCTAGTTTACGTACAGCGGTCAGTCGGACATCCTCTGTTCGAGACGGCCGCAATGGTTTGTTGCAAGGCTTGGCTGGCCCTGCCCGGTGTAGAAGGGCTGATCGTACAGTCCATTCTAGTACAGGGCGCAAGAAGCCCGAAGTGGCGGCAACCGCCAACTCCCACACCTTACGAACAAGGGTCACTACGTGCCCTAGTGGTCTTCAGCAGTGGTTCGAGTCGGTTGGCATCTCCCGCAACTGACTCTCGAGTTGGCGACGCCCAACATTGACAACCTGGGTCATCGAGTGCCCAAAAACGAAAGAAAGGGTCGTCGCCGCCACTCGATGGGGTAAGCGCATGATCGACGCAATACCTATTCCTCTGTTAACGTGCAGTGATGAAAATCCGAGCACATCCTTGTTTGCAGGCATCATAGCGCAATCCTGCAATTTGTACAGCAGCCGATCCAACCCGGCGGGTGCTCCCTCTAGACCATTGACAAAAACATCCCCACGACACCGCAAAAAGAGCCGGGAGCAGGCCAGCGACTGCCCCCGGCTTCGTCCCATTCGCTCAACATGCACGCGGTGATGGCAGATCACCCTTCACCGCTACTGACAGCGCTGGTCAGCCTGCGCAATGGTAT
>CAYZKS010000251.1:0-2417 GCA_964478725.1 uncultured Anaerolineales bacterium
GCATGGTACCATCCAGATCCAGCGCCACCAGATCAAAAGCCCGCTCCCGTACGGCACTGCCGTCATGCTCTAGTTCCATGTTGTCTGCCAAGTCCTATTCGTGTTCCTCCATCCCAGAAGAATCATTCCCTGTAGACGATCTGGCCCCCGATGACCGTCAGCGCCGGCTCATAATCAGGCTTGAGCGCCACCACATCGGCATCGTATCCCGGCCGCAATTGCCCCTTGCGCACGCCCAGAACTCGCGCCGGCACCGTACTGGCCATCTGCACGGCCTCGCCCAGCGTCAACCCGCTCTGTTCGACGGCCACGCGCAGCATCTGGTTGAGCAGCATGGCGGAACCGGCCGGCGCGCCGTTGGGGAAGCGGCAAGTCCATCCTGCATGCACCAACACCCGCCCGTCCCAGGGGTACTCGCCCTCAGGCGCGTAGGCTGGGAACATGGCATCGCTCACCAGACACACCCGCTGGCGTCCCTTACACTGAATCAGAATGCGCATCGCGGACGGATGCACATGGTATCCGTCTCCGATCAGCTCCGCAGTCACTGCCGCAGAATCCAGCACAGCGCCGACAGTGCCTGGCTCTCGATGTGCAAACGGTCGCATGGCGTTGTACGTGTGCGTCGCATGCGTCACCCCCACCGCTACTGCCTGCGTGGCCGTCGCATAGTCCGCATCCGAGTGCCCGATGGACGCGATGATGCCCTGTTCCACCAGCCACGGAATGACCTGCATAGAGCGATCTAGCTCTGGAGCCAAGGTGATCATGCGCACACGACCTCGAGCCGCCTCAAGGCAGCGCTCCACGTCCGGCCGCAGCAACGGCTGGCAGACCTCAGGGCGCATGCCCCCCGAGCGCTGCGGGGAAATCCATGGCCCCTCCATGTGGATGCCCAGCACCTGCGCTCCCACCGGCGGGTGCTCCAGCACTGCCGCCATGGTCCTTAGCGTTGAACACAGCTCGTCCAGCGGCGCCGTGATGCTCGTTGGCAGGAAGGCGGTCGTGCCATGTTGCGGCAGCACGCGCATCACCTCCGCCAGCCCAGGTCCACCTGCATGATGGCCGCCGCACCCGTGCAAGTGCACATCAATCAACCCGGGAATGACAACGCTGCCCGCGGCATCAATCCTTTCTGCATCCGCCGGCGCGACAAACGACCCCTCGGGTCCCACCGCGCGGATCGCTGCTCCTTCCAGCAGCAATGCACCGGGACGGTATACCGTTTCTAGCGTATACACCACGCCGCCGCTAATCAGAATGCTCATCCCATGGACCTCTCGCAGCAATTTGCAAATTCATATACATACTGGTATGTATCGGGCCTGGAGCATAGCACAGCTCTCGGCCACGGTCAAATCTGCGCCAATACCCCCGACGAATGCGGGCACGGCGAAAGCACTGGATTGTATCCGCCATCATTTGAGCCGCACTACTTGCCCCGCCGTCATCTTCACCAGATCGCTCGGGGTGACCCGAAAGACCGCGTGAGGCGTGCCCGCGGCCGCCCATATGCAATCGTACTGCAGCAAGTCCTCGTCAATCAGGATATCCATCGTGTGGGCCAGGCCCACAGGTGCCACGCCCCCGATCGCAAAGCCGGTCTGGTCACGTACATAGTCCGCATTGGCCTTCTCAACGCATTCGCCCACGAGTGCGCCCAGCTTCTTCTCGTCCACGCGGTTCGCGCCGCTGACGATCGCCAGGATCGGTCGTTGGCTAACGCTTCCCTTGAACACCAGCGACTTGACGATCTGCCCAACGTAGCATCGGCATGCCTGTGCCGCCTCCAGCGCTGTTCGCGTGCTATGCGCTAGCTCCTGCACCTGGAACTCAAAGCCTAGGTCGCTGAGGGCTGCCCGCACTCTGTCGGCGCTGCTGCCACGCACCTGTGTCATTCCACTCCTCCTGAATGCTCTACTCGCGCGGCAATAGAACACCCCTGGCCAAACGGTGGAATTCTCCACAACGCCGCCCAGGGGCTCAGTCCACACCACGCTTTGTGGTCTCGTTCATGCACCTGCCACTACACTGCCAACAGATGGGGGCAAGCCACGCCCACCAACACGCACTTACCCGGTTTCCTTGGCGTCCTGGTTCCATCCGACGCCAACCGCCCGGGGCATGGCTGCCGACGTGAAATGCCCCGAACAGAAGGTTGTTGACAGTAGAGGAACAAAAGCAGCCGTCGGCACGCCGAAGCTGCGTGCCGACGGACAGACCGCTTCTATTCCATTTTCTGCATGGTGAAGAGCTTGGTCCCGCAGACAGAGCATGTGCCCTTGGTCGCCGGCCGGCCGTTCTTCAGCACGACCTTCTGCGGGTTCTTGATCTCCTGCTTCTTCTTGCACTTGAAGCAATACGCCTTCATTTAGTGTCCTCCCTTCGGATTTCACGCAGGCTCTTGCCCTCGCGCT
>CAYZKS010000251.1:2517-4852 GCA_964478725.1 uncultured Anaerolineales bacterium
CGCCTTCATTTAGTGTCCTCCCTTCGGATTTCACGCAGGCTCTTGCCCTCGCGCTGCTTCGAGTATAGCACCCTTTCGGCAATCGCGCAAGCCTGCTACTTTCCTCCCTCTCCCCATCTTTCCAGGGCCGCTCGCCTCGCGGAGCGAAGCGGAGACGAGGGAGAGGGAACGAGGGTGAGGGGCGTCTCCGCATTCCACCTTCTTTCCGTTATAATGCCCCCATGCGCACGCCCCTCATGCAAGCCCTGCAAGACCTGCAGACAGACCGGCGCTTTGCCGACCACGTCGCGGCCTGGCACTGCCTGCCTGCACGCCCTGCCGGCTGGGCCCCGCTTCCCAGCGAGCTCGATCCACGCTTGGTGCGTGCTCTGCAGCAGCGCGGCATCGCGCAGCTCTACTCTCACCAGGCCCAGGCCGTGGCTGCCGCCCAGCGCGGCGAAGACGTGGTCGTTGTCACCGGCCCCGCTTCTGGCAAGACCCTGTGCTACAGCCTGCCCATCTGGAACGCGTTGCTCCACGATCCCGAGGCGCGCGTCCTGCTGCTTTTCCCCACCAAGGCCCTCGCCCAGGACCAGCTCGCAGCATGGACTCAATGCACCGAATCCCTGCTGCCGGCAAGCAGCGCCGCCACCTATGACGGCGATACGCCCAGCGCGGCACGCACGCGCATCCGCGAGAGCGCCAGCGTACTCATCACCAACCCTGACATGTTGCACGTGGGCATCCTGCCGCATCACACCCGCTGGGAGAACTTCTTCTCGCACCTGAGGTACATCGTGCTGGATGAGATGCACGCCTACCGTGGCGTCTTCGGCAGCCACGTGGCCAACCTGCTGCGTCGCCTCGGTCGCGTGTGCGCGTTGTACGGGGCACAACCGCAGTTCATGCTCTGCTCCGCCACCATTGCCAACCCACGCGAACTCGCCGAGCAGCTCGTCGAGCGGCCCATTACGCTGGTAGACCAGGACGCTTCCCCACGTGGAGAGCGGCATGTGCTGCTCTACAACCCGCCCGTGGTGGACGCGGCCCAGGGCATACGCCGCAGCCTCTTGCTGGAGAGCGCCACTCTGGCCGACCACTTCCTCGAACGCGACCTGCAGACCATTGTCTTCAGCCAGGGCCGCCTGACCACCGAACTGCTGCTCACCTATCTGCGCCAATCGGCGCAGCAGCGCGGCGAGCCTCCGGGGCGCGTGCGTGGCTACCGCGGAGGTTACCTGCCGCGTGAGCGACGTAGCATCGAGCGCGGCCTTCGCCAGGGCGAGGTGCGCGGCGTCGTCAGCACCAACGCCCTCGAATTGGGGGTGGACATCGGAGAGCTGGAAGTTTGCGTGCTGGCCGGCTACCCGGGCTCGATCGCCAGCACCTGGCAGCAGATCGGACGCGCCGGGCGCCGCCAGGCTGCCTCTCTGGCAGTGCTCGTGGGCGGGCCTTCCGCGCTCGATCAGTACCTGCTCTCGCATCCCGAGTTCTTTTTCTCGCGCTCGCCGGAAAAGGCCTTGCTCGCACCCGACAACCCCTTCGTCCTGCGCTCACACATCAAGTGTGCGGCCTTTGAGCTGCCCATCCATGATGAGGAAGTCCTGGCGCGAGGGCCCGAGACCACCCACCTCCTGGAGGAGGTGGCTCGCGACGAGGGCGTTCTGCGTCGCTCAGGGCAGCGCTGGCACTGGATGAGCAGTCGCTACCCGGCCCAGGATGTCTCACTGCGCACCGCCAGCGCTGACAACTTGGCGGTGCAAGCCGGCGACGGCGCGGTCATCGCCCAGGTAGATGCGCCCAGCGCCCCGCTCCTGATCCACCCCGGCGCCATCTACCTTCACGAGGGCCAGGCCTACCTGGTCGAGGAGCTGAACTGGGAGCAGCGCATCGCGCACGTGCGCCGCACCCAGGCCGAGTACTTTACCGAGGCGCGCATCGCCACCGAGATAGAGGTCCTGAATGTGCATGCATCCCATACGCGCGACGCCATTTGGCGCGGCCACGGAGACGTGCGGGTGCATTCCAGGGCCACGGGCTTTCGCCAGATGGCTTGGTACACGCATGCGGTCCTGGCCGAGCTGCCCCTCGACCTGCCAGAGCAGGAATGGCCGACTACCGCCTACTGGCTGCGCCTGAGCGACGAGCTGGTCAACGCATTGCGCGATCAGGGGGACTGGACTATCGCACCCATCCTGTCCTACGGCCCCGACTGGGAGTCCCAGCGCTGCCGTGTGCGTGAACGCGACGGCTACCGCTGCCGTCACTGCGGCCGGCCCGAGGCCGGGGGTCGCGAGCACGACGTGCACCACCTGCAACCCTTCCGCACCTTTGACTACCGTCCCGGCTACAACGA
>CAYZKS010000252.1:0-4844 GCA_964478725.1 uncultured Anaerolineales bacterium
TTGTCCAGGCGAATGCCGCCGGACGCCTCCAGCTTGGCGCGTCCAGACGTCAATGCAACCGCCTCACGCATCTGTCCCGGGTCCATGTTGTCCAATAGGATGCGATCCACGCCCAGATCCAGCGCTTCGCGTAATTCGTCCAGGTTCTTGACCTCAACTTCCACTTGCAGCCCTTCGCGGTTAAGGGCCTGCACACGCTGCACGGCGGCAGTGATTCCTCCAGCAGCCGCAATGTGGTTGTCCTTGATCAGCACCATGTCAAAGAGGCCGAAGCGGTGGTTCTGTCCGCCTCCCATGCGCACAGCCATCTTGTCCAACACGCGCAAACCGGGCGCCGTCTTGCGCGTATCCAGCACGACAGCGCGCGTGCCGCGCACCGCCTGCACAAAGCGCTGCGTGAGCGTGGCAATGCCCGACATGCGCTGCAGCAGATTCAGAGCCACACGCTCGGCGCTGAGAACACTCCGGCCTGGGCCTTGCACCGTGGCCAGCAACGTGCCACGCGTTACGTCGCTACCATCCTGCACCAACGCACGAAAGCGCACACGCCGGTCGACGCTAGAGAAAACCTTGCCTGCCACCTCCAGACCAGCCACCACACCGGGGGCTTTGGAGATGAGCCTCCCACGCAGGATCAGGCCCTCGGGTAGCGTCCAGAGACTCGTGACATCGCCCGAGCCGATGTCCTCTGCCAAGGCGCGGCGGATGATGCGCCGGACCTCTCTCGATTCGTCAGGGTTCATTCCTTCTCCTCGTTCAGGCTCGAGCGCGGCAGTGCATGTGGAATGCCGGCGTCGAGCTGTGCGCATCGTCAGTGTAGCACACGCCCGAGCAGGGCTATGATGCCAAAGAACAGTGCCATGATCAGCAACGAGATCAGCACAAACAGAACCACGCCGATCACGAAATGCACAGCGGGCCTGTCACTCTTGGAGACCAGCGCACCCATGCGCGTGAAGTTGGGCAAGGAGGCGATCAGTACGCCCAGAATCGCGCCCCACAGCATGCCATCGGTGAGCACTGTTTCGCCAGCCACGCGATTGACCAGTGCCTCAGCCGCAATGCCCAACACGATACCGGCGATGCCGGCAATCAGTACCCTGCTGCCCCCCAGATTGCGCATGTCCTACTTCTCCTGGTGATGCGTCTCAATGGCTGAGATCAATCCCTCGGGAGTAACCGCGACGTTGCCCAGTCTGCGCACGACCAGTCCGGCCGCATGATTGGCCAGCCGGGCCGCTACCGTGACGTCACCTCCAGCCAACAGAGCCAGCGTGGCCACGGCAATCACGGTGTCGCCTGCACCGGTGACATCGAAAACCTCCGTGCGATTCGCTGCAGGCACGTGCAAATAGCCACCCTCTCGCGAGATGACGGAAAGCCCCTCTCCTCCTCGCGTAATGAACACTGCTCCAACGTGCATCTCGGCAAGCAGGCGTTCAGCGGCAGCGCGGTAGTCTGCCTCGCTTTCCAGACGGAGACCCAGGGCTGACTCGAACTCCTGACGATTGCCTTTGACCAGGCCAAAGCCGCCATACTTGTCAAAGCTGCCCTGAGCGTCCACGGTACAGAGCTTGCCTTGAGTGCGCGCAGCCTTGAGGACAGTGTCAATCAACTCACGAGTAGCCACTCCAGACTGATAGTCTGAGACCAAGACCGCATCCACCGCTTGCACCAGGTCCTGTGCTTTCGAAATCAGCCCGCTCTCGACGACTTGATCCATGCGGCTGCGATCCACCTGATCAATGCGTGCAAGCTGTTGGGGGAAACGGGAGAAACTCTGAGCCATGATGCGAGTCTTGGTGGTGGTCGGCCGCTTGGCATCCACGATCACCCCAGCCGGGTCGATGCTGGCCCTCCGCAACTCGGCGAGAAGGCGTTCACCGGCTGAATCCTGGCCTATCAATCCAAGCGCAATGGCATGCCCGCCGAGGGCGCAGATGTTGTGGGCAGGGTTGGCCGCGCCGCCTGGCACGAAGAAGCGCCGCTCGAACTCCAATACGGGAATGGGTGCCTCACGCGAGAGGCGAGTGGCGCGACCCAGGACATACTCATCAAGAAACAGGTCGCCAACGACCAGCACGCGCCGACCTGCCATCTTGGGCACCCAGGTTTTCAGTTCGTGCCCGGTTTCGCTCATGCCTTTCACCAGAAGCATCGCCAAAGTACTCTACTCCATCCTAGTAGCTTTGTCAAAAGGTGTGGCTGGACAGACGTTTCGAACTATGCTATCATGAGCCCATGGGTGAAGCGCGTTTTGTGGCCGATTGCATGTTGGGAACACTGGCCAAGTGGCTGCGCATCCTGGGCTACGACACGCTCTACGACCCTCGCCTGGACGACGATGGGATCGCACGTCTGACCCGCGCTGAGGGACGCCTCCTCCTGACCCGCGACACGGCGCTGGTGAAGCGCAAGGGACTGCGCAGCCTTCTCGTCACGAGTGAGCTCCTCCAGCAACAGTTGCTCCAGGTGCTGCAGGAGTGTAGCTTGCAGACCCGCAGGCCGTTCTCACGCTGCCCGGTCTGCAACTCACCTCTGGAGCCGGTGCCCCGTAGCGATGCCTGGGGCCAGGTGCCTTCGTTTGTGTTTGCCACACAAGACAGCTTCAACCTATGCCCCCAATGCAACCGTTTCTACTGGCGCGGGACGCATTGGCGGCGCATGCTGGAGCAGGTGGAGAAGTTGCGAGGCCAGGCGTAAAGCGGCAGCAATTTGAGCAAGAGTCCCTTATCGTGCTATACTGCCCATGGAGGCAGCCCGGGGCCTGGTTTGGTTTATTCAGAACACGAGAGGGGATGGACAGTGCGAAGCGATGGACGGGCTAACGATCAACTGCGGGCGGTAGGCTTCAGCATACGCTACCTGGATCATAACCCCGCCTCAGTACTGTTGCAGATGGGCAAGACGCGAGTCTTGTGCGCGGCCAGCGTGGCAGAGGAGGTGCCGCATTGGCTGAAAGGACAGGCCCAGGGTTGGGTCACGGCCGAGTACGGTATGCTGCCTGCATCCACGCATACCCGCACGCCGCGTGAATCAGGCGCGGGCACGCCCAGGGGACGCACGCAAGAGATTCAGCGCCTGATCGGGCGCTCGCTGCGCGCGGCGCTGGACCTGCGCAAGCTGGGAGAGCGCACGATCACCATAGACTGCGACGTGATCCAGGCCGATGGCGGCACGCGCACCGCTGCCATCACGGGCGGGTACATGGCCTTGGCCCTGGCCGTGAACAAGCTGATCGAAGATGGCGTGATGCGCCGCGATGTGTGGCGCGGGCCCGTGGCGGCCGTGTCCGTGGGTGTCGTTCAGGGCGAAACCCGACTGGACCTATGCTATCAGGAAGACTCGCGCGCCGAAGTGGACTGCAACGTGGTGATGAACGCGCGCGGCCAGTACATCGAAGTGCAAGGTACAGCAGAAGGGCAGCCCTTTGCGCGCACCACACTGGACAACCTGTTGAACCTGGCTGAGAAGGGCATCAAGGAGCTGCTAGTGGCGCAAAAGGCGGCTCTGGCGCAGTAGAGCGTGCCTGGACTCCAGTGTCGTGTTCAGATCGCTGACTCATACCCGTACAAAGGAAGAAGAGACATCATGAACAGACAAGATGCATGGGACCTGCTAACGGAATTCACCAAGGATGAAAGCCTGATCAAGCACGCACTGGCTGTGGAAGCAGCCATGCGCGCCTATGCACGCAAGTACGGCGAGGACGAAGAAAAGTGGCGCATCGTTGGGCTGATCCATGACTTTGACTACGAGAGGTTCCCCAACATGCCCGACGGGCACACCGTTGAGGGAGCCAAGATCATGCGCGCCAGGGGCTGGCCGGAGGAAATCATCATCACTGCCATGTCGCATGCGGACTATTCCGGGATCCCTCGCGACTCTCGCATGGCCAAGGCTTTGTACGCTGTGGACGAATTGACCGGCCTGATTACGGCGGCTGCCCTGGTGCGGCCTACGAAGGATATCCGCGACATCACCGAAATCAAGTCCATCAAGAGCAAGTTCAAGGACAAGGCCTTTGCTGCCCGCGTGAACCGCAGTGACATCACGCAGGGCGCCGAGGCGTTGGGCGTGGACCTGTGGAACGAGCACGTCCCACTGGTGCTGGAAGCAATGAAGGGCATCGCGGAGGAGTTGGGACTGGCTGGTCAGAAAACGAATGCCGGATGAGCGAGAGTCACAGACCACCAACCAAGATGAAGTAGGCGCTGGAGAAGCCGCAAGCGCCGATAGCCATGGGGGAGCACAGACTGGCCAGGCTCTAGCGGGCGATAGCGAGCATGCAACAATAGTAAGCGCGAACTCGAGCCCTAGGCCGCCAAAGGGTTCGGCACTGAGTCGCTGGTCGTGGGCGTCCCTTGTCCAGGCAACTCTGGCCCTCCTCGTCCTGGTGATAACCGCCTGGTATGTCTGGCCCTGGCGCGGCGGACAGACGCCACCTACTTACCTGGAGCCCACGGCAACGGCGACCATCACACGCGTCATAGTGCATAGAGCGCCGACCTCCACGCCTTTCGTGCCCACCGCCACGCCCGAGCCGGTGATTCACGTAGTGCAGCCAAGGGACGTGCTGGGCATCATTGCCAAGGAATACGGCGTGACGGAACAATCCATCATGGAGGCCAACGGGCTCAAGAGCGACCTGATCATCGATGGCCAAGAACTGCTCATTCCCAGCCCGCAGCGCACACCCATCGTGGTCCGCGTGACCACACCCTCGCCCACCCTCACGCCAACCTCGGGCCTGCGCTATGCTGCGCCAGTGCTGCTGTGGCCCGCAGACGGCGCGGAGTTCCAGGGGTGGGATGCGCACATCGTCCTGCAGTGGACGTCGGTGG
>CAYZKS010000253.1:0-4843 GCA_964478725.1 uncultured Anaerolineales bacterium
ACGATTTGACATGGATGCCGCTCCTGGCTATAATGCGCCGCTGCAATCAACAGTTGATCGCTCTGAAGACGCCGCGAGCCGTTGACTGGCAAGAGGGGGGGGAACCGTGTGACGCAAGTCATCATAGATAAAGACGAGTCCTTCGAGGGCGCGCTGAAGCGCTTCAACAAGAAGGTACAGCACGATCGCGTGCTCTCCGAGGTCCGCCGGCGGCGCTTCTATGAGAAGCCCAGCGTTCTGCGCAAGAAGAAAAGAGCTGCGAAGCGCAGGAAGAGCCGCAAGCAGACGATGAAGCACCAGTACGACTAGCACCCGGCTAGCAGGGGTTTTCCGCATTGTCGCAGGGTACTGCACTTATCTCATCCGATGGCAAGCTCTGATCAGGCAATTAGATGGAGCATAGTCACACAAAGGCCTGCTGTGGGCGCTGAAGGATCAGGGTTGTTCGGTCAGCGATCCGGTCTGTGCATTTGGCCAGCATGACCCAGCAGAGCGTCAGACAGTGCGGCCTGAGTGACGGGGCAGATGGCGGTGCAGACAACCCAGTTGTCAGAGAAGTGCTCTCCAGAAAGACACAGAGCAAGAGACATGCCCGTGCGCTGCACGGATAGTCTTGCACGATGAGACAGTCACGTCCGAGCGGGGTCAACAACATGACCCCGCTCGCTTCAGTTCCGGTAGGCTCCGGCATGCTCTGCGTCCAGGTGTCGTTGGCGACGATCCTTACGGCTGCTGGCCTATGTTTCGCTTGGGCCCTTCCTTCCGGTCTGGACGGAGCGCCCCTGGGCCAAGCGCTGTCCTTTCAGAGCTTGACCTACACGAGCCCCAGACTCACGGCAGCCGTGCACTCTCGTGCCGAGTCTCCAGAGCAGGCTGCAGCCTTTGGCATCCAGCTTGCCCAGCTAGAATGGCATAGTATCGTAGGCGCCTTGCTGTTCATTGCCATGCTCGTTGCCATTCTGGGCTTCTACCTGGGATTGAAGCGTCGCGATGTGCTCCATGACCGCAAACGCTTGGCGCTATTGAGCATGCTCATCGTTGCCACCGGCATCGGGGCCAAGCTCATCATACCGGGGCACGTGCTTTTGCCCTACCTGATCCCAGTCGCTACCGTGTCCATGTTGGTTTCTGTGCTGTTCGAGACCCAACTGGCAATCATGGTATCTCTCGTCTGTAGCCTCTTTGTAGGGTTCATCAGCGGAGGTTCACTGGAACTCACGGTCTATACCCTGTTGGGCGCTGTTGTCGCTGCGCTGACCGTGACACACCTGGAGCGCTTGAGTACCTTCGCATGGGCGGCAGGAGCCATAGCTCTTGTGAACTCGGTGGTGGCTGTGTCCTTTCGCCTATCCAGCTCGAGTCATGATCTTCTCGGCCTGCTACAGCTCGTGGGAGTCAGCACTGCCAACGGGATGCTCTCGGCCAGCCTGGCATTTGCCACTCTCTTCTGGGTGGGGGCGATCCTGGGCGCTGCCACGCCAGTGCAGCTGCTCGAATTGGTGCGACCCACTCACCCACTGGCACGCCGTCTGCTGTTAGAGGCTCCTGGAACGTATCACCACAGCCTGATTGTGGGCAATCTGGGCGAACGTGCGGCTCAGCTTGTCGGGGCAGATCCATTGCTTGTACGTGCCGCAGCTTTTCATCATGATGTGGGCAAAGTGCTGCATCCCTACTTCTTCGTGGAGAACCAGGCCACTGGAGAGAACTATCATCAGCAGCTGGATGCCAAGACCAGCGCCCAGATCATCATCAGCCACGTGAAGGAAAGCCTCGAACTGGCGCGCAAGTATCACTTCCCTCAGGAGGTGTGCAGCATCATCGCCCAGCATCACGGCACGACTTCGGTGGGCTTTGGGCAGTTCTATCAGCAGGCGTGCAAGGAAGCCGGCAGGGATCCGGTCGACGAGGCCGACTTCCGCTATCCCGGTCCACGTCCTCACAGCCGCGAGGCAGCAATCGTGATGCTCGCTGACAGTGTCGAAGCAGCAGTGCGCGCCTCTCACCCTGATTCGCCCAGCGAGATGGAGCGCATCGTGCGCAGGATTACCAACGATCGACTCGTCAGCGGCGAGCTGGACGAGTGCGAGCTGACGCTGCGCGATCTGGACCACATTCGCAACGCCTTCATTGACGTGCTCGTGGGAGTGTTTCACCCCCGCATTCAGTACCCCGAGAAAGACAGCCTGACTCAGAGTCCGAAGCACCAGGGATGAGCCAAGACCGCAAGCGGGCCACCGTCAACATCCAGATTGATCCTGCCTATGCACCCCAGCTTCGGCACGGCCATCTGCGCGAAGCGGTCAAAGCTGCGTTTGATAGTGCCGAGGCAGAGTACACAGGGGAACTGACCCTGGTCATCACGGACGACACACACGTCCAATCACTGAACCGGGAGTATCGCGGGCTGGATGCCCCCACCGATGTGCTTGCATTTGGCACTGCGGGCGTTCCGTCCGCGTTCGCGGCAGCGACGCCCTTTGCCAGCTATCTGGGTGACGTGGTGATCTCGTACCCACGCGCCGCAGAGCAAGCAGTCGCATACGCGCATCCGCTGGAGGAGGAGCTGCTGCTCCTGATCGTGCATGGCGTGCTGCACTTGCTTGGCTTTGATGATGAGGCTCCGAGCGAAAAGGAGAAGATGTGGCGCGTGCAGAGCGCTGCTCTGGCTGCACTGGGCATTCATTGGCGGCCTTGAGCACCTCGCCCCATGACAGAACAAAGGGCCGTGGACAGAAGCGTTGCTTCTGTCCACGGCCCTTCTTGATCACGCGCAGTGGGCTAGTAGCGCTCCCACGTCCCGTCGTTATAGAGGACAAAGTGGCCCTGCGTGTCGCTCCAGAGCATTAGGCCTCCCTGATACGCCTGGTAGGACGCATTCAGTCCGCGTTCCTCGGTCGTGGCCCAACCAATCTTGTCCCTGACACCTGGCTGCTCGCGCCAGACCTTGCCAAAGCCGCGCTTCGGCTGGTAGAGGCCAGCAGGCGCGACGATGTTCACGTCCCACTCCATCTGGCCCTCCTGCCAGGCATCCGCGTAGCTCTGCCATGTATGGTCATCGTAGAGCACGTACACAATCAGCAAATCCTGCCGCCAGAACATGTACCCATGCACAAAGGTCTCTTCGGCGCTCCATTTGCTGCTCTCCACTTCCACCGGGCATCCCAGGCGGGATCGAACCTGCGGGTGCGTGTTCCAGATGGTGCCGAAGCCCAGGATGGGAGTGATAGAACAGGTCGGGAGGGTCGGCGTGGGGGTCGGCGGGATGGTTGTTGCGGTAGGCGGTATTGAAGTGGCAGTAGGAGCGATGGGCGTCGGACTAACAGACGTTGCGGTCGGGGTCGCAGCTGCCGTCGTGGCCGTCGGCTGCACAATCGAAGTGGCCGTTGGCACTGTTCCTGTCGTGGGCACAAATTTGACCGCATCAAAGCCGATCTTGCGCGCGGCGTACGCCTCGCCCGTCACATCATCCAGGTACACGTATTCGCTGCCGGAATCGGCAAAGTAGAACGTCCCAATCGAGACCCACTTGTCAAAGTAGACCGACTGATCCACCCAGTACGAATGCTCCTGCCCATTGTGGAAGACGCGGTAGCGAGCGCTTTTGCTGTCGGCCTGTTGTTTGGGGATAAAGACGTACACCTGATAGTCGCCGGCAGCGGGGAGGTTCGGAGTCCACTTGGCAGAGTTGTAGACCTGCGAATCGCTGTTGTAGGTCCAGAAGGTGTGACCAAGGTAGCCGACAGACCGCTCGTACCAACTGGCGGCTGGGCCGGCCTTGACAAAGCCAGCACTTTTGTCATCCACGATGATCTCACCGGTGGTAGTTGTGGGAACGGGCGTGTGAGTTGGCGCTCCTGGCACGAGAGTTGCCGTAGGCACCGCGTGCTGCCGTTGCCACGAGAATTTGATGGACGCATTGCCTGTTCCATTAAAGTACTCAACAATCACCGGATGCGTGCCCCCCGTCACATAGCGTGAGCCCGTCACCGTGCTTGGGGACTGTTCTTTCCATTGGTCCAAGATCAGACCACCATCTACCCAAGCTCTGACGCCGTCCTCCGATTTCGCGGAGAAGGTGTAGGTATCATTGGCCTCGAAACTGACGTTGGCGGTCCAGCGCACGGAGAAGTTGTCCGCGGGCACGTTGCCGCCCGGCGAGCCGCCCCCCCAGTCGTAGTCGATAGCCGACTCGGTTCGCACCAGCACGGGTGCGCCCACAAGCCAAGGGTTGCTATAGTACTCGGCACGCCAGCTTGCAGTCGATGGCCCTTCTGTGCGCTCCCACCAGAACATGGCGATGGCATTGCCAATGTTGTCGTAATACTCCACGCGAACGCTGTGGAAACCCGCGCTGAGCGTCATCTGCTGGGTATACAGTGCGACACTCTGGTCACGCCACAGGTCGAATATGATCTGCCCGTCGACCCATGCCCGCACCCCGTCGTCGACGTAGGCTTTGAAGAGGTACACACCCTCATCAAACCACAGATAGGAAGACCAGCGCGCGGAGAAGCTGTCCCTGGGCACGCCGCCGCCCGGAGAGTTCGCGCCCCAGTTGAAGTCAATGGCAGATTCATTGCGCACAATCACAGGCTGCCCAGTCAAGTTGCGATTGTCAAAGTACTCGCCTCTCCAGGGCTGGGTGCCCTGGCCGCTCGTAGCAGCCGGCAGCATGGCGCACAAGCAAGCCACCAGCAGTAGCATGCCGACAACAGAGTAACGCAGCGGCTTCGGAGCTTTCTGAGCTGACATCTAGCATCCTCCCTTCACATCCAGACCATGCAAGATACTATTGTGTCACACATATTATACCATAGTTATGTGCATTTTGCAACTTGGG
>CAYZKS010000254.1:0-4813 GCA_964478725.1 uncultured Anaerolineales bacterium
AAAATGAAATGCACCCATTAAGAAGCTTGTGATTCTATTCCGCATGTGTTATACTTGATTTTAGCAATGCCCGAAATCGAACTGACTCCCGAACAGAAAAGGCTGGTTCTAACACCGATTGGCGAGCCCCGTGCTATATTTTTGGCCGGCCCGGCTGGCTGCGGCAAGACTACGGTGGCCGTACAGCGCCTGCTTCACCTGCTGGATGTGGGCGTGCGTGCGGACAGCATTCTGGTGTGGGTGCCGCAGCGCTCATTGGGCCTGCCGTACGTTCAGGCGCTGCGCTGCCCCACCGTGCCGGCTGGGGCACGGGTGGATGTGCTCAGTGTGGATGGCCTGGCGCGGCGTATGCTCGACCTCTTCTGGCCCATCATCGCCGCGCAGGCAGGCTTTGACCCCTCTCGCGAGCCCACGTTTCTGACTCTGGAGACAGCGCAGTACTACATGGAGCAGGTGCTGGAACCGTTTATCCAGGAGGGCGCTTTCGGCGATGTGATCGTGCCACGCCATCGGCTGCTCAGCCAGGTGATTGACAACCTGAACAAGGCTGCCCTGGTCGGCTTCCCGCACACGGAAATCGGGGCCCGACTGAGCGCTGCCTGGAGCGGCCCAAGCAGCCGCGAGCGGGTGTACGAGGCGGTACAGCGCGCCGCCAATGCCTTCCGCGACTACTGCCGGCAGCACAATCTGCTCGACTTCTCGCTGCAGGTCGAAACCTTTGCCCGCCATGTCTGGTCACAGCCCGAGTGCAAGGCTTACCTGCTGCGGCGCTATCGCCACCTGATTGTGGACAACCTGGAGGAGGACATCCCCGTGGCCCACGACCTGTTGCGGGACTGGCTAGTCCACGTGGCTTCGGCGCTCCTGGTATACGACCAGGATGGTGGGTTTCGCACCTACCTGGGTGCAGACCCGCAGGGAGCACGGACGCTGGCCGAGTTGTGTGAGCAGCAGGTAACGCTGGACACGTCCTTCGTCTCCTCTCCGGCGGTGCAGGCGCTGAGCAGTGGCCTGCTGCGGCAAGCGCCGCTGGTACGGGCGGATCGCGCTGCGTCACGTCCGGCATTGGAACAACTGGACCAATCCTTGGCCGCCATGCAGGAGCACTTTCACACGCAACTGTTGCGCAACGTGGTCGAAGAGGTGCTGCGGCTGACGAAAGACGAGCACGTGCCACCTGGTGAGATCGCCATACTGGCCCCCTTTGTGGATGATGCCCTTCGCTTTGCCTTGATGACTGCGTTTGAGCGTCACAGCGTGCCCGTGCGTTCGCACCGCCCTTCGCGTGCTCTGCGCGAAGAGCCGGCCGTGCGCTGCCTGTTGACTTTGGCGCAGTTGGCGCATCCGCAGTGGGAGATGTGCCCACCGCGCAACGACGTGGCCCTGGCTCTGGTGCAGGCCATTGATGGCTTGGATTGGGTGCGTGCGAGTTACCTGACCGACATTGTCTACGCTACTAAAGAACGTCGTCCACTCCTGCATCCCTTTGGGCCACTCCAGCCGGAAGTGCAGGAGCGCATTACCTTCCGCCTGGGCACGCGCTATGGCGATTTGCTGCGCTGGATGGAAGCGTACGCTGCCGGGCCGGCACTGCCGCTGGATTTGTTTTTCAGCCGGCTGTTCGACGAACTGTTGGCGCGTCCTGGCTATGGCTTCCACAACGACTTGGATGCGGCAGCAGCAGCGGCTAACCTGATCGAGTCCGTGCGCAAGTTTCGCTGGGCGCTGGACGTAGATGAGGTGAGCGAACTGGGCAAACTTTACCTGCGCATGGTGGAAGGTGGGGTGGTAGCTGCGCAGTACCTGCATGGCTGGCGTCCTGCGCAGCAAAACGCAGTGTTCATCGCCCCCGCTTACACCTTTCTGACCGAAAACAGGCCGGTTGCTTACCAGTTCTGGCTCAACGCCAGCAGCTCCTCCTGGGGACGGCGCCTGTACCAGCCCCTGACCCATCCTTTCGTCCTGACCCGGCATTGGCCACAGGGGCAGAAATGGGACGAGGAGGACGAGTTCCAGGCCGGGCAGGCCATGCTGCGCCGTGTGGTGCTGGGCCTGTTGCGCCGTTGCCGGGTGAAGGTCTACCTGGGCATCAGCGAACTGAACCCCCGCGGCCACGAGGAACGGGGGCCCTTGCTGGAATGGGTGCAGCGTTTGCTGCGGGAGGCTTCGTCCTCGGGAGCCTCAACCTCAACAGCCAATCGCCTGCCAGAGGTGGGCGGTGTTTGAGCCACGGCGAGCACAGCAAGAGGTGCTGGCCTATGCCGGCGGCATGATGGGCGTTGCGGCTGTACCTGGCAGCGGCAAGACGGAAGTGCTTTCCGCGCTGGCAGCGCGGCTGGTAGCCACAAGCCTGGACGAAGGGCAGGAAGTGCTGATCGTGACACTGGTCAATTCTGCTGTGGACAACTTTACAGCGCGCATCTGCCGTTTCCTGCGCGAAGAGTACAAACTGTTGCCGGGCCTGGGCTACCGCGTGCGCACGTTGCACGGACTGTCACACGACATTGTGCGCGAACGTCCGAGCCTGGTCGGGCTGGCCGAAGATTTCGCCATCGCCGACGAGCGCGAGGCGAACAGCATCCTCGACGATGCAGTGCAGTCCTGGCTGCGCACCCACCCCGAATTGTTAGAAGAATACCTGGGGCCAGAGGTTGAAGAATGGCGCAAAGGCCCTATCGCCCGGGACTGGTGGCCGGAGAGAGCCTGCGATGCAGCGGGTGCGTTCATCCGCCGGGCCAAGGACCGGCAATGGACACCGGAGGTGCTGCGTAGCTGGCTGCTCTCGCGGGACCTACAGTGGCCTCTGACTCAGTTCTGCCTGGACGTCTATGCGGATTACCAGCGCAGCCTGTCCTACCGCGGCAAGGTGGACTTTGACGACCTGGTCATGTACGCCATCTCTGCGCTGCGCTTGGACAACGATTACCTGGAACGCCTGCGCCAGCGCTGGCCTTTCATTCTGGAAGACGAGGCACAGGATTCGAGCGAACTGCAACAGGATCTGCTGGCCTTGCTGGCTGGCCCAAACGGACGTTGGGTGCGTGTTGGCGATCCAAACCAGGCCGTGTACTACACGTTTACCACCGCCAATCCGCGCCTGCTGCGCGATTTCCTGTCCCGCCAGGGAGTGCGGACGGTGGAGATGTCGCAATCGGGGCGCTCGGCGCGTCCGATCATGGAGCTGGCCAACTACCTGGTGGACTGGACCGTGGGCGAGCATCCACTGGAGGCGGCGCGCTCTGCTTTCCGACAGCAACATATCTTCCCCACGTCAGAAGGTGACCCGCAGCCGAATCCGCCCGACGAACAATGCCGCATTCACTTCTACCCACGGAAGCTCACGCCGGAAGCCGAGGTACGCACGGTAGTGAGTTCGCTGGCCAGGTGGGTGCCTGAGCACAGCGAGTACACGGTGGCCGTGCTTGTGCCCGACAACGACCGTGGCTTCAAGTTCGCTGAAGCGCTGCGGCAGAAGGGGCTGGCCTGTGTGGAGCTGCTCAACAGCACCGGAGCCACGCGGGATACGGCCGGCCTGCTGGAGGCCGTGCTCATGCACCTGGCCGATCCAGACAACCCGCAGCGCTTGGGCCCAGCATTTCTGGCCTGGCATTGGCGCGAGCGTGTGGACAAAGAGCGCTACCGTTACTTGAGCGGCCTGGCGCGACGCCTGGGCAAATGTGCTGAAGTGGAGGATTACCTGTGGCCACGGCTGGGCGTGGATTGGCTGCGCGAGCAGGATTTCGGTGCGGATGAAGAGGGCCCTGCGCTGCTGCAAGAGTTCCGCCAGAAAGCGCAGCGCTGGCACAAGGCCGCGGGCCTGCCCATTGACCAGTTGCTGCTCACCCTGTCCCAGGACCTCTTTGATGAACCCGCCGACCTGGCGCGCGCCTATCACTTTGCGGTGGTGCTGCGCGATTACAGCGATGCCAACCCGCGCTGGCGGCTGGCAGACCTGGCGCAGGAGTTGCACCTGGTGGCCAGGAACGAGCGGCGCTTTGTCGGCCTGTCGGCAGAGGACACTGGCTTTGACCCACAGCGTTACAAGGGGCAGGTAGTGGTGGCGACCATGCACCGTGCTAAAGGGCTGGAGTGGGACCGCGTGCACCTCACGGCAGTGAATAACTATGACTTCCCCTCCGGCATGGAACTGGATCGCTACAAGAGCGAGCCCTGGTACCTGCGCGATGGATTGAACCTCATGGCCGAGGCTCTGGCACAGTTGGAAGCGCTCCAGCCGGGCGGGCCAACCTATGTGGAAGGAGAGCCTTCGCGCCAGGCGCGGCTGGACTACATCAGTGAACGCTTGCGCCTGCTGTACGTGGGCATCACCCGCGCTAAACGGGAGTTGATCGTGACCTGGAACACGGGCAAGAGCGAGAAAGACCCCAAGCAACCAGCGTTGCCCTTCACTGTGCTGCGCACGTACTGGGAACAGCGTCAGATGACCAGCGGGCTGGACTCCCACGCCGGGCATGGCGGCAGGGAAGCCGCTTCTGCCAGTTGCCGGGCAGACACTGGGCCGAAGGCGGGGGAGGATGTCCCAGAGGAGGCGCAAGATGGTGCTTGCTGAAGGGTTTGTGTTCAGTCAGAGCAGCCTGCAGGACTATGTGGATTGTGCGCGGCGTTTCCAACTGCGTTACCTGGAGCATTGTCGCTGGCCAGCGCCAGAGACGGCGGACGCGCTGGAATTCGAACGGGCGATGCAACAGGGCCATGCTTTCCATCGCTGGTTGCGCCAGTTCTATTCTGGCGTCCCTGTAGCGGCGCTGGACGCTGCCGCCGCAGCCGACCCCGACCTGGCACGGTGGTGGGC
>CAYZKS010000255.1:0-4796 GCA_964478725.1 uncultured Anaerolineales bacterium
TCGCGAGACGCCGGGCGCTTGAACTGCCAGATGCCCTAGAACAGGTGGAACGCGGCGATCACCGGCGCAAACAGCGATGCCACCAACGACATCACTGTGATCAGGGTGTTGAGCGAAGGGCCGGCCGTGTCCTTGAACGGGTCGCCCACCGTGTCACCTGCCACGGCCGCCTTGTGCGCGTCGGAGCCGGGGCCGCCGAACTGGCCCGTCTCGATGTACTTCTTGGCGTTGTCCCACAGGCCGCCCGCGTTGGACATCAGCAGCGCGAACACCACGCCCGTGAGGATGGCGCCGCCCAGGAACCCACCCAACGCCTCCGGTCCCAGGATCAGGCCCACCACCACCGGCAGCACTACAGCCAGCAGCGCCGGCAAAATCAGCGCGGACAGCGCGCCCTGCGCCGCCAGGCCCACGCACGCGCCATAGTCCGGCTTCTGCGTGCCCGCCAGGATGCCCGGGAACTGGCGGAACTGGCGACGGATCTCCGCGATCATCTTGAAGGCGTTGTCGGTGACCGCCAGCATGGTCAGCGCGCTGAACAGCGGCGGCGTCATCGCGCCCAGCAGGGTGCCCGCGATCACGATCGGGTTGCGCAGGCTGATCACCAGCTCCACGCCCCGCGCTCCCACCACCTGAGCATAGGCCGCAAACAGAGCCAGCACCGTCAACGCGGCCGCGCTAATGGAAAAGCCCTTGGTGATGGCCTTGGCCGTGTTGCCGGCCGCATCCAGCACGTCGGCGGTCTCGATCACCGTGGACGGCATGCCCGACATCTCCGCAATGCCACGCGCGTTGTCCACGATCGGGCCGTAGGCGTCGGCCGAGACGATCATGCCGCTGACTGCCAGCATGCCCACGGCGCTGATGCCCACGCCGTACACGCCGCTGATGCCGCCGCGCTGCGCCAGGAAGTAGGAGGCCAGCGTGGCCGCCACGATGCCGATGACCGAGGGCACGATGCTGGTCAGGCCGTAGGAGAAGCCGGTAATGATGGTGATGGCCGCGCCCGAGCTGGAGACCTTGGCGGTCTGCTGCACCGGCCGGTATTCATCCGAGGTGAAATAGTCCGAAGTGAAGCCGATGATCACCCCTGCGATCAGGCCCGCCAGCGTTGACCACAGCACGCCCAGGTTGTAGCCGCCCAGCACCACCACGGCGGCAGCAAGCGCGCCGAAAACGATGCAGGTCACGAGGGTGCCGCTGTTGAGCGCCTGGCCCGGCTTTCCGTTCTTGCCCACGCGCGCCAGGCGCACGCCCACGAGCGAGGCGAAGATGCCCAGAGTGCACAGCACCAGGGGGAACACGGTGTACATGGACTGCAGTGCGCCCTTGAACAGTGAAGAGCCAAGCAGCATGACCGCCACGGCCGAAGCCACGTACGAGTCAAAAATGTCGGCGCCCATCCCCGCCACGTCGCCCACGTTGTCGCCGACGTTGTCGGCCACCACGGCCGGGTTGCGGGGGTCGTCCTCGGGGATGCCCACCTCGACCTTGCCCACCAGGTCCGCTGCGATGTCGGCCGTCTTGGTGTAGATGCCGCCGCCGGCCTTGGCCAGCAGCGCCAGCGAGGACGCGCCAAAGCTGAAGCCGAGCACGATTTCGGGATTGCCCGTCAGCAGGTAGATCGTGCACATGCCGGTCACCGCCAAGCCCACCATGGCCAGCCCCATCACCGCGCCGCCGTAGAACGCCACCTGGAACGACTCGTTGATGCCCTTGCTGGCAGCCGTAGCCGTGCGCACGTTGGCGGACACGGCCACGCTCATGCCCATGTACCCGGCGACGGCCGAGCACAGCGCCCCGATCACAAAGGCCAGCGCCATCGTGACGCCGCGCAGCGGATCGACTTCCATCAGCTTGAGTCCCAGGTTCTCGATGTCAAAGGCAAACACGACCGCGATCACGATGCCCAACATCGCGGCCATGAGCGCAAGCGCTGCGTACAGACGGCGCAGATAGGACCTGGCCCCCTCGCGGATCCAGGAGGCTACCTCCTGCGCCTTCTCGGAGCCGGGGTCCTGCCGGTGCACCCAGCGGTACAGCCAGATGGCTGCGCCCACCGACAGGGCGCCTGACAGAATGCCCAACCACAACCAGAGCTGAGAGCTACCCATAACGTTCGATTCCTCCTATGCCGATGTCACGACGTTCAAGCGCGCAGATAGCCCCGACGTGGAGGCCATGGGAAACGGGCGGGCTGCGATGCCGCCCCTGCGTCGGGGCTCTCAGTGTGCGTGACTCATATCACCAGGCGCCGACTGGCTACCCGCAAGCTACATGTTGGCGGAGCGCCACCAGTTATAGTTCCTGGCCTTGAGCTCTTCCATGGCCGGCAGCGGGAAGTACAGCAGCCGCTCGGCGTTGCCCACAAAAACGCCGTTCTTGATCGTGCGGTAGGCAAAGTTGGCCGGCTGGATGCGATTGACCATCTTGGTGTGTGCGGCCTTGGTCTTGAGCTCCAGCAAGCATTGGCGCAGGTGCTCGATATTGGAATAGGGCAGGCCGCCCACGTTGCCATGCTCGGGGTCCTCTGCCAAGCCGTTCAGCCGCAGCTCCACAAAGCACACCGCCGGCAGAGAGAGCAGGCTGATGGGGTTCTTGACGATCAGATCGTAGAACTGGCGTGGTCCGAGGGTGCTGGCCACCAGCGGATGCACCGGCGCAATCTCCTGATACAGGTGCAGGCCCGGCTCGTCCGGCGGCGGCGTCTCCATCCCGCGGATGCCCAGTGTGCGGCCGTCCTGCGTCGTCAGGTACACCTTGCGAATCAACTCCAGCGGGACGTGCTCCAGCACGCGGTAGACCGAGATGTAGAGCGAGCGCTTGGGGCTGCCATCCTCGTGGGGCGTGCAGCGATTCATGCCCTCCTCGATGCGAAAGTACTCGCTGCACAAGTCCGAGTCCACTTCGAAGAAGATGGCCTGTTCGTGGGCGCGCTTCTCCGTGCCGGTAGCGTAGTAGGCCCCGAACTCCTCGGGAGTCAGCATGGATGCGATCAGGGCCTCGGGAATCATGGACAGGTACAGATGGCAAGACATATGCGGTTTCTCATCCTCCTTGCTGGATGGGTGGGGGGTCAAAGTGGATTGGCGCTTGCTTAGAGTAATTCTACCGCAGTTTTGCGAGATGGGGGATGCGGGCGAGTCTGGCCCGCGAACGATCGCTGGATTTGTCGTATAATAGGCCTGGGTTCAATTCAGTTGCAGAGAGCTTGGCCGGGGAAGCACAGCCATGTCAGAGAGTACCCTTCTCAACCACGATCCCATGACCGAAGCCTTGCTGCTGCCGCTCTACTTCCGCGCCATGGAATGGCAGCGGCCGGACGCGCTGCTCAGGGACGAGCGCGCCGTGGAGCTGGTGCGCCGCATGGGTCTGGACGCCGCACGCCTGCAGCAGGCCCAGGTACAGGACGAAGTGGCCGTCTCGGTGCTGCTGCGCAATCGCGAGTTCGATCGCCAAACGCGCGACTACCTATCATGCCATACGCAGGCAGTGGTTGTGCACATCGGCTGCGGGCTGGACTCGCGCTTTGAGCGCGTCGACGACGGCCGGGTGGAATGGTACGACCTGGACCTGCCGGAAGCGATGGAGCTGCGGCGCAAGCTGCTGGGCGGCGAGGGGCTGCGCTACCACCAGTTGGCCTGCTCCGTCCTCGATAGTTCTTGGAGGGAAGCGGTCAGCGTGCATGCCGGGCGCCCCTTCCTCTTCCTGGCCGAGGGCGTTTTCATGTTCTTGGAGGAAGCCCAGGTCAAGGGACTGGTGCTGACGTTGAGAGAGCGCTTCCCGGGCGCGGAACTGGTCTTTGACGCTTTTTCCCCGTTATACGTGTGGGGCAACAACCGCCGCGTGGCCCGCAGCGGGGTGGGGGCCCTGGCGCACTGGGGCCTGAAGCATCCGCGGGACCTGGAGAGCTGGGGACCCAGACCCCCTCACGGGGGAACTACAAACCCAGATGCGGGCATTCGCTTGCTGGACGAGTGGTATCCCTTCCTGTGCCCGGAGCCGCGCCTGGGGCGCGCGCGCTGGGCGCGCTACATCCCGGGGCTGGGCAAAGTCACCGGCGTCTATCACTACCGGCTGGGCAATCCAGTCGCATGAAAGGAGCATGATGCAGACTCGAGTTCTGGTGGCGTATGCCACCAAGTACGGCGCGACGGCCGGGATCGCCGAGAAGATCGGCCAGGTGCTGCGCGAGCAAGGCCTGCAGGCCGACGTGCTACCCGCGGAGCAGGTGCGCGACCTGAGTCCTTACGGGGCCGTGGTGCTGGGCAGCGCGGTCTACATGTTCCGCTGGCGCAAGCCGGCCGCGGCGTTCTTGAAAGCCCACGAGAAGGCGCTGGCTGAGCGCGCGGTGTGGCTGTTCTCCAGCGGCCCCACCTCCGGGGAAGACCCTGCCTCCTTCCTGGAGGGCAAGCTCTTGCCCGACGGGCTGCAGCCCATCGCCGAGCGCATCCGCCCGCGCGGCATCGCCTCCTTCCACGGCGCCCTGAACGCGGACAGGCTGAGCTTCATCGAGAAGTTCATGATGAAGAACATGAAGCAGCCGCTCGGCGACTTCCGGCGTTGGGATGCCATTACCGCCTGGGCCACGGATATCGCCGCCGCGCTGAAGAGCAACGCCTAGACGGAGCAAGCGCGGAGCGCACTGAGTTGTCAAGTCTGCCGGCTCGCCAGCCCGGATGAAAACGCCGCGCCGCTAGAGTGTAGCATCGCCCCTTGCCGTTCGCTTCGCGAAGACGAAGTGGGCGTCCGGACGGGCACCCTGTCTGACGCAGGGCGAGCGGCAAGGCCCGATG
>CAYZKS010000256.1:0-4780 GCA_964478725.1 uncultured Anaerolineales bacterium
ACTTCCGCGATCTGGATGGGTGCCATGCGCGCCAGTCTGGCCAGTTGCATGCAGATGGGCGTGGCAAAGTCGCCGTGGCCCTCCTGCTTGGGGCGTTCCACGGAGATCTCGGGGATGTCAAACTTGGGCAGAGCTTTGCTCTTCTGTGCTTTCCTGATGGCTTTGCGGAGCAGGGCGGAGATATCGTCTCTGAGCATTGGCTATTCCATTTCTCCCCAATGACGCCCGGTCTTGATATCTACCTTGAGCGCGGCTGCTAGCTTGTAGGCATTCTCCATGATAGAGCGAGTGAGGGGGGCTACGACGTCCAGCTCCTGGTCTGGCACTTCCAGCACCAGCTCGTCGTGCACCTGCAGGATCATCTTACTGGCCAGAGCGCGTTTCTGCAATTCATCGTGCAGGCGGATCATGGCGATCTTGATGATATCTGCAGCGGTGCCCTGGATGGGGTGGTTGATGGCCATGCGCTGGGCTGCGGCCTTGAGATTGGGCGGCGCCTTGCTTCCCGGCTGCAACTCCGGGAAGTAGCGCCTGCGCCCCAGCAGCGTCTCCACGTGGCCGGTGTCCGCTGCCTGCTGCTTGACTCCGTCCAGATAGCCCCGTACATGTGGGTATTGCGCAAAGTACTTGCCGATGAACTCCTGCGCCTCCTGTTGTGAAAGCTCCGTGCGCGCCGCCAGGCCCCAGTCGCTCATGCCGTAGATCAGTCCGAAATTGATGGATTTCGCCAGGCGTCGCATGTCGGGTGTGACTCGTTCCAGGGGCACGCCCAAGATCTTGGAGGCGGTGCTGGCATGGATATCTTCGCCGTGCTCGAAAGCGGTTAGAAGGCTGTTGTCGCCCGATAGATGCGCCAAGATGCGCAGTTCAACTTGAGAATAATCCCCGGCTAGCAGCTGCCAGCCAGGCCGTGCGACAAAGGCCCGCCGCACACGTCTACCCAAGTCCGTACGGATGGGGATGTTTTGCAGGTTGGGATCGCTGGACGAGATGCGTCCCGTCACCGTCCCGGTCTGATTCCACGAGGTGTGCACGCGTCCGGTCTGCGGATTGACCAGTTGCGGCAGGGCATCCACATAGGTGGACTGGATCTTGGACAACTGACGGTGCTCCAACAGCAAGTCCATCACTGGGTGCTTGCCTTTGAGGCTCTCCAGCACTTCTGCGGCGGTCGAGTAGCGACCGGAGGCCCCACGAGGCACCCCCTGCGTGGGCAGCCCAAGCTTTGTGAACAAGGCTTCGCTGAGCTGTTGCGACGAATTGAGGTTGAAGGTGTATCCCACCATCTGCTGGATCTGTTGTTCCAACTCTTGCAGCCGCGCCGTCAGTTCGCGCGCCATGTTCCCGAGGAACGGCACGTCCAGAGCCACACCAGTACACTCCATGTCCTCCAGCACTGGAATCAGGGGCATCTCTACTTCTGCGAAGAGCTTCCAGACCTGCTTCTCCTGCAGCAATGGCTTGAAGCGCGCGGCCAGTTGCAGCGTCATGTCGGCATCGGCGCAGGCATACGGGGCGACACGTTCTGCGCTGATAAGATCCATCGAGACCTGGTTCTTGCCCTTGCCAATCAGATCTTCGATCGGCGTCATTTCCACGCCCAGCTCCTGCAGGGCCAGCCCCTTCAGTCCCAGGTTGCGCCCCGTGGGGTCCAGGAGATAGGCAGCGATCATGGTGTCGAACGCCATGCCCCGCACCTCGATGCCGTGCTGGTGCAGCACGATCAGGTCAAAGTTGGCGTTGTGCGCGACCTTGGCTATCCGTGGATCGCTGAGAGTGGGCCCCAGGTATAGACGAAGAGCGTCGAGGCCAACCTGTGAGCCGCCTGCTGCTTCGGGAGCATGCCCGATTGGGATGTAGTGACCCTCGCCCATCCGAGGGGACAGGGCGATCCCTACCAGCGCAGCTTCGACCGGACGCAGCGAGGTCGTCTCCACATCTATGGCACACGTTCCAGAGGTACGCACTTGCTGCGCGAGGTCGCGCAACTCGGCCTCGGTGCGGGCCAGGTGATATTCGCCTGTTGGGGCGGTTGTGGGCTTGACCTCCCACGAAACCGATGGCCGCGTCTCGGGCCTCATCACTGATCGCCCCGCAGGCGGGGTACCCTCAGCAGCCGCTTCCTGTTCAGTAAACAGGGAGAGCTGGGCACCAGCTTTCTCTGAAGATCTCGGCAGCCGGTCCAGCAGCCGCAGGAAGTTCAGTTTCCGGAAAAGGCTTACCACGGCATCGCGGTTGTAAGCTCCCACACGACTGTGGTCCAGCTCCAGCTCAATGGGCAAGTCGTCTACCAGCTTGACCAGCCCTTTGGCGCGGCGCACATCGTCTTGTGCCGTCTGCAGTTTGCTGCGCAGCTTGGGGTCCACCTGGTCCAAGTGCTCGTAGACCGCTTCGACGCTGGCGAACTCCTTTAGCAGGCGCGTAGCCGTGACTTCACCCACGCCAGGAACGCCAGGGATGTTGTCCGATGGATCACCTTTCAGGCTTTTGTAATCTATCATCTGCGCAGGTTCGAGCCCATAGCGCTCTCTCACGGCGGTCTCATCGTACAGTTTGGTGTCGGTGAACTTGTGCCCCGAGAGCAGCACCTTGACGTGCGGACCGATGAGCTGCAGTGTATCGGTGTCGCCCGTTACTATCACCACATCCAGGCCTGCCTGTACCCCGTGGTGGCTCAGAGTAGCAAGCAGGTCATCTGCTTCATAGCCCTCCAGGTATCTGTTGGGCAGGCCGAATGCCGCCACTACATCGCGCACCCGCTCCAACTGTAGCCGCAGGTCGTCTACCAAAGCAGGACGCGTGCCTTTGTACTCGGCGAACTGGTCATGGCGAAAGGTGCGGCCGATGTCCCAGGTGACCTGTGCGTAGCGGGGCTTGAATTCATCGAGCACCTTGAGCAACGTGCTTGTGAAACCATAGGTGGCGTTGGTTGGCTCCCCACTCGTGGTGCTTAGTGGAGGGATGGCGTGATAGGCGCGGTGCACCAACGCGTTGCCGTCAAAAAGCAGCATCACAGGTCTCTCGGCCATAGGCTTGGCTCCTTCCGCGCGCATTATAGCACACTCCCATCGTCGCCGTCCCTTGACCTGCGCGGCTTGAGCAGCGAGGCGCGGCGGATGGCGTCCTTGCCGTATTTGTCGCGGATTTCATCTACGGTGTGGCTGAGCTTGTCCAGCCGTTCCGAGTGTTGGTCGAAGAGCGAGAGCTGACGCGCCTGCACCAACCCACTCGCTCCAACGCCAATCAGGCGCACTTGCATGTCCTTCTTCCATTCACGTTCCAGCAGCCGCATGGCCTGTGCGCGGATGGTTTCAGCCAAGTCGGTCGGCTGTGAGAGGGTCACACGCCGCGTGATGGTGGTAAAGTCGGGATAGCGCAACTTGAGCACCACGACACGCGCGCACTCGCCATCTCGCCTGAGGTACGCAGCAACGTCCTCGCTCATGGCCAGCAGGGCGTGCTGCAGGGCCTGCAGGTCACCCACGTCGCGTGCAAAGGTGCGTTCTTGGCTGACCGACTTGCGATGCCATTCACTGTGTACCGCACTGTCGTCGATGCCCAGCGCGCGCCGATGCATCTCTTCAGCCGACGATCCAAAAAGCGCCTTGGTGTGCTGCGACGGCAGCGCTGCCAACTGGCCGATCGTACGTATCCCATGCTTGTGAAGACGTTCTGCGGTTACCTTGCCAACACCCCACAGGCGCTCGATGGGCAGAGGTGCGAAGAAGGCGGCTTCCTGGCCAGGCTGGACCACCAGCAGACCATGGGGTTTGCAGAGAGTTGAGGCCACCTTGGCTACAAGCTTGTTGCTGGCCACGCCCAGCGATGCGGATAGGTGCACCTCGTCCTGTATGCGTTGCTGCATACGACGCGCCAGCCCTTCGGCCGGGCCGTAAAGCTGTTCTGTTCCGGTCACGTCCAGGAAAGCTTCGTCAATCGAAACCTGTTCCAACAGAGGCGTGTACGCCGAGAGGATGGACATGACACGCTTGGAGTATGCAGAGTAATCGTGGTGGTGTCCGGGGCGCACGACCGCCTGTGGGCAGAGGCGCAGGGCTTGTGACATGGGCATGGCAGAGCGCACGCCAAAGGCACGCGCTGCATAGGATGCGGAAGCAACGACTCCGCGTCCTTCTGGACTCCCGCCGACAACGATGGGCAGCCCCGCAATGGCAGGATCGAGCAGTTCCTCCACTGACGCAAAGAACGCATCCAGGTCCAGGTGGATGATACTGCGCGCCTTGGCCATTGGTGACTATTGCCTGGGCGCGCCCAGCTCATCCAGCAGGGCCGCCGCCCAGTCGAACATCACCTGCTGCTCTGTCTCGCCTGGCATGGTCTTGCCAGAACCAGCCCAAACGACGCGTCGCGTCATGTTGTCCGGGCCGTTCGGGTTGTCTTCCAGGGTCAGGGTAAAGGCCGCAAAGCGACTTGCCCAAGACTGCAGTTGCACGCGTCGCTCCGCTCCAAGCGTGCCCAGACGTTCTGGCTGCCCCCTGCGGGAAAGGTGGTACTCGCCACCGGCCGCGATCACGAGCCTGTCTTCGAAGGCGGCGATGCCTCCAAGGCGTTCGAAGGTCAGCAGGATCGCGCCGGGCTCTGCCGTGGGAGGAGCGCCGGGCTGGTCGCATGCGCACAGCACAGCGCTGGCCAGAAACAACGCGATGCCCCAGAGGGCCCAATGCTTCTTCATGGCATCCTTCCTCCTTGCCCTAGATTTATGCCACAAAGCATGGCCTTTGTCAAGCCTCGTCACGCCTGGCCCGGGTGGCGCTGTTTG
>CAYZKS010000257.1:0-4760 GCA_964478725.1 uncultured Anaerolineales bacterium
CGACTGGGCCGGGCACGGGGGGCGGCTTGCCTTTGGCATGCCTGGGCGGACCTTTGCGGGGCTTGTGTGCTTGCCAGTGCTTCTGCTGGTACTGGGTGCCGCAGTGCTGCTTGCAGTACTCGCCGCACACCGCTACTGGCGGCATGGCGGTGGGCACTCCCACCATGACGAGCAGAAGCCTCCTGAGGCCGAGGCCCCGCAAGCCGAGCAGGCCGAGGCCGAACCGCATGCGCAGGCAGATCAGCCGCCTGCGCATGGCTAGGGAGAGGCGCTTCGTCAAGGCCGAGACTGTGGCACCCGCGTGGACCGATTCGACGTGATCCGCGCGGGCGCCTCTGCACTGCCTAGCGCCGCAAGCACACGTCAGGTGGGTGCGAGCTCTTTGCCATCGCAACAATCGCATGCGGCCGGCTTGCCTGTCACACTGCGCGCGACGGCACCGTACCTCTCGCACACACCCTGGTCGATTCCCCCATCTTTGGTTCTGTTCACTCCACCTTGCCCTGGCATTTGGCATCAGGCCACGCTTGGCGCATAATGCGGCGATTCTCCCTCAGTGACCGTGTGTTTCGACTGAGGCCTCTGCCGCGGCATGCTGAGGGCAACGCCACTGCGGTGGACGACCATTTCTGAGCCAAGCAGACCAATTGGGAGATGGCAGTGACAACCAGATCGAGAGTGGCCGTTCTGTACGCGCGGCCAGAGACAGTGCTGCAAGACTACCAGCGTCTATTCCAGCTAGCAGGCGGTGCAGAGGCGCTTCAAGCCCATGGCACGACGATTCTCAAGGACAACATCACTTGGCACTTCCCGATGCCCGGCGCGAACACAACGCCGTGGCAACTGGAAGGCACGATCCTTGCCTTGCACCAGGCAGGCTATACGGATTTGACGTGTGTGCAGAACCAGACCGTGGTCACGAACGCGTTCAAAGGCGAGGACCTGAATGGCTACGTGCCCATCTTCCAGCACCACGGCATACCGGTGTTGTACAATTTCAAGAAGGCGGATATGACGTGGGTGCCCTATCGTCCCAAGGCCAAGATGCTGGCGCTTGACCACATCTACCCCGAAGGCATTCTGATTCCTGATTACTTCATGGGCAAGAACATTGTGCATCTGCCCACGGTCAAGACGCACATGTACACCACGACTACGGGGGCGATGAAGAACGCCTTTGGCGGGCTGCTCAGCAAGTACCGGCACTATACACACACCTGGATCCACGAGACGCTGGTGGACCTGCTGGCCATCCAGAAGGAGATCCATCCCGGCGTCTTTGCCATGATGGACGGCACCACGGCTGGAACGGGCGCCGGACCGCGCATGATCCAGCCTATGGTCAAGAACGTACTGCTGGCATCTGCCGATCAGGTGGCGATCGACGCCGTAGCGGCCAAGCTGATGGGCTTCGAGCCGCTGTCCATCAAGTACATCCGCCTGGCGCATGAGCAGGGCCTGGGAGCAGGCGACCCGCGCGAGATCGAGCTGGTGGGGGACGACGTGTCGGGCGAGAACTGGCACTTTCACGTGGGGCGCAACTCGCACAGCTTCCTGGCGTGGCTGGCCTGGTACGGGCCGACCAGGGTATTCCAGAAGTTGGTGCTGCGCACGCCGTTGGTGGCCATTCCGACTCTGATTGGCGAGCTCGAGCAGGACTATATGTTCTGGCCGTTGAAGTACCGTCACATCGCGGCGCGCTGGCGCTCGGAGACGGAATGGGGGCGGCTGTTCCAGCAGTATCAGAAGCAAGGGCATCTGGCCAACTGACGCTCAGGCATCCACCAGCCGAGGCAAGTCTCCCTCCGCCTGCGGGGGACCGGGATCGTCCTGCGGCGCCCTGCTTGTTCGCACCTCTCCTGCGCCAGGCGCACGCCCGTGTACCTGTATGCCTCGTGCGCATGTGCCCCCACGTACAACCTGGCAAGCCACCGCCGGGCCTGTCCGCGACAGCCAACGGCGCTGAGCCAGCTGGCAGCGTTTGGACGAATGGAGACTCCTGACCAAAACCTGATGCCTTGTTCATCATGTTCTGACGAGTCTTGCATAAAGTGAGGGGGTCAATCGGCGGGGTGTAGACTCGGGTGGCTACCTGTTCTCCCGCTGCCGTGGTTGCAGCAGTAAGCGACGGCGATTCTGTGGAAAGGGGTTACCTTGCGGGTGACCAAACACTCAACTACGATGAAGAACAGACACAAGACGGCCTGGATGATCGACGCGGTGATGTTTGCCGCTTTTCTGATCCTGTTCCTGCTCGACCTCACCGGTCTCTCCCTGCATCAGTGGCTGGGGATGGCGGTGGGGGCGCTGGCCGTGTATCATTTGCTGGCGCATTGGACTTGGGTCAAGTCAGTTGCCCGACGCTTTTTCGACCGAGCCTCCAGACAATCCAAAGTCTACCTGCTAGTGGATGCATGCCTGATGCTAGGGTTCTTGCTGATCGTGTCCACTGGCTTGGTGATCTCCACGTGGCTTGAATTGCCCTTGAGCAACTATCCAGCGTGGAGGAACCTGCACGTCTTCACCTCTGTAGTCACTCTGTTGTGGATCGTGATCAAGATCGCACTACACTGGCGCTGGGTAACAACCACGGCCAGGCGGCACGTCTTCACCCCTCGCTCAACTGGCGCTCAGCCTGCGCAGCAGGTACGTGGCACACCCAGCATGGAACGGCGCGAGTTCCTCAGGCTGATGGGACTGGTTGGGGCAGCGGCCGTGTTGTCCGCGGGCACGGCTCTGGGCGGGTTCATGCATTCGTCGGCCAGGCAATCCCCATCGCCGCAAGCCGACAGCGAGGGGCTCGCCCCGGCCTCGGGTCAGGACGCGTCCACGTCGACCGGTTCAGCGCCAGGGGCGCCTTCCAGAGACTGCGTTGTACGCTGCAGTCGAGGGTGTTCCTACCCCGGGAGCTGCCGTCGTTACACCGATGCCAACGGGAACGGACGCTGTGACTGGGGCGAGTGCCTGTAACCCACGATTTGCCAAGGCGGATGCTGTGAGGCAGTGCGCGCGGGCGCACGCTGTCCTCCGGGTGGTGCCGATCAGCGCCTCAAGCGTTGGAGCAATATCGTTCCCACATCTTGTGCGCCTTGTCCACCGTCTCAGCGCGGTACAGGAAGCTGGCTCCGGTCGGGAAGCGCTGCCTCAGCTCCTTGGCGGTGAGCTGCTGCTCCGAGACTGCTGCGCGCACCAGGGGGACGCGGCGCGGAGCTGACTTGGAATAGATCAGGTCCATGTCCAGCAGCGTGCCCTGGCCAAAGTCGAGACCCTGCATGCCGCGAATGGCAAAGAAGCCATCCAGCAGGTGCGTACCATCGCCACAGAAATGCATGGAGATGCCCTCCAAGGCCTGCGCCAGCTGCTGGTCAAACGGCTGGATGAGCTCCGCATACGTGCGGGGCGACACCAGCACGGCCGAGTCGTTTCGAACACAGAGCTTGCCCCTTTGCAGCGTGTCCTGACTGTAGTGCCAATCGAGCCCGGTGTGCTCACGTACCTTGGGCAAGAAGAGATGATAGGCAGCGACCATCGTATCGGTGATTCTCGACATCAGGGCTTGCACAGTCTCCGCCTGCTCGAGCAAAGCTGCATAGATCTCCGGCCCCCACAGTTGCGCCGCCACTCCAAATGGCCCCTGAGGGTCGGGGAATTCGATTCCGATGGCTGCTCTGCAACAGGCATAGTCGGCCAGCATGGCGTTGAAGAAGTCGATCTGATCGGTGACGCGCTGCCCGAGACCCGAGCGCGGGTCCGGCGGCGGCGCGTCGATGATGCGCTGGATGGCCTTTTGGTCCAGAGGAACAACCCAGGGGTATTCGTTCCCACTCACCTTGATCTGCGCCCCGAACATGGAGGCGGGGATGGCAGCGCCATAGTTGGCCTCTATGCAGTAGAGTGAGTCGTCCTTTAGTTCGACCTGATGGTAGAGAGACGTGCGGCCGGTGCTGAGTAACTCGTTGACCATCATCTTGGCGGGATCGCCAAACGCTTCCTCGTAGGGGTAGGGCGCGAATTCCTTCCCCTCGTAGGGCAGGAAGCAGAGGACGGGGGGACGATCGATTTCCTGGTACCGGATGGTGGCAAGAAGCCTGTTGCGCACCTGCTGCACGTGAGATAGGTCAATCTTGCCCTCGATGTGTTCAAGCAGCTGTCCAAGAGTGTGCTCCGTTGTGGTCATGCCGTAGCTCCCTGACTTTGGAACTGCGTCTGGTAGAGGTGAGCGTAGAGGCCAGCGTGCTCAAGCAGCTCGCGATGCGTGCCGCGCTCGACGATACGGCCGCGGTCCATGACCAGGATCAGGTCGGCGGCCAAGATAGTACTGAGGCGGTGGGCGATGACGATGCTGGTGCGCCCGGCCATGACGCGCTTGAGCGCCTCCTGGATGAGGGCCTCGGACTCGCTGTCCAGCGAGCTGGTGGCTTCGTCCAACACCAGGATGCGCGGGTCCTTCAGGATCACGCGCGCCAGGGCGATGCGCTGCTTTTCCCCGCCGCTCAGCCGGTAGCCACGTTCACCCACGATGGTGTCGTAGCGTTCGGGCAGATCCATGATGAAATCGTGAATGTTGGCCGCTTTGGCTGCCGCTTCCAGGTCTTTCTGTGAGGCCCCCAAGTGTGCATACAGGAGGTTGGTGCGGATCGTGTCATGGAAAAGGTGTGTCTCCTGGGTGACCATGCCGACCTGGGCAGTCAGCGAATCTAGCGTGACGTCGCGCAGGTCATGCCCGTCAATCAGGATGCGCCCCGCTGTGGGGTCATAGA
>CAYZKS010000258.1:0-4713 GCA_964478725.1 uncultured Anaerolineales bacterium
CTCACTTGACGCGCGCCCTACCCCGTGGCATAATGCTCGTGTCGTAGCAGACAACCTACCGCCGTTCCCGCTGGCACAGCGGGATGCGATCGCAGATGACGTGTCAGCGGCTCGCCCCGCCGGAGGGCAGGCGAGCCTTCGTTTTCCGACCGGTCGTGCATTGGGCTCGTTGCACACGAGCCACGAAACAAGGAGGTCGTCATGCCTACGCAATGTCCTAGCTGCAAGGCGGTGAACCGCGACACCGCCACCTTCTGCGACCAGTGCGGCGCGCGTCTGGTGACGGTGGCCAGCGATGTGACTGCGGCCACTGCCTCGCCTGAAGTGCGGCGAGACGCACACTCCGCAGCCTCGCCTGACGTGCGGCGAGACGCACACTCCGCAGCCCAGGCCAGCGCGCAGCCTGCCCCCTCGCCTCGTCCAACCGCGCCGGCGCGACCCCAGACCCTGCCGGAGGAATCGGAACCGCCCGCGTCACATCCAACGGCGCCCACCGTCGCCGGGCGTCCGACCACCCTGCCCGAAGACAGCCTCCGACATGGAGCCGCCCGTCCGCGTCGGACGAATTCGACCACAGTGCGCGCCCCTGACGTCGCACCGGGCCGGCCCAGACGCCTGGCGCACTGGTATCCGTGGCTCATTGGCATCAGCGTGTTCCTCGGCATTCTGGCGTTCCAGTTGTGGGCGCGGCCGCCCTGGGGAAGCCACTTCATGGAGTCTCTGCTTATCGGCCTCGCCTTCGTGGGCGCTTCTGCGGTGGCGGCCGCCTTGATCGGCGCGCCCTTCGCTCTCCTGGGCTCCACCGCTTCCTGCAAGGGCGTAGTCAGCCACATGCGGCAGTGGGCGCCGCTCGAAATCAACCCCAAGCCGGGCGCCAAGCCCACAGCCGCGCAAACCTGGCTGTTCGATCTGCGTCCCACCGACGACCAGTGGCAGCCGCTGCTGGACAGGCGCGGGTTCCAATTGCCGGTGCTGGAGGTCGAATTCCGCACGGACCGCGTGCACGGATCGCCGCTGGAAGAGGGCAGCCAGGTCGTGGTGCGCGGCAAGTGGCACCACGATCGCCTGGACGCGAAGGACATCTGGAACGTGACGCCTGGGGTCGAAGCCGAACCGCTCGGGGCCACGACGACGTTTTGGGGCCGCGTCAGCGCATTGCAGCCCCGGCAGGCCCAGGACACGCGCTATCCGGGCGAGAAGCTGGTAGAAGTCTGGTCCTTCCGCCTGCAGCCCACCGACCCGAGCTTTGAGCAGCTCCAGCGCGACGCCCAGGGCAACCTGCTCGCCCCCTGGCCGGTTGAGATCCGCGCGCAGACCATCAGCGGCCCTTTGAACGAGGGCGACAAGGTCGAGGTGCACGGGCGGGTCGTGCGTGGCACGATCTACTGCAACGACGTGCGCAACCACAGCGCGGGCGGAGCCCAGTTGATCGTCAAGGACTGGGCAGGCGTCCCATGATCTGAGGGCGGAGGCGGACATGGCTTCATCAGGCTCGGCACAGTTGGGCGGCTATGGCAGTCGCGTGGCCTATTTGCAGCGCACGGACCTGGACGATCAGGGCCTGCGCGTGGCGGATGCGGAGGTGCAGGCAGCTCTGCGGACGGCCCTGCCTTTGCAGGCTCAGCTTCCGTTGTGGTTCGCCGAGATCGCCGGGCTGCCGCGCGCGGTAGAGCCCCGGGACAGCCGCGACCCGGCCTACGAAACGCTGGACATCCTGGCCGGATTGAGCGGGCAGGACATCGGTCTGTACTTCGGAGTGCGAGGCGAGCCGCGCAGCACCCACCTGTTCTTCGCCAGTATGGATCGCGGCGAAGGGCACGGCGGGGCGCTGCGGGCCATGCTGGAGGGCCACTACCCGGGCATCCAGCTTCGGGACGAAGCTCAGAACGCACAACGCCTCGCCGAGCTGCGCGCCTTCCTGGCCTCCTGCTCGCATATGGGCGTGCTCACCGGCCTTCCCACGCCCGACCCCGGCCTGAGCGCGACCTTCCCCACCCAGATGGACCGTCTGATCCGCGGGCTGTACGGCACGAGCTGGGCGCTGTTGGTGCTGGCCGACCCCCTGGCCGAGTCCGCCCTGTCTGCGCTCCATATTTCCACCCTGCGCGAGATGCAGCGCCTGGCGGAGGAAGCGGCGGCGCGCGAGGCGCAGGAGAGTGTTGCGCGCACTATAGCGGACTATTACCGCACCCTGCTGCAGAGGCGCGAGGAGTTCTTCAACACCTGCCTGCGTACGGGCGGGTGGTGGGCCCAGGCCTACGTCGCGGCTCCGGACGCAGCGTCGTACGGGCGCGCCAAGGCCCTGCTCAGGGCCGTGCTTTCCGGCGAGGAGGGGCGCACAGAGCGCGTGCGCATCCTGGACTGCCCGGGAGCAGGACCCAAGGCAGCCAGCTTCAGCCCCATCCTGGTGGAGAGGGCGCCCGCCCCAACGCCAGAGTTGGCCGCGGGCGGTGTCAGGATGTTCAAGTACCACACGCTGCTCTCGTCCAAGCATCTGTCCGCGCTGGTGCACGTGCCGCGCGAGGAGATGCCGGGTTACTTTGTCACCGACGTTGCGGCCTTTGACGTCACCTCGCATGTGCCACCCGACGTCAAGGCCGTCGGTCTGGGCGAGATCCTGGAGCGCCGTCGCCCCACGGGCAATGCCTACCGTGTGCCGGTCGAGCAGCTCGATAGCCACTGCCTGGTGGTGGGCATCACCGGCAGCGGCAAGACTAACACGGTATTTCACCTTCTACAACAACTGCAATCACAGGGCCAGGCATTGCCCTTTCTGGTGCTGGAGCCAGCCAAACGCGAGTACCGCAACCTGGCCAAGCTGCTGCCGCCAGGATCTGAGCTGCGCGTTTTCACTGTGGGCGAGGAGGGCGTGGGCAAGGCCCCCTTCCGCTTCAACCCCTTTGAGGTGCGTCCTGGCGTTCCCGTGCAGACGCACATTGACCTGTTAAAGTCGGTCTTTAACGCCAGTTTTGGCATGTGGACGCCGCTGCCCCAGGTGCTGGAGCGCGCCATCCACGAGATTTACCAGGACAAGGGTTGGGACCCAGTCCACAGCACCAACCGCCGCGATCCGGAAGGTGCCGCGCGCGTTACAGGCTGGCACCGCGACGCTCAGCCAACCCTGACCGATCTGTTCCTGAAAGTGTCCGAGCTGGTGCCCAGGCTAGGGTATGACAAGGAGGTCACGCGCAACATCCGTACGGCACTGGAGACGCGCATCAATAGCCTGCGCACGGGCGCCAAGGGACTGACCCTGGATACGCCGCTGTCCATCCCTGTCGAGAAGCTGCTGCAACGTCCCACGGTACTTGAGTTGGAGGGCATCGGCGATGATGACGAAAAGGCCTTCCTGATGGGTCTGATCCTATGCGCGCTGTACGAATACTATCGCACACAACCGTCGCCTGTGGGCTCCGGCCTACGCCACTTGACCGTGGTGGAGGAGGCTCATCGTCTGCTGGCGAGCGCGCCGGTGAGCATGGACCCCGAAGCGTCCAACCTGCGCGGCAAGGCCGTCGAGACCTTTGTCAGCATGCTCTCGGAAGTGCGGGCCTACGGCGAGGGCTTTGTGATTGCCGAGCAGATTCCCACCAAGTTGGCGCCCGACGTGATCAAGAACACGGCCCTCAAAGTCATGCACCGCATCGTGGCCAGCGACGACCGCGTAGTGATGGGCGGGGCCATGAACTTGAACGAAGAACAGGTACGCCAGGTCGTGTCTCTATCCACCGGGCAGGCCGTGGTGCACGGCGGTGGACACTTCGGCGACGACGCCGCGCTGCAGATTCAGGTGCCACTGGCCAAGGGGACTGAGCGCGCCCGGCTAGGTGCAGAGCAGGCGCAACAGATCTGGAGCAAGTTCGTCGCGGCCAACGATCTATCGCGCATCTATCTGTCATACGCTACCTGCCAGTCTCATTGCGTGCCCCCCAACCCCAGTTGTGCCGCGGTGCGCCGGGTGGCGGAAATGGATACCGTCCGGGATGCGTTCGCGTCGTTTGCCCTGGCCACTGTCGTGGGCAGCCTGTCGCGCCAGGGCGATGATCTGGCGGCTTGGGCAAGCAGCATGTGGAGCGTTGTGGACACGGCGCTGCGTCCGCAACTGGACGTGGCACGTGCAGACGCAGATGTGGCGCGTTGCGCCGTGACGCATGCGGCACACCAGTATATGGCGACCCGCGGGGTCCAGTATGGCTGGACCTACCCCGATGTGGCTCGCGTGACCGAGCTGCTGCTGTCTGGCGTGTTGGGCATATGCGATGCCAAACCGAGCGAAGCGGGCGCCCGCGACCTGGGCGCCTTTTGTGAGCAGTACGTCGCCAGTTGTAGGCTGGGTCAGGAACCATTCTATGGTTGTGCCAGGTCGTGTGGGAATCCTCCCACGTGTTTGTTTCGCTACGCCATGTCCGCGCTGTTACGCGTGGACGAGCTGACGCGCGAGTTCACCAAGGCTGGGGCGGACTGGGCCAAGCTCGCCGAGGCCTGCGAGAAAGCGGCGGAGCGCGCGGTCTTCCCTCTCAGCCCCAGACAGGCGCCCAGGACGGACACGGATGTCGGAGCGCTGCGCGCGGCGGCCTATTGCTTCGCCGTGCAGCGCATGCATGCGGACCCCGCGGCCTGGACGTTGCGACGCCGCACGTTCGCGCTGAACGCTCTGCTCGAGCATTACGGCTGGTAGGCAGCCGTCTGTGAGAGGTAGTATCGGGCCTCGTG
>CAYZKS010000259.1:0-4711 GCA_964478725.1 uncultured Anaerolineales bacterium
GTCGGGAGGTAGGTTGGAGCGAACGAGCGAATGCTCCAGTTTGACGCCCGGCAAGAATGTGTTACAATTGTGAGTATCACCACCGTGAGCCATGAGCCTGCATCTGACCGGACGGCTCAGCGCTCTGTCGAGGTGGTGCGTGCTTGTCAAGCCACTTTGCGCGAGGCGAGCCGCTTCGCGACCTCGTAATTGGATACAGGCAGCAGGTGCCGTTCCGAGAGACCCCCTGCGCCGTTCATGGCGCCGTTCCTGGGACAGACAATGCCCCTCCGTGCCGAGCAGCAGACAAATCCTAGATGAAGCAGGATCCGGGAATACCACGGCATGATGCACGCGTGGAAGGCAACGTCTGCCGCCGCCGTTTCGTGCTGGGCGACGTCTGGTCGCAGTGTATTGAAATGCTGACTCCTGCAAAGGGGGAGGAATGATCACACCGAAGGAATTGGCCGAGGGCTTTGAGCGCAACTGGAACATCGTTGGCATGCAGGTGAAGGGGCTGACGCACGCGCAGGCATTGCTTCAACCGCCCTTTCGCGGGAACTGTCTGAACTGGGTGCTCGGACACATGCTGGAAACGCGCAACGACGTGCTGTTGGCGCTGGGCGCAACTCCCGTGCTTACGCCAGAACAGTGCAAGCGCTACGGGTACGGATCGGAGCCAGTGTGCGGCGATGGTCCGGACGTGCTGCGCCTGGAGAAGTTGTTGGAACTGCTGGGGCAGAGCCAGCAGGCCATCAACGCACGCCTGCCGCAGCTCACGCCAGAAGAACTGGCGCGTATGGTGCGCGATCACCGGGGTGAGATTACCTTGGGGAACCGCCTGTTCTTCCTGTATTTCCATGACACCTACCACTGCGGCCAGACCGAGTTGTTGCGGCAGCTCGCTGGCACGAACGACAAGATTATCTAACAAACATCCTGGATTCGCGTCAGTGCTGCGGTTTCTGTGAGTGCGCAGTGCAGTGAGCACGCTCACGCTGCGCAGGAAGTGGAGCGGTTTGGGACTGGATGGGTTCGAAGGCGTGGCCGCGTTGGTCGCCCCGTATTGGGATGGCCAAGAGCGCGGCCGGCAGAGTACGCATGAGCGCTAGCGCTGCGCACTCGGCTGTGGCCGCACGCGGTTCTGGTCATCCCGCCGGCTGGTGTGAATGTGGAGCTGACGCCTGGCCTGAATGGCCTGTGCAGCGCCGAAAGGGGGTGACCATGCGCAGTTGCTGCCGATAGCGCGACCAGTGGCGTGGATAGACTGGTCGCGTGGCTGCCTGGCTTGCGCTACGGCGCGGAGGACGGGCCTATCGGCGAGGAATCGATAGCAGGGCTTTGATTGGCGTAACACATCTCGTCTGCAATACATCATGATCAGGAGTTCAGGAGAAGAGAGAAGAGCATGGAATCGAAGCTGTTTGTCGGGAACCTGGCGTATTCGTCCACCGAAGATGACCTGCGGACGATGTTCGCCCAGGCCGGAACGGTCAAGTCGGTGACGATCATCAAGGACCGGGAAACGGGGCGCTCGAAGGGCTTTGGCTTTGTGGAGATGGAGACGCAGGCCGAGGCTCAGAAGGCCATCAGCATGTTGCACGGCCAGTCCTTGCGTGAGCGTCCTCTCACCGTCAACATGGCCCGCCCGCGGGAAGAGCGGGGCCCCAGGTTTGGCGGCGATCGTGGCGGCCGCGACTTTAACCGCGATCGCGACCGAGATCGCGGGCGAGACTGGTAGCAATTGGGCCTCGTCGGTTGCCGTGCGTTGGCAACCGACGAGGCCTGCCTGAAGACCTCGCTTTTCCTCTCAGCCCAACCCCACCGACGATGATTGGATCGGGGCGTCGGTATCGAGGTGGCGTATGACACTCGAAGACGTGTGGCGTGCCTACCGATCGGACGACCTGGCCGCCGCTGCCCAGATGGCTCCGACAGAGGCGCTGGGACGCTTCTATCTGGCGGTGCTGGCGTTCGCGCAACAGGACTTCCCGGGCGCGCTGGCACACGCTCGCGAGGCAGTGCAGGCTGCGCCGCAGGACCTCGTCTTTGCCCAGGCCGTGACCTACCTGCAGCGCGTGCTGTCGCTTGGCAAGCAGGAAGTGTACGTGTCGGGCGAGGGCTTTGCTGCGTTTGTGCGTGGGGGCGGGAACGTGCCGCTGTACCAGGCCACCAGCGCGGCGCTGCAAAGCGTCTACGGACAGTACAAGACGCTGGACCTGCTGGATGTGGGCGTGGGCGATGGACTGGCGCTGCTGCCAGCGCTCACTGCATGCGTTCGCAGCCTCGACATCCTCGAACCCTCTGGCGCTATGCTGGCCAAGGCCAGCGCTGCTTTGAAGGAGCGTGGCGTGCCGCACCGCGCCGTGGAGCAGACCTTGCAGGATTTCGCCAGGCAGCCGGCGAGGCAGTGGGACGTCATTCAGGCCACCTACAGCTTGCAGTCCATCCCTCCCCAGGAACGCACAGGGCTATTGCGCTGGCTGCGAGAGCACGGGCGGCGCCTGCTGGTGGCCGAATTCGATCCGCCCTCGTTCAGCGACGACCTGGACGCGGATCGCGTAGATTATGTGGTGCAGGCCTACCGCCGAGGCCTTGCGGAGTATGTGCACGATCGCGACCTGGTGGCGCAGGGCTTCCTGATGCCTGTGATGTTTGGCTATTTCGACCCCACGGCAGCGCGCACCAACTATGAGCAGCCCATACAGACGTGGATCACACACTTGCGCGCGGCGGGATTCGCCCAGGTGGAACAACGCTTGCTGTACCGCTACTGGTGGGCGCCAGCGTACCTGCTGGACGCGTCCTGAGCAGGCGAGCACCACGCGTGCCGCAGAAGACTCAGGCTGAGAAAGGTTTTGGGGCAATGAAACCACGTCCGGCAACGCTGTGCGAGATGGACGCCAACTGCATCCAGGACGTCGCCAAGGTGGACGCGAGCTTTTTGGTGGATTCGCGACTGCGCCTGCACGCGGAGGACGGGCAGGTTGGCTTCAGTGTGATTGGCGTCGCACCGTTCCGCAAGCGTTATCCCCAGGACAGTATCGACTATGCCGCCTACCTCAATTCGCCCGGCAGAGTGATCTACCTGGCTTATGCGGATGGGCAGGTGGCCGGCCTGATCAGGCTGCGCACGAACTGGAATCGCTATGCCTATGTGGAAGACATCGCTGTGGACGTGCGTTTTCGCAGACGAGGCATCGGTCGCATGCTGTTGTCCAGGGCCATCGAATGGGCCAGGGGCAGGGGCCTGCCAGGCGTGATGCTGGAGACGCAGGACAACAACGTCGCGGCCTGCAAGCTTTACCAGAGCGTGGGGTTTCAGCTTGGTGGCTTTGACCGGCTGCTGTACAGGGGTCTGCAAGCGGATACGCAGGAGGTTGCGCTGTACTGGTATCTGGTATTCCCAGCAGAAGGCACGCAGGCGCCCTCGAAGGGGAGCCATGCGAGCGTTGAGCCTCGGGGCCAACAGCCCTCTGCCCCGTCAAGCGGGGCCCTTCGGCGGCCATGAGAAGATTGGGAGAGGGAGAAGAGCCCCTCACCCCGACCCTCTCCCCTGAAAAGATGGGGAGAGGGAGGAGGACCCTCACCCCGACCCTCTCCCATGAAGAGACTGGGAGAGGGAGGAGGACCCTCACCCCGACCCTCTCCCATGAAGAGACTGGGAGAGGGAGGAGGACCCTCACCCCGGCCCTCTCCCACGAAGAGACTGGGAGAGGGAGGAGGACCCTCACCCCGGCCCTCTCCCATGAAGAGACTGGGAGAGGGGGGAGGCGGAGAGGGACCAGGGGCCGGCCGAAACGATGCGCACTTGGGCGATGCGTCCTTGCCAGCTCTGGCTATCGTCGACGAAGAATATGAGCTTGTTGTTGGGGTTGCGCCCATACCACTTGCCGCGACGCGAGCCCTCCACCAGGACAGCCATGTTCTGGCCGAGCAGGGATTGGTTGGCCTGCAGGGCGATGCGGGTCTGCAGTTCTTCGAGCATCAGGCGACGTCGCTCCTTTTCGGCCGGCGGCACGTCATCTGGCAGGCGTGCTGATGGCGTGCCGGGTCGAGGCGAGTACTTGGCGATGTGCACCGCGTCAAAGCGCTGCGATGCGATCAGATCGTATGTGGCCTGGAACTGCGCCTCGCTCTCTCCCGGGAAGCCCACGATGATGTCGGTGGCCACGCTGGCGGCAGGAATGCGTTCACGGATGAGGGCAAGCAGTTGGCAGAAGCGGGCGACGGTGTAGCCGCGCCCCATGCGCTGCAGCACGCTATCGTCTCCGGACTGCACGGGCAACTCAAAGTGGGGGCAGATCCTGGCGTGCTGCGACACGACCCCAACCAACTTGTCACTCATGTGTGCGGGGTGCGAGGTCAGGAAACGCACGCGCCACAATCCCTCGATGGCCTGCACGGCGCTCAGCACGTCCGCCAGGTCGGGACTCTGGCCGGGCAGGTCCTTGCCGTACGCGTCCACGTTCTGGCCCAGTAGCGTGATTTCACGCGCACCGCGCTCCACCAGGTCTCGCGCCTCCTGAAGGATCGTCTCCAAGGGGCGGCTGGCCTGCCTGCCGCGACGCAGACGCACGATGCAGTACGTGCAATGATGGTCGCAGCCGAGGGAGATGGGGAGCAAGGCGCACACGCCGGAACCGCCCTGCGCCGTCGCGATCTCGCCTGAGATGCGGCGAGACGCAGACTGCGCAGCCTCGCCTGAGATGCGGCGAGACGCAGACTGCGC
>CAYZKS010000260.1:0-4710 GCA_964478725.1 uncultured Anaerolineales bacterium
CGAAGACCGCTCCCTCATCTGGACGGTAGGCGCCATACAGGCACTTCATCAGCGTTGATTTGCCGGCTGCATTGTCGCCCACCAAACCTAAGATCTCTCCGCGGCGCAGCTCCAGGTCCACCTTGTTCAGGGCCTGCACGGCGCCAAAGCGCTTGCTGATGCCTTTCATCTCGATGATGTGATCGGTTTCTGCCAACTCGTCCCTCCGCGCCTTTCCAACCGTAGCTGCCAAGGGCAGGAAAGCGGACTGCCTCCCTGCCCTCGGCGGTCAAAACGCATGACCTGAGGCCGTGACTACTTCATCACCTCGGTCTCGACGTACTTCTTCAGTTCCAGGAAGTTCTGCTTCATGGTGTCGGTGTAGGTCTCGACGTTGCTCTTGTCCACGATCGTGATGCGCGTGTCGAGGAAGTTGTTCTTGAGCCCAGTGGGCTTGACGCCCTTGTGCACCATGAGCCAGGGGATGTAGACCTGCAGGTAGCCCTGGCCGTAGGGCTGCTGCGTGTAGGTGAACGTATTCTTGCCCCCACGGATCGCAGCCAGTACCTCCGGTGTATCATCCACGGCCGTGACGAGGATGTCGTCTCTGCCAGCCTCCGAAAACACGCTGTACGCCCCCACGGCGCACATTAGACCGGTGCTATAGTACGCGTCCATCTGGGGGTACTTTGAGATTGCCTCCTCTGCGCACTTGACCGTGCCCTCCGCATCGTCGCAGTTGACCAACGTGCCGACTACCTTCATGCCGGGGGCATTCGCGGCAAACCAGTCCTTGAGCCCATCTTCACGTGACTGGTGGACGTTGTCAGGCACCCCCATCGCGACTAGCACGTTCCCCGTATTGTTCAGACGCTTCGCAATCTCCTTGGCCACAGCCTGTGCAGAATTGTAGACGTCGGTGCTCATGCACACCCACGAGACATCCTTCGGACAATCGCCGGACTGGGTCACGTAGATGCCGCGCGCGACGGCCTCTTCCATGGTCGCTCTCAGGGTAGCTGACTCCCCAGTCATTACGCCGATGCCCTTCATACACGGCATTCCGATCGCAGCCTCCGTGAGCTCCTGGTGCCGCGTGGTGCTGTAATCAGCCGCGGTCAGGTAGACCAGCTCGAAGCCGAGCTCCTTGGCCGCGCCTTCGCCGCCTACTGCCCACTGCGTCACATATGGGTGAATCAATGGGGCGGTCAGGGCGTACTTTTCCTTGGGGCACTCCGGCACTGCCGTGGGTGCGATGACGGTCTCCTTGACCACCACCGTCTGCTGCTTCACTACTTCCTTGATCACCGGCGTAGGCGTTGCCGCCGGGGCGCACTGGGTCAGGACCAACGCCAGCACGCACAGAACCAACAAGCTACTGCGCTTCATGAGGTACCTCCTCCTCTGGAATGGGATATGCTCAGACGGCCAGACCCACTGCCAACGTGCTGTGTGTCGTGAGCTTCCACCTCCTTTCGTCGTTTCGGAGACCTTGAGATCATCGCTGGCTTGCCAGCATGGCCACAATCTCCATGGCGAAGCGCGTTGCCTAGCGCTCCTTGCCGATGATCTGATCCCAGGTCAGCTCGCCACGCCGAACCACGTCCATCAATAGGGCTCCCACCACCAGCACCCCCTGAAAGAAGTCCTGAAGGTAGATGTTGGCTTGCAACACCGCCAGCGAGTTGCGCACGATGCCCATGATGCCCGCCCCCATCAGTGTACCCGCCATCGAGCCGACGCCGCCCGAGAGCAAGGTGCCGCCTACGATGGTGGCGGTCACAACGGGAAACAGCATGTCATTAGCCATCTGGGGCAACGCGGTGCCGACGCGTCCCAGCAGCACGATCCCACCCAGCCCAGCCAGAAAACCACTAATGGTGAAGATGCCGAGGCGCAGCTGTTTCACGTCCAGGCCGATGTCCTCAGCTGCCTTGGCGTTCCCTCCGACCATTAGCACGCGCTGACCGAAGAGGGTACGGGTCAGCATAAGGTGCATGACGATGGTGACGATGAACAAGATAGCGACCGGCACGGGCACTCCTTGAATTCTGCCCTGGCCCAGCCAGGTCATCTGTTTGGGCAAGCCCACAGTGGACTTACCCTCGGTCAGGAAGTAGGTGAGACCCGTAAACATCGAGCCACTGGCCAGGGTCATGACGATCGGATGGAGCTTCAAACGCGACGCCAGCAACCCGTTCAGGAAGCCGCAGGCAGTTGCGATGCACAACCCGAGCAACATAGCTGGGATCGGCGACCAGCCCAGCCTGTTCCAGGCGAGTGCCGTGGTCATGGCCGAAAGCGCCGCCACCGGCGCCTGCGAGAGATCAAAGGCTCCCGAGATCACGACCAGGGTCTGCCCCATGGCTACAATCCCGGTCACTGAGATCTGCCTGAGGATGATCATCAGGTTGTAGGGCTTGCGGAACACCGGGGATATGGCGTACATCACCGTGAAGAACGTTACCAGAGCGAGAAACACGCCGAACTCGCGCTGTGTCACCATATCCCGGAGGCGTCCGCGCAAAGAGGTACTGCTGGTTTGTGGCGTGGAAACTGTGGTCATGCTGATTTCCCTCCCGTCGAGACGCTGTGCGGGCGGATGGCGACCAGGCGTCCCGCCCCCAGCCTCACCCATCGCCGCCCATGTGCTTGCGGCACTATGCGGTCCCCGTCCTTGCAGCAAAGAGAAGCTTGAAGACCACCTTGTGCACCTCCGAAGGCTTCTCGATGTGTCTTCCGGGCATGTGGCCATCGAATGGGAAGCAGACCGCGAAACGACCTGGCTCCAACTGGATCAATGCTGGTTGCGCCGTGGGATCCAGGAAACGAAAAGCTTCTTCCAGGCCCGGGAGAACGCCAGCGTAGGTAGTCCAGTTGTCCAGCGTGTCAACAATCATCGATCCATTCTCCTCTCGCATATTGGGACTCACCCGACACAGTGCGCTGCTTCGGGTTGGTCGCGCTGTACAAGCGCAGGCTCTCTCCGAACCTCATCCAACTGGCGCGCAGTTGACGTGGCCAGGGCCAGATCCTGCAGCATCTCTTTCGCGCCGCTGTTGATGAGCTGGGTGTCGGAGCACACAGTCACAAACAGGAAACCCTGTTCCATTCGGTGCAGCCCGTTTCCAACCGCCCAGGTTCCGGGGATTTTGCCGGTCTTGCGGCAGGCCTCCAGGACCCGCGGCATGGCCGGTTCCAGCGCCTCCCATCCGCCTGCCTGCGAGAGATCAATGCCCAGCGCGCGCGCCAGGTTCATGACGATGTGGATGTCTCCCGGCCCGCCTTCTGGTAGAGTCGTTCCGTCTCTTCCAACAACATGCGCATGGCGGACTCGGCCCCGGCCGTGTCATGGGCAACGATCGCGTCCAGAACGCGGCGGTGGTTCTGCATGCCAGTCTGGGTGTGGGGGATGACACGCATGAAATGCTCAGCTACGTCGTAAACGCTGGAAGCCAGGCGTTGCACCAGAGAGTTGCCTGCTGCTTCGGCGATGGCCAGATGAAAGGCCACATCCGTCTGCTGCAGGCGCTGCTGGTCCCCCGTCTTCCAACTGGAAAACATATCGGAGTAGAGCTGCTTGAGGCGCTCGACCTGCGCAGGGGTGGCGCGCTGCGCGGCAAAGCGCGCCAGCGCCACGTCCACCACGCCACGCGCTTCCATCAGCTCACGCGTCTCGTCACCCTGCAGCAGCATGGACCAGTCGAACTGCTTGATGACAGAGTCGGTAGCATGGTTGCAGACAAAGGTACCGCGACCGTGCTTGACTTCCAGCACGCCGATGGCTGACAGGGCATGCAACGACTCGCGCAAGGAGGAGAGGCTCACCCGCAGTTGCTGAGCGAGCTCGCGCTGGGGAGGCAGAGGGTCCCCGGGTTTGAGCGCTCCGCTGGAGATGAGCTGGAGGATGCGCTCGGAAATGGCGTCAGAGACGGCACGGACGTCGATCGCCTGCACGCTTTGCAGCATTTCGCTCCCTCGCAGGGCAAGTGTTCGGGAGTTCCGGAGTTCGGAACACTTGCAGTATACACAAAGGAGGCGAGTTTGTCAAGGGGTGGGGCTTGGGCGAAACCTGGTTTCTTGTTTCTGAAACCAGGTTTCTGGATCTGATCGTGCTACAAACCTGGTTTCACAACCTCCCTGAAGTGCGGGGACCTGCGGGAAACCAGGTTTGCAAGCCGCACGCGAAACCAGGTTTGGCTACTCTCACATCAGCGGGATGCCATACTGCCCGCTGATCGGGTCCTGGAAAAGAAACAGGCGCGGCGGATAGTAGGTGAAGAGGCAGAAGGCGGTGGTCAGCAGCACCAGCGCGGCGTGGGCGAGCTGGCGCGTGCGCTTGCCGACCGGCGGCGAGGTCATGACGCGATAGCTGGCCCACTGCCCCAAGGCCACGGCCAGGAGGAAGATGGTGATATCCAACGGTAACCAGTTGTCGCCGAGCGCGGCCGTGTAGGCATAGAAGAGCACGGCGATGGTGAGCGGCATGATCCACAGCGCCAGGCTCTTGGCCACCCAGAAGTTCCTGACGTGGGCGCGCAGGAAGGAGTACTCGACCGCGGCGAAGACGAGGCCGGGCCAGAAAGCCAGCTTCAGATGCTCCCAGGTGCTCTCGTTGACGGCGCCAATCAGCGCCACGGCGCGCAGGTAGCCCGACCACTCGAAGATGAAGTGCAAGGCCGAGCCCACCAGCGAGATGAACACAAATCCGGCCAGTTCCCACCGCAGTAT
>CAYZKS010000261.1:0-4674 GCA_964478725.1 uncultured Anaerolineales bacterium
CCAGAGCTTCGCCAGCCCCCAGCACCTTCTTCTTCATCCTGCCCTGAGCGCAAGCGGCGCGAGCCTCCAGCTCGTCCCTGCCAATGCGTGCAATCAGCGAGCTCTCATCCGGAAAATTGGCCAGGAGGCCAGGCACGTTGGAGAGTAGCACCAGGGCCTCGGCGCCCAGGGCGCAGGCCAGCGCGGCGGCGGCCCGGTCCCCGTCCACGTTCAGCATCTCCCCGTCATAGCTCAAGGCTAGGGGAGCAATGACCGGCGTGTAGCCTTGCTCCAGCAACCACGTGAGCAGCGGCACGTTGACCCGTTCCACCACTCCACTCCACTCGTCGCGCAGCAGCAGAGTCTTGCCGGCTTCGACAATCTTGAGTGTGGACTTGCGTCGCCCCTGCATCAACCGTCCGTCCACGCCGGAAAGGCCGATGGCATTGATCCCCAGGCCCTGCAGGTTCTCCACCAGGCGCTTGTTCACGTTGCCAGCCACGACCATGGCAAAGATCTCCAGCGTCTGGCGGTCGGTGTAGCGGCTCTGCTGGCCAGAAGGCGAAGTGACGAAACGGGGCGGGTGCCCCAGCTTGGCTGACAGCTCGTTGGTCTCGTGCGAGCCACCGTGCACCAGCAGCAGACGCTGGCCCTGTTGCACAAGGGCAGCCACGTCCGCACACAGAGCTTGCGTGTCAATGCCCTCTGCGCCGCCCATTTTCACGACGATCATGCACCCCCTCCTGGCAATGTTCTTGACAACCCGACCGGCCTGCTACGGGCTAGATGGGATGCAGGCCCGAGAACTCCAGGCCTGCCGTCTCGGACAATCCGCACATCACGTTCATGGCCTGCACTGCGGTGCCGGCCGCGCCCTTCATCAGGTTGTCCAGGGCCGAGATCACCACCAGGCGATCGCTGCCCTCTTCGCGCTCGAAACCGATGTCGCAATAGTTGGAGCCCGCCAGGATCTTGGGCTCCGGGTAGCGGTACAGGCCCTTCTTCACCTTGACGATGCGGATGAAGGGTTCGCTGCCGTACGCGTCACGATACAGTTGCCATACGGCCTTCTCGTCCAGGTCCTGGCGCAGGAAGCAGTGCGCCGTGGCCAACGCCCCGCGCACCAGTTCCACCGAAGTAATGGAGAGGTGGATCTGCGGCTGCTCGCCATCGCAGCTCAGCTCCTGTATCAGCTCGGCCAGATGACGGTGCGTGGTCGGGGCGTAGGAGCGCACGACATGGCTGCGCTCGGGATGGTGCGAGCCCGGGCTGGCATCGCTTCCGCCCTCGGAGGAGCCCACTTTCACCTCCACCACCGTCTTGTGCACCAGCTTCTCACGGTACAGCGGCCAGAGCGCCAGGTTGACCACGGTGGCGTTACAGCCGACCCCGCTGGCGCAGCGCGCCGCGGCCAGTTGCTGCCGATGCAGCTCGGGCAAGCCGTACACAAAGCAGGGCAGCCAGTCGGGGGCCGGGTGACCCCACCCATACCAGCGCGGATAGTCTGCCGGGTCGTGCAGTCGAAAGTCGGCGCTAAGGTCTACCAGGCGTTCGGCCAGAGCAGCAAACTGCTCCACCCGGCCGGCCACCTGGCCGTGCGGCATGGCCAGGAACAACACGTCGCAGGGTTCCAGCTCCTGCAGCCTGACGAAGCGCAGTTGCGTTCGTCCCCTCAGATTGGGATGCAGCAGGTGCACCGGCTGGCCAGCATAGGTCTCCGACGTGGCCTGACCGACCTGCACCAGAGGGTGCTGCAGCAGCAAACGCAGCACCTCTCCCCCTGCATAGCCCGACCCACCCACGATGGAAGCTTTGATCATGTCCGCCTCTCCTCAGACCAGGCCAAGCGCATAGTCCACGATCCGGCCGGCAATGTCCATCCCCGTGGCTTTCAGAGCGCCGTGAAACTCCGGAGTATGGTTCACTTCGCTCACCAGCAAACGTCCATCCGGCATTTCCAACACGTCCACCGCCAACAGCCCTCCGCCCACCGCGCGCGCCGCTGCCAGAGAGAGTTGAGCCAGTTCGGGAGTGAGGGCGCAGACGCTGGCGTCACCCCCTCGACCGGTGTTGGTGATCCAGTGCTCGGAGTAGCGATAGATGGCATAGACCACCTCGTCTCCCGCCACCAGCACGCGGATGTCTCGCTGCGGTTTGTCCACGTACTCCTGAATGTAAAAGACCGATCCGTGCTGGTTGCCCAACGCCTCTTTGTGCTCCAGAATTGCCTCCGCTGCCTGCCGGTCGTTGACCTTGCACATCAAGCGGCCCCAGGAGCCGACCAGCGGCTTCAGCACTACCGGGTAGCCCAGCTCCTCAATCGCCGACAGGGCCGCAGCCGGCGTAAAGGCCACCAGCGTGCGCGGAGTGGGCACGCCGTGCTCCGCCAGAGCCGCGCTGGTCAGCAGCTTGTCGCCGCAGGTGGCAATCACTCCATACGGGTTGATCGTGTCAATGCCGTTCTGCTCCAGGATTCTGGCCGCGTACAAAGCCTGCGAGTGACTGATGCAGCGCAGCAGCACGAGCCCAAAGTGGTTGCGTCTCTCTTCGAGATCAAAAGCCGCATGGCGCACGTCCGCGATTTCAAAGCACACCTTCCTGCGCTCAAGCGCTTCGAAGATGAGCTTCTCCTCATCCCGGATTCGCGAGCAAAATACGCCGACCACTACCTCCCCGATTGCATAGCAGCCACCTCCAGTGCGTAACGTACCCACTGCGCGGCAATGTCCACGCCAGTGGGAGCCATGCCATCCCGGAACTCGGGCGCAGCGTTGACCTCGCTGACTAGCAGCCGTCCGTCATCGGCCTCCAGGATGTCCACAGCCACGCATCCGCCTCCCACTGCCCTGGCCGCAGCCAGGGACAACTCCTCAATCCTCGCTGTAATGGGGCAAGAGCTGGCCTGTGCGCCGTGGCTGGCGTTGGTGATCCAATGCGACGACCTGCGGTAGATGGCGGCAACGGTCTGGTCGCCCACCACGTAACTGCGGATGTCCCTGCCGGGCTTGCGGACGTACTCCTGGATGTAGAACGTGGAGTGCTCGTAGCCGCCGAGCACGTGTTTGTGTTCGAGCAAGGCTTCCGCGCCGTAACGATCGTTCACCCTGGCCAGCAGCCTACCCCACGGGCCGTGCAGCGACTTCATCACCACCGGGTAACCCAGTGCGTCAATCGCGGCCAGGGCCGACTCAGCGTCGAAGGCCACGACCGTGTGGGGAGCGGGGACGCCATGTTGCCGCAGTACCGTGCTGGTCAACAGCCGGTCGCTACACGTGGCGATCACGTCGTAGGAGTTGACCGTGGCAACGCCCTGTTGGTTCAACATCCTGGCAGCGTACAGAGCCTGGGAGGGATTCGTGCAGCGTACGAGCACGGCATCGTAGCGCGGAACTTGCTTGCCCCCCAGGCTGAACACAAGCTCATCTGCAGTGACCCTGTCGTGCTCGATCCCCTGAGCGTGCAAGGCCTCCAGGAGCAGCTTCTCCTCCAAACGCAGGTGTGAAACCAACACGCCGATTCTCATCATTCGCCTCCCCACGCAGACAACAAAAAAGGCCAGCCCTCCTTGTGATGAAACCTGGAGAACTGGCGCGATTGGCCAAGAACCTGATTGTTCGGCTGCTATGCTCCGTCGTCGGGCGCAGCAAACCTCTCCAGACTTGCGTCTGGCCTCCTCCTAGGGCGCGGGCTGTGAGAGAGGTTCGCGATCATCGTTATCGGAACAAGCTCCTGCGGAATTGAGATCATGATAGCACACTTCCCGCTGGCTGTCAAACGCGCGATGGGTTGATCGTGCCCGCAGCGTGCTCGACGATAAAGGCATAGGCGCGCGCCCATACTGCTTCACGCTCGCTGTCCACCGTGATAGCGTGGCCAGAGTTGGGCCACCACACGAGTTGCTTGTCCACTGCGCCCAGGCTATCGAACAGAATCTGGGCGCTGTCGGCGGGGATGCTGCGGTCATGACGCCCCTGCATGATCAATGTTGGGGCCTGGACGCGCGCAAGGCTTCGCCGCACCTCGCGCTGCAGACGAACTACGTGCGCGCCAAAGGCGACTGGCACACGGCGGTAGAAGAACAACTTGTCAGCCGCCTGCGGATCGGTCAGGTCCAGTTCGCCGCTCGAGCGGTGCCATTTCATCACCAGCCTGACCAGGGGCAGCAGTTTCGTCTGCCACTGCTGCAGGTAGGCCGGCGCGGACATGACAATCGCCCCTGCGATCGGGTGGTTTGCTGCCAGGTGCAGCGTGAGCAGGCCGCCCACGGACAGCCCGGCCACAAACGCCTGCTGGCAGCACGCCTGGAGCCGCTGCAACCCATCCTCGGCCGAGGCCAGCAGGTCCTGGTAGGTGGTTCGGGCCAGGTCTTCGGGCGTGGTGCCGTGACCCGCCAGCCGCACGCCGAGCACGGTCAGCCCCTTGCCAGCCAGGTATTCGCCCATGGGGCGCATCTCCGGCGGGCTACCGGTGCCGCCGTGGATCAGTAGGCAGCCCAGCGGCCCGCCCTGGAAGAAGAAGGGGTTGAGGTCCAGCGTCGTCACCTTGTCTCCCGCTCACACATAGTCGCTCATGAGCCTGCCGGCTCACCACCGCGAATGAAAACGCTGCGTTGCCCAGAGGTAGCATCTTCCCTTGTGGGCGTCCGAACGTAGCATCTTCGCTTGTGGGCGTCCGGACGTAGCATCGCCCCTTGTG
>CAYZKS010000262.1:0-4668 GCA_964478725.1 uncultured Anaerolineales bacterium
ACGAACATGGCGCGTCGTTGACGATTGCATCCCGGCATGTGACGGGAGCGCCAGGGAACCAGGCGCGCTTGAGCTTCACCATTGGGAACATGCAACAGGCACCAGATACCTACTTGGTCATGCTCGAAGGGAACCAGTGGCCGGCCACCATTTGGGGATCAGCGTCGAGCGGGCCAGTCACCAGTAGTGTCTTCCTAAGTCCGTGTTCCTTTGCGGATCTCACTATGCGGGTGCAGATACCCGATACGGCAATCACCGGACAGTCGGACGGATTCACCTTGCGCATCGCCTCCACTACGCGGCCGACCATGACGCGTTCGTGTGCGATCACGGTGACCGCCGCGATGCCTTGGAGGTCGCTGTCACCCTTGCTTGAGCCACGCTACCGGCTGGCTGCAGCTCCGGTGGACGATTGCCGGCTTGCCGTTATTGGTGGGTGGGACCCCGGTGACGAGGCTTCTGCAGCCACAGAGATATACGATCTGCGCACAAACACTTGGCGCACCATGGCTCCAAAACCCGGCGCTGTTGCCAACACGGCGGCGGCCGCCATCGGCGGCAGGATCTACGTTCCGGGTGGAATGCAGGGGGACAGCTTCCTATCCATGCTTGAGATCTATGAACCATGGACAAATCGCTGGACGCGGGGAGCGGATCTTCCGCGCCCCATGGGAGGCATGGGCGTCTCTGCCTCGGGCGGCAAACTGTATTTGTTTGGGGGCACAGTGGGCGGTGGCACCACGATCGACAGCACCTGGGAGTACGATCCAGCGACTCAGTTGTGGCGCGCAAGAGCTGCCTTGCCTTCGGGGCCCCGGGCTTACGCAGCGGCTGCCGAACTGGACGGCAAGATCTACCTGGCTGGCGGTTGGCCTGCCCTCAGGACCTTCGAGTGCTATGATCCGTCGACTGACTCCTGGACCAGCCTCGCCCCCATGCCCACAGGCAGGCAGTCTCTGGGTTTGGTTGCCCTGGCCGATTATGTCTATGCCATCGGTGGAGGTGACGGATGGGTAGGTCTGTCTGTCGTGGAGCGCTACGACCCGAAAGACAATACATGGGTCACTCTGTCGCCCCTACGTTACATGCGCAGAGCGGGCGTGGTTGCCGTAGCAACGGGGGGCCACGTCTTCGCACTGGGTGGCACTGGCAGGGCGACGGTCGAGGATGCTCACGAAACGTTAACGCTAGGCACCTCGCTGGCCGATTCTGGTTTGACGCTTGACCGCTGGACTGCGCCATCGGGCACGACGTTGGCCTTTACGATCACTCTGCGCAACCCGGGAAGCCAATCGATTGCGGCAGCCAGCTTCTACAACTATGTGCCAACGTACACACGCTATGTGTCAGGCAGCTTGGGCGGTGGCGCCAGCTATGATCCCTCCGCCAATCGCGTTGCATGGCGAGGTGCCATGGCAGCGCGGTCTAGCAAGTCCTTCTCCTATCGTGTCGAGGTAGCGCAGGGATTGGAGCGCCACACCATCATCACCAACACGGCTGTGATAAGCGATGGCCGGTGCGGTGAGCACACCGTGAGTGCCACAGCTACAGTAGAAGCGCCTGACCTCTCCCAATCGTTCAAGTCCGTTGACAAGTCCGTAGCGAAGACAAGTGACACCCTTTCATATCACATCGAGCTCTTGAATGTGGGGGCTGTGGCGGCTCCCAACCTTAGCGTGCTGGATCCCCTGCCCGCCCAAACCAGCTACATCAGCGGCAGCGTTCAGGGCGCGACCTACAATGCTGGACTGAACCGCATCGAATGGCTTGGGGAGCTGCCCGCGGGCGCGGTGGAGGGCTACCGCTGGGCGGACAGCGATACAGGCGATGTCATGTACGGCTGGCTGGATGCATCTGATGGAGGAGCAACCGTCTCCGGCGGTGATGACGTGTGTCGTGGTCCCTATGGCATCGGGTTCCCGTTCGTGTTCTATGGTGTAGAGTATTCCGATTTCTACATGAGCAGTAACGGTCTTTTGCTCTTCGGGGAGGGATCGTCTCGGTATCAGAATACTTCCATCCCATCGCTCGGTGCGCCCGATGGCTTCATCGCGGCATTCTGGGACGATTTGGTATCCGAGACTGGTAGCATGCACTACAGGCTGGTTGGCGACGCCCCAAACCGCAAGCTCGTTGCTGAGTGGGCCGACGTTCATCCTTTCGAATCCACCAGCTTGCTCACGTTTGAAGTGGTCCTGTTCGAGGGCAGCAATCACGTCTTGATCCAGTACAAGGCAGTGAGCGGTGGGACTTCAGATAGCGGCGACGCGACCGTGGGGGTTGAGAGTCAGAATGGGACGCGAGGGGTGCAGTACGTGTTCGGAGACAGTGGCCCCGGCTATCCCCTTCACGCCGGGTTGGCAGTGCTGTTCGAACCATCGGTCGGGCACAGCATTCGTTATCAGGTCCGCGTTGCGCCAGACTCGCCTCCCAACGCACTGATCACCAATGAGGCGTCGTTGAGCATGGATGGCCAGCCTCTGGGCCCGCTGACGGCTACTACTCTGATCCAGCCGGTGGACATGTCTGCGTCCCGAAAGTGGGTGGACAAGCCTGTGGCAAGAAGCGGCGATATCCTGTCCTATCATGTGGATCTGCACAATTCCAGCACGTTTACTGTGGCCGGTGTGAGTCTCGTCGATGCGTTGCCCGCTTACACAGAATACATCAGTGATAGCGTGCGGGGAGGGGTGTACAACCCTACGCTGAATCAGATCGAATGGAACGGAACGCTCGGCGAGGGAACGGGAGCGAGCTACCGCTGGACGGATAGCGATGCGGGCGGTGTGGCTTATGACTGGATCGATGCCACGCAGGGAGGCGTGTCCGTACCGGGCGGAGACGATCAGAGCTACGGGCCCTTCGAGTTGGGATTCCCGTTCCAGTTCTACCGCACCGAGTATGCCCAGTTCTACATCAGTACCAATGGTCTGGTACTGTTTGGGCAGGGTTCAACCCGCTATGCAAATGCCCCGATCCCGCAGTCGGATGAGCCGAGCAATTTCATCGCACCTTTCTGGGATGACTTGATTACCGAGGCAGGGACCATATATTACAGGTTGATGGGTTCCGCGCCGCAGCGCTTCCTGGTGATCGAATGGAAGGACGCACGCCTTCTCAGTACAAGGACGCCCTTGTCTTTCGAAGTGATCCTCTACGAGGGCAGCAACGACATCCGTGTGCAGTACCATGTCTCCAATGGGCCAGGCACCGACGGCGGGAGCGCCTCCGTCGGCATTGAGAATGCGACTGGGACCGGCGGCGTCGAGTACCTGTACAATGGCAGCGGTCCGGGTTATCCGCTACGTGCTGGAAAGGCTGTCCTGTTCAGCAAGGGTGGTTACCACTCGATCTCCTACCAGGCCCAGCTGTCGACGGATGTACCTCTGAACACCCCAATCCGCAATCAGGCGGTGCTCCACGTAGATGGCCTGAATCCCATACCTCTTACCGCCACTGTCTGGGTCAACCAGGTGGACTTGGCCCAGTCCAGCATCAGCGTAGACAAAGCGGAAGCTCAAATCGGGGAAACGCTAACTTATGGCTTGGTGCTCAGGAACTCGGGCAACGTTGCCGCGCCTAACGCCAGCGTCTCAGACCCTATTCCGGTGGGACTGGACTATGTGACTGGCAGCGCCCTGGGCGGAGCCTCGTACAACGAGCAGGAGAACCGCATAGAGTGGAGAGGCGCAGTGGGCGCGGGAGCCAGCGTGCCCATCACTTTTACCGCGCAGGTACGCGACGTGGTCCAAGACCACACGCTCGTAACCAACACGGCTAGCTTCGATGATGGCCTGGGCAACGTCGTGACCCGAACGGTAGTGACCGTCTTGCGCACCTATGACCTCAGCGCCTCGGAGAAAGTGATGCCGCCTTTGGCCAATCCGGACGCAATGATCACCTGCACGATCCATCTTCGCAACACTGGTGCTGCGTCTGTGACAGCACTCATGACGGACGTTCTGCCCAGCGCCATGAGCTTGGTCCCCGGTTCGCTGTGGTGGAGTGACGGCCAGGGCGGCGAGGATGCGGGAGTTGTGACCTGGAGTGGCAGTATCGTCGGAGAGGGGCTGGTGGTGGTGCGGTTTCAGGCACATGTGGATGCGTCCCTCGCCCCTGGCGCAGTAATCACCAACACCGTGCTCATTCAGGGCGCACGGGGCGAGATCTACGAACGCACCGCGTGGACACGGGTGCAACGGCCGGTCCTGTACCTGCCCCTGATCCGCAGGACCAGCACGCAGTGATGCGCCACGGCAATTTGACAGGCGGGCTTGATTGCCATATACTTAGCATCCTATGAAAGCTCGGGGCTGTAGCTCATTTGGGAGAGCGCCTCAATCGCACTGAGGAGGTAAGGGGTTCGAATCCCCTCAGCTCCACCAGGCCGTACAGCTTCACAGAGCACAAGGCTGTGAACAGGAGTAGTAAGCCATCTCTCACAGAGAGCCGGGTGAAGACAGGGTGGAAGCTCGGCAGCGGCGCCCGGGGAGAGCGCCTGAAGGCTGAACTCGCCTGCAAGCCCCTGTGGTGAGGCTCCAACTCGGAGCTCTAGCCACAGGCGGCCGGCGCCCGTTAGCGCGCCCGTAAGAGGGCAGTGCCTGTCCTGGGGATGTAGCTCAATTGGGAGAGCGCCTCAATGGCATTGAGGAGGTAAGGGGTTCGAAT
>CAYZKS010000263.1:0-4644 GCA_964478725.1 uncultured Anaerolineales bacterium
TGGACGTGGATTACGTAACGTTCTGTGGCGCGCTGATCAAACGAGGCGTGCTGGAACGCATCGGATTACTGGATGAGCGCTTTCCTTTTGCCTACGAAGACACCGATTTCTGCAGCAGAGCCCGTGCCGCCGGGTACCGCATCGTCTGCCAGCCAGAGGCACGCATGTGGCACAAGGCCTCGCTGAGCAGCCAGCGCGATAGCGCCAGGGTCAAATACCTCAAGGCGCAGGGCCGTGCGATGTTCTACCGTTTGCATCCGCATGGCCCATGGCCTGGTCTTACCAATGCCTTCGTGTGGGCCAGCACGCTGGCAGGCGCCCTGAAGGATGCCTTGCGCGGCGACGTTGCCGCCGCGGCGGCTGCACTGCGCGGGCTATGGAATGGCTATCGAATCAGACTGGAGACTCCCTAAAGCATGGAAGAAACCAACTGCAATCTGTGCGGCACCAACGATACAGAGTTCCTATACCAGGCGAAGGACCGTTACATGCACCTGCCCGGCTCCTTTCGCCTGGTGCGCTGCCGGCAGTGCGGGCTGATCTACCTCAACCCGCGCCCGACTCCTGATGAGATCAAGGCCTACTATCCTGAAGACTATGACCCTTACACCTACGTGGCACCGGAGGATGAACGCTCGCAGATCGATTCTCTGGATCGCGGGTTTGGCTATTGGAAGCGCGCCCGCGTCACCGTCAAGGCCCATCCGCAACCCGGGCGATTGCTGGATGTGGGCGGAGCCACCGGCAATTTCCTGCATGCCATGCGGCAGCGTGGCCCCTGGGACGTGCATGGCCTGGACATCAGCCCTGAAGCCACGCGTTATGCGCGCGAGCGATATGGTTTGGACATGTTTACCGGCGAGCTGGCCGAGGCTGCCTACCCGGAATCGTCCTTTGACGTCGTCACTGTGTGGGACGTGCTGGAACATGTGCACGACCCCACCGCTGTCTTGAGAGAGATCCACCGCATCCTGAAGCCCGGCGGCCTGCTGCTGATACGCGTCCCCAACGCCGATACCTGGGACGCGCGCCTGTTTGGGGAGTATTGGGTCGGTCTGGACGCGCCGCGCCATCTGTACGTCTTCACGCCGTCCACCTTGCGCGGTTTCTTGGAGAAGGCAGACTTTCAGGTGACGCAGATGCGCAGCCTATTGCTCTCGTATCATCCGGTTGCGCTGAGCGTGCAGTTTTGGCTCGAGGAGAGGATGGCCGATGGCGCCGCGAAGAGGGCGCTGCTGGCCCTCAATCGCTCACGTTTGCCGAGGTTGCTGACCATACCGCTCTTCACGCTGCTGAGCTATGGAAACCACACCTTTGCCACGACCGTCTTTGCCACCAAGGCAGGCGAGGCTCAACCGAAGTGAGGTGGTCTGAGGTCCAGGGCAGCATACGAGGTCGCCTGAAGGGCCGCGAAGCCAGGCTCCTTCTGGGGGCAGCGATTGTCCTGCTCAGCCTGGGTTTCCTCGCCCATTACATGTCTCGCAACTGGGCAGCGCTTACCGCCTACCATTGGCAATTGAACTACGTCCAAGTGGCATTGACCCTGTTGTTCGATCTGGCTGCCTACATCGTCGCCATACTGGCCTGGCATTCGATGGCCAAACGGCTGGCAGGCGCGAACGACCTGGTTATGAACGCAAGAGTCTACTGCTATGGCGCCGTGGCAGGGCGTCTGCCCGGCATCGCGTGGGGCATTGCGGCGCGCGTCTTGCTGTACGCTCAGGCTGGTGTTAGCAAGGCCATGGTCGGCTTGGCTTCACTGCTGGAGATGGTGATTACCGTTGTGGCAGGAGCGGTCTTCTGCCTGGCGGTAGCTCCATTCACGCTCTCCTATGTGTCAGGCGTGGGCCCTTGGGCATTGCCAGCGGCACTGGGACTGGGCATTTTGCTTATTCACCCACGCTTTGTTACTTGGATGGTGCGCAAGGTTAGCGCAGCCGCTCTGCCAGCCGCCCTCAGGTATCGGGATACCCTCGTGTGGCTTTTGGCGTACCTGTGGACTTGGATCATCAGCGGGCTGATGATGTACGCGACTGTGCGCAGCATCTACGCCTTGCCCAGCCGCTACGTACTGCAAGTTGTCACGGATTGGACGCTGGCGGGCGTGCTGACGTCATTCGCCACTTTCGTGCCTAGCAGTCTGGGACTGAAGGAGGTCACGCTCACAGTGCTTATGTCGCGCTACATGCCGGAGTACATCGCCGTCGTTGCGGCCATTCTGATGCGCCTGTTCACGGTGGTCTACTCCGTCGTCTGGATGCTGTGCGCCGCGCCCTTGGGCGGAACAAGGCCCGATACCGGTAGCCGGATTTGATGGCGGGATCCAGACTGAGGTCATGCCTATGAGATTGCCTGCTGAAGGTTGGGCCGACAGCTTGCGGGTTTACTTTTTTCACAGGATCGAGTTTGTGCGCTGCAGCACTCCTCGCAAGCTGGGTAATTGGCTGGCCCTCAAGGTGCAGCTCGGCATGCGCAGCGATCGTCTGATTGGCATGCCGGCCATGTATTTCATTGATCCTGTGAATGTGTGCAACTTGCGTTGCCCGCTCTGCCCGACCGGCCTGGGAATACAAGCACGTCCTGCGGGCCGCATGGCCTTGACCGACTTTAAACGCGTGATCGATGAAGTCACGCCGTATGCCTATCGGGTTGACCTGTACAACTGGGGAGAACCGTTGCTGCACCCTGAGATCTTTGAGATGGTCGAGTATGCCAGTCGTCGGCGCATCAGCGTCAGCCTGAGCTCGAACTTGAACCGCTTGGATGCCCACATGGCGCGGCGCTTGGTCGAATCCGGGTTGGCGCAGTTGGTCGTATCCATTGATGGGGCAACGCAGGAGAGCTATTCGGCCTACCGTCGGGGCGGACAACTGGATCGGGTGCTGAGCAACCTACGACTGCTTCTGAGCACACGTCGCTCGCTTCACAGTCGCAGGCCGTTCATTATCTGGCGCATGCTGATCGGCAAGCACAACGAGGGCGAGATTGCGAGCGTGCGCTCGATGGCCCATCAGATGGGTGTGGATGCCTTTGCCACGGGTGCACTGTTTGTGGACACGCAGAACCAGGAGCAGATCGAGAAATGGCTGCCTTCTGACCCCCGGCATACTCCCTACGATGTCCGGCAGGGGCATCTGGAGAACAACTGGAGCTGCCACGACCTGTGGGAAAGCATGGTAATCAATTGGGATGGCGGCGTTGCCCCTTGCTGCTGGCTGCACGATCCCCAGTTCGACTTTGGCAACGTGACCCAACACACGGTGCGAGAGCTGTGGAATCAGCCACATTATGTCAGTGCGCGTCGTGTGATTGGACGTGGGCGCAAGGGGGCCGGCGACGACGTGACTACCATCTGTCACCGCTGCCGTGGGCATCCGCACTACATGGCATACTGAGTGCTGGTCAAGGCGGCGAGCGGCAAAGATACTTCCAAGGTGGTATTGATAAATGCCAGGCCGTGTGCTATACTCGGCATACCAAAGGCGTTCATGGCCGCTTCGGCGTGCCTATTCTATGTGTGCGAAAGGAGTCCAAATATGAAGAGAGTCAGCGTTCTTCTGGTGGTAGCAGTCCTGGCAGGGCTTCTGGTTGTCCCAGCCTCCGCCCAGGGCATCACCTACACCAGCGGGTTCCAGGTTCAGAACCTCGAGAGCACCACCGCCAGCATCACCGTAGCCTACTACAACCAGGATGGCACAAAGCCGATCTCAGACGTCACAGGGACGATTGCTGGGATGAGCTCGGTTACCTACTTCCCGATCGCTGCTCCCGATGGCTTCAATGGATCGGTAGTGGTGAGCTCGGACAAGAAGATCGTGGCCATTGCCAACACGCTGGGCAACTCGCCCCAGTACGCGGCCTCGACCGAGGGCTTTGATGCAGGCGCTACCACGGTCATGTTGCCTCTGATCATGCGGGGCAACGCGGGCTACTACACGTGGTTCAACGTGCAGAACGTAGGCGGCAGCCCGGCTTCGGTGACGGTACAGTATGTAAGGGGCAGCGCCGGCAACAACTATACCGCTGCTGCCGTCACGATTCAGCCGAACGCAGCAGCCACGTTTAGCCAGCGTGATCTGACGGCCCTCGGCTCGCCGTTCGTTGGCTCCGCGGTTGTGACCAGCAGCCAGCCGATTGTGGCCACCGTGATGCAGGTGGGCGAGACCTACAAGAACATGATGGGCTACAACGGCTTCACAGCCGGGTCCAAAGCGGTCAGCATGCCGCTGGTGATGGCCAACAACAGCGGCTACTACACCGGCTTCCAGGTGCAGAACGTCAGCACGTCGGTGGCCAACATCACGGTTGCCTACGGCACCAACATTGGCGGCTCCTATGCACCGCCGAGCGAAAGCGCCACCCTGCAGCCCAACGAGTCCAAGACCTTCCAGCAGGTAGGCGGCGCGTGGGGCAGCAACAAATACATCGGCTCCGCGACCATCACCTCTGACCAGGACATCGTGGCCATCGTGAACCAGGTCAAGATGACCGGCTACGTGCAGGGCACTTCCTACAACGGCTTCAACCCCGCCAACGCTACCAACAAGGTCAGCGCCCCGCTCATCATGGCCAACAACAGCGGGTACTTCACCGGCTTCCAGGTGATGAACGTGGGATCGAGCACCGTGAGCATCACGGTGACCT
>CAYZKS010000264.1:0-2923 GCA_964478725.1 uncultured Anaerolineales bacterium
CCGATTTGCAGCGCGAGCTGGCGGAGATCGAGGTGCAGGTGGACCAGGCCGCGGCAGAGTTGTGGGGCATCACGGCGGCGGAGCTGGCGGAGGTGCAGAGGAGTTTGAAGGAGATGAATGGGTAGCGCGTTCTCGTGATTGGCGAACGCGGGGAGAGGCAGACTGTAGGGTCAAGGCATTTCCCACAAGCCTTCGGTGACCAGTCGCTTGCGGCTAACCGGAGCCGATGCGCTGCATGCTAGCTTCCATGGAAATGCCTTGACCCTACCCACACATCCGCGCAATCTGCTGCGGAACGCGGCTGACAACGTACCGCGTGTTGTGATACGGAGGGGCGGTGGAAATGCCTTGCCCGTACCCGCACACCCGCCAATGGACCCGCGCGCGCTGGACGCGCCTTGTCCGTTAGTCCGATGGAACGTCCGTTGACAGGAAGCATCTCGCTGACGAAGCTGGCGCAGGTAGACAGCAGCAGATTCCGAGCCGCTGGTTATGTATAGCGTCTGAGGTCTCTTCGTTTGTGACCAGGAGGTGGTTGCCATGAACGCTCGGCAAAGGTTGTACGCCGGATTGGCGCTCTTACTTCTGGCCCTGCTGGGCCTGGCCGCCCTGCTGGGCCGCTCCTACCCCAGGCAGACGCAGTACGTCACGCTCAGCGGGGGTCTGGTTCCGGCGGCCACCCCCACCCGCACGGGCACTCCGACCGCGCGCCCGTCGCCGACGACTGCGGTCACCCCGGGGCCGCTGACGCACGTGGTGCAGTCGGGGGAGAACCTGATCTCCATCGCCCGGCAGTACGGCGTGACGGTCGAGGACATCGTGGAGGCCAACGGCATCGCGGACCCCAACTTTATCCGCGAGGGCCAGGTGCTGGTCATCCCGGTGCAGGCGACGCAGACTCCGACTTCAACCGCGACCCCGACCACGTCGCCCACGGCGACCGTCTCGCCCACGCCCACTCCCGCGCCCACCACGGTGGTGCAGGCCGAGTGGCCGCTCAGGATGGACATCCGCCGCGCGGACTCGGTGCGCCTGATCCTGCTGCAGATCGGCACGGGAGGGGTCGCGCCGGCGGTCACGGTGCAGGGCCACACCACGCTGTTGGGGACGCCGATCGCCACGCCCACCGAGCTGGTCAGCGGCGCCACGGCGCCGGAGGGCGAGGTATTTGTGGTCGCGCGCCTGGCCGGCGCCGCCTTTGACAGCCAACTGGTCTCGCCCGAGCGCCAGTCCATGCGCCAGCCGCAGCTCGTCTGGGAGTGGAACCTCATGCCCAAGAGCGAGGGCAAGCAGGTGGTGCACCTGAGCCTGGCGCTGTGGTGGGAGGCGGCGGGCTCGGACCAGGCGGTCGAGGCCGAGATCTGGACGCAGGCGCTGGAGGTCTCCGTCTCCAAGCCCTGGCTCACCACGGGACAGATTTCCTTGCTCAGCATTCTCAGCGGTCTGCTGGGGTCGGTGCTCAGCGCGCCTTTCCTCTCGCAGTGGTGGAAGGAGCGCAAACAAAAGGCAAGGCCAAGACGCACGGGCGGACCGCGGTGAGGTGTGGAGGCGGGTGTCCTGGGGTGTAGGGGAAAGGCATTCCCATACAGCCCTGCCTTAAGGGCGCGGATGCGTCGGCCGTGGGTGCTTGGCAACCGAATCCTTCGAGGGGAATGCCTTTCCCCTACATGCACGTGCTCTCCGCGGTGCGTCCGCCGATCCGATCGCGGGTATTGACTCCCTGGCCGTTTTCGGTTATACTGCTCTTGGAGGGGAGGGTATGACCACATGGAGAGCATCAAAACCGCGATCTCGATTCGCAAGGAGCTGTTCGAGCAGGCCCGAGCCGCTGCGCGTGAGATGAAGGTGTCGCGCAGTCGCCTGTTCGCGCTGGCCCTCGAGCAATACCTGGACCACCAGAAGAACCGGGAGCTGCTGGATCGCATCAATCTTGCCTATGCGGATGAGCCAGACCGGCAGGAGCAGGCCCTGCGGTCCAAGTCGCGCCACTCGCACCGGCGCATGCTGCAGGACCAATGGTGATCCACCAGGGGGACGTCTATTGGATCGAGCTGGGCGAACCGGGCGGCTCGGAACCGGGTGACCGGCATCCGCACGTGGTGGTCCAGAACGACCTCTTCAACCAGAGCCGCATCCGCACGGTGGTGGTTTGCCCGCTGACATCCAATCTGAGGCGTGCAGAAGCCCCCGGGAACGTGGCGCTCGATCACGGCGAAGCCAACCTGCCGAAGGCGAGCGTGGTGAACGTGTCGCAGGTGTTCACGGTGGACAAGGCACAGCTCGCTGACTATGTCGGCACGCTATCGCCTGCCAGGGTGCGCGCCATCTTGGACGGCATCGCGCTGGTTCTGGAGCCGCGAGACGCGCCAACGTAGAGATCAGACCGGGCCCCTCATTCCAACAGCGGCTCGATGGCCTTGGAGAACTCGCTCTCGCTCCTGGCGCCGAGCAACTTGCTGCGCACCTTGCCATCGCGGTCGATGATGAATGAGGTAGGGATGGCGTTGATGCCGTAGGTAGTCAGACCGTGACGGCCGCTGTCGCGCAGGATGGGGAAGGTCAGGCCCAGCTTGTCAGCATACGCCAGCATGTCTGCGCTGCTCTCGGCCGCCCTGCCGGTGAAAGTCACGTTGACCGCTAGCACGACGAAGCCGCGATCGCGGTAGCGCTGGTAGGTGGCCTCCAAATCGGGCATCTCCAGGCGACAGGGCTGGCACCAGATGGCCCAGAAGTTGAGAAGCACGGTGCGGCCGCGGTACTGGGCCACCGTGTCCGGGGTGAACTCGGCCACCGTGCGCGTGGCATCAGTGGCAGGCGGTGTGGCGGTCGGGGATTGGGAGGCGCAGGCCAAAACGGTGACCAGCAGGGCTGTCACGACCAACGCATTGGCGAGCGTTCTCTTTGTCATGCGGCGATGCTCCTT
>CAYZKS010000264.1:3023-4606 GCA_964478725.1 uncultured Anaerolineales bacterium
TTTCTGGGCGTTCACGTGACAAGTTGGCCACGGCCAACCCGGCCTTTGCACTGAGGCAGAGGCCGGGCTGGCCATGGGGCAGCTCGTAGAGCACAGCGCGCCGCCGCGCGCCGTCGCTGCGCGCCTGCCCGCGTGCTAGGCGCCCTGCTCGCTCTCGAACGGCCAGGCGGCGAATCCGCCCTCCAGGATTTCCAGGTTGTGATGGCCCTGGCCTGCCAGGATGCGCGAAGCCTCCCAGGCGCGCAGGCCGATCTTGCAGTAGGCAATCACGCGCTTGTCCTTGGGCACTTCGCCCGCTCTGGCGCGCAGCGCTCCCAGGGGGATCAAGGTGCTGCCCGGGATGTGGCCGGCGTGGTGCTCGTCGGGGGTGCGCACATCCAGCAGCGTCAGGTCCTCGCCCGCCTTGCGGCTGGCCTGCAGGTCCAACGAGATCACGCCCGTGAGCAGGCCATCCATTTTGTTGCGCAGGGCGTTGGCGGCGTGGATCAGCACGTCCATCGCCTCCGAGTATGGCGGCGCGTAGGTGAGGTCAAGCTGCGCCACTTCGTCCACCGTCATGCGCCCGGCCATGGCCGTGATGGCCACGTCTATGCGCTTCATGACTTCCCCGGGTCCCACTCCCTGGATCCCGATCAGGCGGCGGTTGGATTTCTCAGCCACCAGCTTGAGAATGATCGGCAAGTTGCCGGGATAGTAGTGCGGCTTATCCGGACCGGCCACGGTCATCGAGACCACCGGGATGCCCAGGCTGCCGGCCTGATCCACGCTCAGCCCGGCCCGTCCCACGTTCCAATCGAACACCTTGAGCGCGGTGGCGCCGCCAACGCCCGGGAAGCGCTCGGCCTGGCCCACGGCATTGGAGCCAGCCACGCGGCCCTCTTTGTTGGCGACCGATCCCAGGGGCAGGAAGCAGCTCGTGCCGCGCACGTAGCAGGTCTTTTCCGCGCAGTCGCCTGCGGCGTAGATGTCGGGATCGGAGGTCTGCATGTACTGGTTGACGGCGATGCCGCCGGCGGGGCCAATCAGCAGACCGGCCTGCCTGGCCAGCTCCACGTTTGGCCGCAAGCCGATGCTGAGCAAAGCCAAAGGCGCTTCAAAGCTGCCCTTGGAGGTGACCACGCCGGTGAGCTTGCCGTGTGCATCGCCTTCGAAGCGCTCCACCCTGGCGCCTGTGGCCAGGGTGACTCCCACCTGGCGCAGGTACTTCTCGACCAGGCAGGTGATGTCCGCATCCAACATGGGCAGGATGTGCGGCAGCATCTCCACGATGGTGACCCCGGAACCGCATTGGGTCACCGCTTCGGCCATCTCCATACCGATCAAGCCGCCGCCGACGATGACTACCTTGGCGCACTGCTTGCTCTGCATGTACTCGCGAAAGCGATCGGCGTCTTCCAGGCGCTTCAGCCGCACCACATTCTGCAGGTCCTTGCCCGGAATGGGCGGCTCCATGGTCTCCGCGCCCGTGGCGACGATCAGCTTGTCATAGGGCAGGCGCTGCTTCGCGCCCGTGTCCACGTTCTGCACCTCGACCTGCTTGGCCTTACGATCGATGCCCAGGGCCACGGTCTTGTTGAGCACCT
>CAYZKS010000265.1:0-4576 GCA_964478725.1 uncultured Anaerolineales bacterium
GGTGGATGTTCGCGACCCCAGAGAACGGCGGGATTGGCGTGGGGGTGATGGTTGGAGTGACACTGGGCGTTGGCGCGAGGCGCTCGTGGTGCGCGACGAAGGGCAGATAGGCACGGGTTGTCGGCCTGACGACTGAAGGAGCATCTTCTGCCGGTGTGCGCGAGGCCAGTGTCACTAGGATGGCAAAGCCAACAAACAAGCCAAGCCGCAGTCTATGCATTTTGTCCTCGCAGTCCCCGCTCCCGCCATGGAGTTTGCCCACCTAGATACGCCAGCACTCACCGACAGATTACCTCTAGCCGACAGCGAAGTCAAACTATTGGAGCCAAGCGGATGAAGTGCACTCAAAACAACGGCACTGCGCTTCGGGATCTTTGCGTTTCAGGAGATGTTTCCTTCTGCTACTCATAGTCGCACCATGGCATCCGGCCAAAGAAAGCATCTGCTCGCGGATGTTGGTCACGAGCTGCCGCATCCCCGCAAGTGATCGAACACCTTCGGCTGTAACAGTAGGGCCAGTACACTACGGGCGTCAGGCACGGTTGAACCCACCAGCCTCACTTGTATGGCGGCGCTGACGCATCGCGAGCCGTAGTACCGCGGAGTGGCAGCGGTGCCCACGCGCCCCACTCCGGCCGCTTGCGCGCGGACCACGAGTGTCATAGAATCGGCTTAGGTGATCGCATCATGGGGAGGGGTGGAGATGGACGACTATGAGCGGTTGCGTCAGATCCTGCACAAGCACCCGACCGGCGCGCCGCCCTCCGAAGCCTTCCAGGAGATCCTCCGGACACTCTTCACCCCGCAAGAGGCCCACGTCGCGCTGGGGATGGGGTTTGCGCCCCGCACGGCGCAGAAAATTGCCGCAGTGGCCGCGGTAGTGGAGGATGAGGCCCGCATTGCCTGCGAGTCCATGGCGAACAAGGGTGTCATCTTCGCCCGGCGCAAGGACGGCCAGATGGCCTACGCGCTGCTGCCCACCATCCCCGGCATCTTCGAGTTCCCCTTTATGCGCGGCGGCGGGACTCCGGTGCACGACAGGCTGGCGAGGCTCTGGGAGCAGTACCACCGCGAGGCCCTGGGCAACGAATTCGCGGGCAGCCCAACCCCATTCGCCCGCATCGTGCCCGTGGAGCAGAGCGTGCACAGTGAAGTACAGGTCCTGCCCTACGAGGAGCTGTCGGTGCTTCTGGACGGCGTCCAGACCTTTGCCCTGGCCCAGTGCGCTTGCCGCGTCAGCGTCGCGGCGTGCGACAGGCCACGCGACGTCTGCCTGATCTTTGACCGCACCGCCGAGTTCCTGATCGAACGCGGGCTTGCAGACAGGATCTCCAGGGCGCAGGCTGACGAGGTGGTGCGACGGAGTGAGCAGGCCGGGCTGGTGCACACTACCAGCAACAACCAGGCCGGCGTCACCTTTCTCTGCAACTGCTGCCCGTGCTGCTGTACCGTCTTGAGAGGCTTGACCCAATTGGAGAACCCCAACGCCTTTGCGCGCAGCCGCTGGCGCGCCGAGGTGGACGCAGAGCTGTGCGTCGGCTGCGGGACCTGCGAGCAGGAACGCTGCCCGGTCGCCGCAGTGCGCGTGGCCGATGGTGTGGCCACGGTGGACGCCGAGCGCTGCATCGGCTGCGGCCTGTGCGCCTCTGCTTGCGAGCAACAGGCTGTGCACATGCTGCCCCGCCCGCAGTCGGCCCCGGAGCCGCCAGAGACCGCCGCGGAGGCCGGCATGTGCATCGCGGCAGAGAAGGGTCGCCTGGAGGAATTCCTGCCCCTTCTGGAGCGCCAGCTGCGAAGGTTCTCGCCATCAGGTAGGCGAGGCTGCGAAGCGTCTCGCCGTCGGGTAGGCGAGGCTGCGAAGCCCCTCGCCGTCGGGTAGGCGAGGCTGCGAAGCGTCTCGCCATCGGGTAGGCGAGGCCGCGAAGCCCCTCGCCATCGGGTAGGCGAGGCCGCGAAGCCCCTCGCCATCGGGTAGGCGAGGCCGCGAAGCCCCTCGCCATCGGGTAGGCGAGGCTGCGAAGCCCCTCGCCAGCAATTGGGCCGGACTGCGCGGTACCGCTCTACCCGACCCGAGAGTACGACAGGCTGCCACAGCTCACGCCAAAGTCAGGCGCGTGGAAGATGACCTTGTCGCCAGCGTATTCGTTTTCAGGGGGTTCCCCGCGCAACGACAGGCCCTCTCCCGAGGGCGAGCAGATGGCGTTCAATTCGCTTTGCATCTCCTCGTGGCGCATGATACAATCCGAACTCAGCCGCTCTGCGCCAGGAAAGGAATGTCCTTATGTCGGAACGCCTGCCGCGCCGCGTCAAGTTCGTGTACGGACTGGGAGACCTCGGTTTCAGCCTGACCTCAACCATCCTGGGAGCCTACTTTGCCATCTTCCTGACCGACGTGGTGGGCATTCCCGCGGGCACCGCGGCCGCGGCCATCTTCATCGGGCGCAGTTGGGACTATATCAACGACCCGATCATCGGGCACATCTCCGACCGCACGCGCACGCGTTGGGGGCGCAGGCGGCCCTTCCTGCTGTTCGGCTTCCTTCCCCTGGCCGTGGCTTTTGGCCTGCTGTGGTGGCGCCCGCCATGGGATAGCGTCCTGGCTTTGGCGATCTACTACGCCTTGGCGTACGTCGTGTTTGACACGGCAGCCACTTTCAACTACATGCCCTACTTCGCGCTGACCCCCGAGCTGACCGCAGACTATGACGAACGCACTTCGTTGACGTCCTACCGCGTGTTCTTCTCCATCTTGGGCAGTCTGCTCGCCTTCACGCTTCCACTGCTGCTTGTGGGCTCTTTCAGCCCCGAAAACGCGTCCAAGGTGCTGAGCATGGGCGCCATCTTTGGCATCGTCTCTGCCCTGCCGTTGCTGGTAGTCTTTCTGGGCACACACGAGCGTCAAGAGTATGTGGAGCAGGTCCAGCCCAGCCTGCGCCAATCCCTGCGGGCCGCACGAAGCAACCGCCCCTTCCTTTTTGGACTGCTGATGTTCCTGATGACCTGGCTCTCTGTGGACATTGTTCAGGCCACCTTGCTCTTCTTTGTCAAACACGCGGCACAGCGCGAGGCACAAAGCGATCTGATCATGGCCACGATCTTTGTCACCGCCATACTGGCTTTGCCCGTCTGGCTGTGGGCCTCCGGGCGCTGGGGCAAGCGGCGGGCCTTTATCGTCGGGATCGCGTTCTGGGCCCTGGTTCAGATCGTGCTCATCACCGTCACTCCCACAACGGCCCTGGCGCCCATCCTGGTCTTGTGTGTGCTGGCTGGAGTGGGCGTGTCGGCCGCGCACCTGCTTCCCTGGTCCATCATGCCGGATGCGGTCGAGTGGGACGAATGGAAGACAGGAGAGCGCCACGAGGGCATGTTCTACAGCCTGACCACACTGGTGCAGAAGGTGGCCTCTTCCATCGCCGTTCCTCTGGCGCTGCTCGTGCTCGAGGTCACCGGCTACGTCCCCAATGCTGCGCAGCAGCCCGCAAGCGCTCTGCTGGGCATTCGTCTGGTCATCGGCCCGGTCCCGGCCGTGCTCTTGTGTGTCGGCATCGCGATCGCGTTCTTCTACCCGCTGGGCCGAGAAGAACACCGGCAGATCGTTGCCGAGCTGCAAGCGCGACGAGCCCGGCGCTCGCAGGAGGCGGCATGAGCGCGATTGAGGTCCGTCCCGTTCGCGCCCGCGGCGACCGGCGCAAGTTCCTCACTTTCCCATGGCGCATCTATCGCCATGACCCCCTATGGGTGCCGCCCCTCCTGCCCGAGCGCGCCAGGACGATTGACCCGGCGCGCGGCGTGTTCTTCAGGCGCGGCGAGGCCGAGTTTTTCATTGCTTGGCGCGACGGACAGCCCGTGGGCACGATCTGCGCCGCGGAGGACAAGCCGACCAACGAGTCGCGCGCCAAGCGTGAGTGCCTGTTTGGATTTCTGGAATTTGTGGACGACCCTGAAGTCGTCGCGGCTCTATTGAATCGCGTCAACGCCTGGGCGCGCCAGCGGGGCCTCACCGAGCTCTTTGGCCCGTACAACCTGGATTACGAGGACAGCTATGGTGTGCTCATCGAGGGACGTGACCGGCCGCCGGTAGTGCTGTGCGGGCACACCCCGCCATACTACCAGCAGCATCTGGAGCGCCTGGGTTTCCAGCCCGCGCATGGCGACAACTTGGCCTACGAAATCGAGATCAAGGAGGATTCGGCCGTCCGGCAACGCCTCGCCCGCCTGGCTGAGCGGGTGCGCAGGCAGGACAAGTTCACCGTTCGCTCTGCGGACCTGACCCAGTGGGATGTGGAGGTCGATCGCGTGCACGGCCTGCTGAACGCCGCGCTGGCTCATCTTCCCGATTTTATCCCATGGCGTCGCGACGCTGTGGAAGCCCTGCTATTGCCATTCCGGCAGATTGCCGACCCTGAGCTGATCCTGTTCGCTGAGGTACAGGGCGAGGCAGTGGGATGGCTACCCGGGGTCGCGAACTTGAACGAAGCCATCATCCACGCGGATGGGTTGCGCTATCCCTGGGACTATCTGCGCCTGTGGTGGCACGCGCGGCGCCAGCCGGCATGCCTGGCGGTCAAGAGCGTGT
>CAYZKS010000266.1:0-1153 GCA_964478725.1 uncultured Anaerolineales bacterium
CGCCCCCGAGACACAAGCCCAACCGCAGACGGATGCCATGGGAGGCCTGCTGGGGTCTCTGTTGGGCGGAGGGAGCGCCCCCGAGACACAAGCCCAACCGCAGACGGATGCCATGGGAGGCCTGCTGGGGGCTCTGCTGGGCGGAGGGAGCACCAGCCCGACACAAGCCCAACCGCAGACGGATGCCATGGGAGGCCTGCTAGGGGCTCTGCTGGGCGGAGGAGGCGCCACCTCGACACAAGCCCAACCTCAAGCCGACGCCCTGTCTGGTTTGCTGCAGACTCTGAGCGGCGTGCAGGGAACAAAACCTCGCCCACAGGCCGGTACACTGAGCGGTCTTTTGCAGGCTCTCAATAGCTCACGCAGCACGCAGTTCGAACAGCAAGGCGCGTGGGGCGAGCGTGGGCCCACTGCGAGGGCGCAGACTGGCAGCGTACTCAGGCTTCTGGGTACCACCCCGGAATCACAGCGCGCTGCCGACGTTAACCCGCTGATGGATGTGTTGGCCAACAACATGGATTTGGACGGCGATGGCGTGCCGGACGCTCTGGAGCAGATGCTGAGTCCCGGGAGCGGTGACGAAGTCGAGAGAGAAGGCGCGGCGGCCCTCCTGGAGGGGCTGTTGGACAATGCCAGCGCCGAGGACCTGAGCGAGTTCTCCAGAGCAGTCCAGGGGTTGCTGCCACCAGCGTAGCAGGCCTGTACGGGTCCACCACTATATTTCTGAGGGAGGATTCACTAACATGGCGAGAATCATCGAGGTTGAAGGAATCGGCCCAGCCTATAGGCAAGCTCTCAAGGAGCGGGCTGGCATCACCACCACGGAAGCCCTGCTTGAGGCCTGCAAGACCCCCAAGCAGCGTGAGGAACTGGCAGCCAAGACCGGGTTTGCAGAGACAACGCTCCTAAAGTGGGCCAACATGGCCGACCTGTTCCGCATCAAGGGAGTTGGCGAGGAGTATTCTCAGCTTCTGGAAGTGGGCGGCGTGGATACCGTGGTCGAGCTGGCGAAGCGCAATCCGGAGAACCTGCTTGCGGCGTTAAAGGAGGCCAACGATCGCAAGCCTATGGTGCGTCGCCTGCCAACGCTTGGCCAAGTCCAGGATTGGGTGAAGCAGGCCAAAGCACTGCCGCGAATGCTCAAGTACTAGCT
>CAYZKS010000266.1:1253-3266 GCA_964478725.1 uncultured Anaerolineales bacterium
TGGATTCCCGACCCAAGGGGAGGGCGAGGAGGATCGTTTGCATGCGCCGGGCTTGCCCGGCGCATGGCATTTCCGTGCGTAGCCATCCTGCTGACGAAGGGTCGGCGGGGTCCTGGGCTTGATCTGGACATGTCTTGGACTCGGGAACCTCGGCATCGCTTGGAGCGTTTACTGTTCAGGATGAGGTGAAGATGTTGAAGCGATTGCGAGCCACGTTACTGGCTCTGATGCTAGCCGCATGCATCGTGGCGTGCGCGCCGGCTGCGGCATCGCCTACGCCCACAGCCCGGGCAACGCTTCCCACCAAGCTTCCCACAGCCACCGTCGTGCAGGCCACGCCTACACAGCCGCGACCCACCGCGGCCATCGGACTGCAACATATCGGCGAAGTGCCGCTGCTCTCCCTGCCAGGCATCGGCAACAGCCCACAAGCTTTGGCCGTGCTGAAGGGGCGCATCTATGTGGCAAACCGTGGCAGCCACAACGTGGCCGTCATCGAGGACCGCGAGGTGCGCGCAGTCATTTCTGTCGACGAGACGCCCGTGGCCATCGCCGCAGACGAGTCAACGGGCCGTGTCTATGTAGCGCATGAGAACAGCAACTCTATCAGTGTGATCTCCGACATGCGTGTGCTGACGACGTTTCCTGCCCCCAAGAGTCCTGCCTGTCTGCTGGCCCTGGATGGCCGCCTCTATGTGGGCGCGCGCAGCGAGGACAGCTTGGTGGTCCTGGATGGCGCATCGGGAGTGCGCATCGCGACCCTGCCACTCAAGGCTTCCATAGGCGTTCTCTCGCTTGCGGCGAACCCGGCTATGCATTTGCTGTATGCCGGTGTGTATGACGCAGTCGAGATCGTGGACATGCAGAAGCTCCAAGTGGTGGGACGGCTGAAGCATGACGTCTACACTACCCTTGCAGCCGATGCGCAGTCTGGGCGCCTCTTCCTCAGCGAGTATGAACCTACTGCGAATACGCAGTACCTCGTGGCCTACGACGCCCTGGGCACCAAGCAGCTTGGCAAGGTGCAGATCGGCGGCGACCCACGTGGTATGGCAATTGACTCCATCAACAAGCGCATCTATGTCACCAATTCCTGGACCAATGACGTGTCAGTGATCGACGGCGAAGCCCTGCGACTGATTGCCACAATCCCTGTCGGCCTGCAGCCGGTGGACGTTGCCGTCGGTGAGGAGGGCGAGGCGTTCGTTGCCAATTCTGGCAGCGACAATCTTGCCATACTGCCTGCAACGGGCTCTGAGCTTAGCGGCGTGATTGCGCTGAACCCCAAACCGCTGGGCGTGGCTGTGGATCCTAACACGGGACGAGTATACGTGGCGTGCGCAGGCACGAACAGTGTAGGCGTTCTCCAGGCAGAGCGCCTGATCGGTGATATACCTGTGGGACTGCATCCCGGCGAAGTTGCCCTTAGCCCCACTGGCGACACGCTTTACGCCTTGAACTATGTGGAAGGCAGTCTGTCCATCGTGTCACCGCGGGGCGACAAGGCCCCGAGGACGCTCAAGGTCGGTGGGTCGCCCAGGGGTCTGGCTTTGTCGCCAGAGACAAGGCAGCTATACGCCGGCGACCAAGTGCTGGATGCAGACACCTGGAGTGTACTCAGGCAGACCGAGCTCGATTCCTTCTATGGCTCCAACGTGGAGCCCTTCCATATCATAGTGGATTCCCCTGTTGGTCGTGCGTTTTTCGTGGCATACAACGGCATCCCGGGATCAAACAGCGGCTTGGTGGTCTATGTGCTGGATCTGCAAAGCGGCAAGCGCATCGAGGCTGAGGTAGGTGGTCTGAGCATGACTGCCATGGCCTTGGACATGGAAGAGCAACGCCTCTTCTCCACCGCCGGCCGCCACGGGTATTACAGTCTGATTGTGGACGACGCCAAAACCCTCAAACACGTTGCCACCCTGGCGCTAGACAGATACCCTGCGGCTGTGGGCTATGATCCCGGGACCCATCACATCTTTGTGTGTTTGACCTTTTACTCTGGTCAGACGA
>CAYZKS010000266.1:3366-4526 GCA_964478725.1 uncultured Anaerolineales bacterium
CCCTGGCCTACCCTGACGCCCCAACCTCAGCCCAGTCCCACGCTCGTGTCCCAGAGAGTGCCGGAGTGCCAGCCACCTGTGGCCGCACGCTTCTACAGCGATTGGCTGCAGGATGACCGACTGTGGCTGGCTCTGCGATGTCCGACCCAGGAGTTGAAGAGCGGATTCGTGGCGGAGCAGCCTTTCGAGCGTGGTCATATGTTCTGGCGGGAGGACGACCGCAGCGTGTTCGTGCTGTACAACGACGGCCAGTGGCGCAGCTTTGCTGACTACTGGCAGGAAGGCATGGCGGAGTATGCCTGCCAGGCCGCTGCGCCCGCGGGGCGGCAGCTCCCCAAGCGTGGCTTTGGGCTGGTCTGGTGCAAGGAGCTGGGAGTGAAAGAGGGCCTCGGCTGGGCCACTGCTGAGGAGGAAGGCTCCACCGCCGAATGGCAGGTTTTCGAAGGCGGGGAGATGTGGGCGTCGCTGAAGCAGCAGCTGGTCTACGCCCTGCTTGCAGATGGCAGCTTTGTGACCTATCGCTTGCGTTAGGGCGCCGGCCGTCAAACCAGAGCCCTAGCATCACATGCAGGAGAAGAGCATGCACGGCGGCAGTCCTGTGCGCGTTGGGATCATCGGGCCGACGAGCATCGAGGTGAGTTCACGCGCTGCCAACCTGGACCCAGCAATCTGCCAAAGCGTTGCCCGGGCAGCGGGCGAAGGGCTGGCGCAGCGAGGATGTGCTCTGGTTGTGGTGCCCGACCGAGGAGTGGCGCTGTTGGCGGCCCAGGCCTACCGTGCGGCTGGTGGCCCGCAGCTCATCGGGATAATACCGCACGAGGGTACGCCGGCACAGGCTGCCGCCTCGCGCTGCAAGCATCACCGCCATTTATGTCACCAAGTAATCGAGGGCCTGACTTGGACTGCTCAACACGAACGCATCTGCCAGCTCTCGGATGTGCTACTGTGCATCGGGCTGAGCTGCGGAACCCTCTCCGAGATTGCCTGGACCAAGTGGGTAGGAGCTACGCCGGTTGTGATCTTGCGCCCGACGGTGAGCGGAATCCCGCCGGAAATGGCGGCAGAGACCGAACTGCACTGGGTGGAGGACCTGGAAGCTTTCTACCGTTGGCTGGACGGCTCGACCGCAAGTCAGAGTTGAGAGCTCGCTTTGATCCAGG
>CAYZKS010000267.1:0-4487 GCA_964478725.1 uncultured Anaerolineales bacterium
GCACCCTGCTCAAGTTGATCGCCCGTATCATCGAGCCGACCTGCGGAAGCATCGCTGTAAATGGTAGACTGACGGCCTTGCTTGAATTAGGTGCTGGCTTTCATCCCGATCTGTCGGGACGTGAGAACATCTTCCTCAACGGCTCTATCCTTGGACTGAGTACCCGGGAGATGCGCAAGCGCTTCGACGACATCGTGGCCTTCGCGGAGTTGGAGCAGTTCATTGATGTGCCGCTGCGCCACTACTCTTCCGGGATGCAGGTGCGCCTGGGCTTTGCAGTCGCCACCAGCCTGGACCCCGATATTCTCTTGATTGATGAGGTCCTCGCCGTGGGCGATGAAGCCTTCCAGCAGAAATGCCTTTCCCGCATCGATGACTTCCGCCGATGCGGCAAGACCATCGTGCTAGTCTCGCACGATCTGCAGTCCATCAAGCGGCTGTGCAGCCGGGCGCTATGGATTGAGACCGCGCACCCGGCGGCTGACGGGCCCGCGGCGGAGATTGTAGAGCGCTACCGCCAGTACGTCTGGGCCGTAGAGTCGCGCAAACTGGCAGAGCAGACCGCTGGCGGGCAGCCGGCAGCTGCCGCGTGCGCCGCCACGCCGTCGGACGGGGGAGCGCTGGCAGCGGCCTCCCACTGGGGTTCGGGGGAAGTGGTTGTCACCGGCGTGCGCCTGCTGGACAAGACCGATGCCGCCATTCAACTGCTGCAATGCGGCGATACGCTCACGGTGGAGATCAGCTACAGGGTAGTGCACAGGATGCCCAGCATGGTTTTCGGCATTGCGATCTACCGGAAGGATGGCCTGTGGTGCTATGGTACCAACACGGAGATCGATGGCATTTCCCTGGACGGCCTACCGGACGAAGGGGTGGTGCGGGTGGAGTTCCCCAGCCTGGGTCTGATTGCAGGCACGTACACGCTGGACGTGGCAATCCATGATAGCCAGAATCGCGCCTTTGACTACCATCACCCGCACTGCGCTTTCCAGGTGAGATCTCACTTGCAGGACGTGGGTGTCTATCGCCCTGCCCACCGCTGGGTGATTCCGGGACAACCCTAGCTGACTGTCGGGGAGGGGAGGCAAGCGCGTGTCCGAAGATAGAGACGTAGGCCGGGTACTCGCCAGGTTGAAGGAGGAGGTACGGCGCGGGGGCGCAGCCGCTCCCGGCGCGCCGCAGTCGCAGCCGGTGGGCTTGCGAAGGCTGTACGCCACGACCCACGTGAATCCACACTTGCCGATTGGCTGGCCCAAGATGCCTGCGGGCATTTTGCCCAAGATCGTCGCCATCATCCAGAAGGTCATCAGGCGAGGGCTGCGCTGGTATATCAACCCCATTGTGGAGCAGCAGAACGCCTACAACGCTGCCGCCACCGCCGTGATAGAGTCGCTGATGCTGCAGAAGGTGTCTCAGGAGGAGCTTGAGGCTCTAAAGTTGCGCCTGCAGCGTGTGGAACGGGCAGCACGTCAGGCTGCCCCGCCGGCCGTGACGGCAGTCGCTAACGCCCCAGTTCGGGCCACAGAACAGGCCGCGCCTCATCTGGACTACTTTGGGCTTGAGCTCAAGTTTCGCGGCCCGAGGTTGCTGCGGGAGCAGCAGAAAGCATACCTGAAATACTACCAAGGCTGGCAGGATGTGCTGGACATTGGCTGTGGCCGTGGCGAGTTCGTCGAGATGCTGTTGGAGAGCGGCGTACGTGCGCGAGGAATCGATCTTGACCCCGATTCAGTGGCCTGTGCTCAGGAGCGAGGCGTTCCGGTACAGCTCGCTGACGCACTTTTATACCTGGAAGGTCTTGAGGATGAATCGCTGGGCGGTGTCTTTGCGTCACAGGTGGTCGAGCACTTGGAACCAAGGCAATTGGTCCGCATGCTTGAATCGTGTCACGACAAGCTGGCGCCCGAGGCGCCGGTTGTTCTGGAAACCCTGAACCCGGCCTGTCTGTGGGCTCTCGCCAACTGGTTCCTGATTGACCCCACCCACGTGTGGCCCATCCACAGCGAGATGCTCAAGTTCATGCTGGAAAGCGCGGGCTTCCACAAGATCGAGATCGCTTACCTGTCGCCCGTGCCCATCGAACAGCGGCTGTTGAACCTTCCGGAACACGCCAAGCTGAAGAGCGTGGATCCGGATGCGGTGGCGTTGCTCAATCAGGACATAGACCGCCTGAACGGGTTTCTGTTTGGCTACCAAGATTATGCAGCGATCGCGTATCGCCCGCCGCGAGAGCCGGGAGACGGGCAATGAAGGTCGAGAGCATACTCATCTGCACCAGTCAGGTGCCGCTGCACTACGGCGGGACGGAGGTCCTGGTGCTTTCACTACAGCAGGCGCTGCGCAAGCGTGGATTCCGGGTGGATGTGGTGAACATTCCCTTTCGCCACTATCCGGTGGAAGAGGTACTAAAGGGGCACCTGGTGTGGCGCCTGATGAACCTGACGGAGAGCGACGGCGAAAAAGTGGACATGGTGATCGCGACCAAGTTCCCTTCCTATCTGGTGCAGCATCCGAACAAGGTGACGTGGCTCGTGCACCAGTTCAGGCAGGCCTACGATTTTGTCGGCACCGAGCTCAGTCCCTTCCCCAATGAAGAGGACCCGCTGCTGCAAACCATTCGCCGTCTGGACACGGCGTCGCTGGCTGAATCGCGGCGGCTGTTTGCCATCTCTGCCAACGTGGCCTTGCGCCTGGCGCGCTACAATGGATTGCAGGCCAAGCCGCTCTACCCACCGCCGCAGCACGAGGGGCTGTATCACAACACCGGCTACGGCGACTATGTGCTGTCGATCGGACGGTTGAACTACCTCAAACGACTTTCCACCCTGATCGAGGCCATGGCATTGACCAAGAGCGCCGCCCGCTGCCTCATCGTGGGCGAAGGGCCAGAGGAAGCAAAGCTAAAACGTCTGGCGAAGGACCGCGGCGTCGAGGCGAAAGTGGAATTCCTGGGCTTTGTGGATGAGCCGCATCTACTGGACCTGTACGCGGGCTGTTTCGCCTTCTTCTTCGCGCCGTATGACGAAGACTACGGGCTGGTGACCCTGGAGGCGTTCAACTCGGAGAAACCCATCATCGCGGCCGCCGACTCCGGCGGCGTGCTGGAGTTCGTCGAGGATGGCGAGAACGGATACGTTGCTCCGCGTGGATCTCCGGAGGAGTTTGCGGAGTATATCGACCGGCTGCACGCTGACCGTGCTCTATGTCAGAGGCTGGGACAAGCCGGGCGCGAGCGGGTTCGCGACATCACCTGGGAACGCACCATTGATCAGTTGTTGGGGGTGTAGGAGCGCATGCGCCTTGCCCTCTTTGCACCACTGAGCCCTTTGCAGACTGCCATCGCAGACCACGTGGAGGGTCTGCTGCCAGACCTGGCCAGGCTAATGCAGGTGGACCTGTTCATTGATGACGGCTATACGCCGAGCAGCCCTACGGTCACCAAGGGTTTTTCGACGTTCAGCCATCGCGATTTTCCGCGCCTGGCACGTCAGTACGATGCCGTGGTCTACCACATGGGAGACGAGCCCACCTTTCACGGCTACATCTACCGCACCTTACGCGAGCACCCTGGCATTGTGGTGTTGCACGACCTGGTGCTACATCACTGCATCGGCGGGCTCACGTGGGCCAAGGGCGATGTCGAGGGCTATCTGCAAGAGATGCGTTACGCATACGGGGATGAAGGAGAGTTCGCTGGTCGCGAGATCATGGCGGGGCGCAGACTGGACTGGATGTACAAGTACCCTCTCATGGAGCGCGTGCTGGATAGCAGCCTTGGCGTTGTTGTACACAACGACTATGCGCGCCGGCAACTGCTGCAGCGCCGCCCCAAACTACGGGTGACCACCATCCCCCAGCACTTCTTCCTCCCCGAGGGAGTATCACCGGAGGAAGATGGGCAGGCGCTGCGACAGGAGCTTGGGCTGGAGGATCGCTTTGTCGTTGCCACCTTCGGTCTTCTGATTCGCGACAAACAGCTCGATGTTGCACTGCGCGCCTTTGCGCGCTTCCGCGCCACTCATCCACAAAGCGCATACCTGCTGGTGGGACCAGTGGAAAGGGACTATGACCTTGCGGGAGCAGTGCGCCGCATGGGGCTGGAGGACTCTGTCAGGCTGGTTGGCTGGCAGCCTCCGCCATCCTTCGTGCGCCACATGTTCGTGGCAGATCTGGCGCTGCACCTGCGCTATCCCCACGTCGGCGGGACGCCCTTTACCCCATTTCGCCTGATGGGGCTGGGAGTGCCAACGATTGTTACCAACATCGAGCCTCTCGCCGAGATTCCTGAGGGCTGCTGCGCCAAGGTGGATGTGGACGAGCACGAGGAAGACGTGCTGCTGGCTACCATGCAATACCTGGCCGATAGCGCAGATGCCAGGCGGCAGATGTCGGAGCAGGCGCGTTGCTTCATCCAGGACCACCACCTTCCACCCAGGATCGCGGGACAATACCAGACGTTCATCCAGCAGGTGCTGTCACGCCCCATC
>CAYZKS010000268.1:0-4474 GCA_964478725.1 uncultured Anaerolineales bacterium
AGCTACGCGCCCTCACCTCGTCGAGCCAGGTGCGCGAGCGCTGCCAGGACGTGGCCGGCTGGTTCAGGGGAAGAGAACCATTGACGGAGACATGTGAGCTAATAGAAGCCATGCCCTTAGGTTTTCATTCATGCATCTCCACATCATGACGGCAGCCGCCACAGAGCATGCCGTACAACCCAAGAACACGGTGGTGCACAGTGTGATCCCCAATGCCTATTGTACACAATCCAGTAACCTTTTTGACACTTGGCTGCGCTATGCTGCGCATTGAGAAGCGCGCACGTCTCGGTCATCCGATCTGCTCTCTGCTGTCCCTCTGAGGCGCGCAGACGCGTCACGGCACGAGCCGGCGCCAATCGTGGTGACACCATCAGTGCCCAGCCTGGCACGTATTCTCCTACTGGCGGCCAGCGCGCCGGATGTTGTGGGCAAGTACGTGCGTGAAGAGCTCGAACTGTTAGAAGGCACGGGGTTGCTGCTCTGCCCTGGTTGTGATGCACCCATCAACGCCAAACCCGAGAACATGCAAGCCTTTGTGGCCGCGGCGCACGAGTATGGCACGATGAACTCGCCTTGGCATGTGGGATCAGGGCCATTCACGCACCAGGAAACTGCGTCGGCCAACGGATATCCCGCTCGTCCCAGCAGGGGTGTACTTTTCGCAGGGGGCGTCGCTGCCAATGTGAGCGGCCCGAGTCTGAACCCCGGCAACGAACACGTGGGCCAAGCCAAGCGAAGCCTCGTTAAGATCGCTGGCTTCGATTTCGAGACAGCTTGTTTCGGTCACGGCGATGCCATTGTCCGCCATGGCGCAGCGCGGTTCAGACAGGATTGAAGACAAGGTCGTGACTATGAGACGTGCGTCGGACATGCCTACCTTGGCGGCTAGCCTCATGCCGAGCACCCTATGAGCCCCTGCAGCTACCCGGGCGATCCGGTCAAAGAATGCACCGGCTCGCAGATGATGATCACGCACCACCGTAAACGCATCTCCGGCCCGCTGATGGACCGCATCGACATCTACGTTGAGGTGCCGCGCATGGACTACGACAAACTTGCCGGCGACCGTCTGGGCGAGCCGAGCCTAGCGGTGAGCGAACGCATCGAGCGCGCACTTGAACTGCCGGAGGCGCGCTTCGCAGGACGCGCAGGCGGACCGAGCGGCACATGTCGCTGCTGTGCAACGCCGACATGGGCCCGGCGGAAGTGCGCGAGTATTGCGGGCTGGACATGCGGGCAGGGACCTGCCCCTAAGTCCCGCCGTCTGTGTGGCGGGGGTGCGCTCGGCTCCGCAGCGCGGGACGCCTCAGTCCTGTCGTCCCTGTTTACGCCTCTGGCGTGAAGACCAGAAGTGAGACGGGGCAAGCAGGCATGCAGCAACTCGGCATGAGCGCCAGAGCTCTTGACCGCATCCTCAAGCCGGCGCGTACCATCGCGGACCTAGAGGGCGCGGCACAGATCAAGACGCATCACCTGGCAGAGGCAATTCGACGTCGGCCGGCGAGGCGAAGACAATCACGCTGAAGCGCCAGACATTGAGGAATCACAGAAAGGGAAGCTAGAGGGTGAAGTCACAGAGAAGCGATGCTGCACCTATTCGCACAAGTCCTTTTCTGGTCATATTCCTCCTCTCATTGTTGTTGAGGTTGTTGTATCTTGCTTCGCGTTGGTCCGCCTTGCCGTACTGGAACGTGGATGCTTTGGGCTACCACCAGTTGGCACTCAACCTGCTTGAGCGCGGCATCTTCTCGCTGAATTCGCATCCGCCCTTTCAGCCAGATGCAATCCGTGTGCCTGGGTATCCGGTGTTCACGGCACTCACATACAGTATTGCAGGCGCATCCCCACGCGTGGTTCTGGTCATGCAGGCAGTCTTAGACTCCCTCACAACCTTATTGGCAATGGGAATTGCACTGAAACTGACGCGCTCCAGGCGTGCCACCATCATTAGTGGCGTGTTGTATGCAGTCTGCCCGCTTGCTTGGCGGTACTGTGCGGAGTTGTATGTGGAGACGGTCCTGGCATGCGCCATCGCGGCGGTTTACTTTGGCTTGGCGCACATTATGGAGCAAGGTGACACCTTGTCGATACTGGGCCCCTCTGTTCTGGGTGTGGCATGTGCGTTCAGCTTGTATGTCAAGGCAAACGTGTTGCTTCTTCCGATCATGGTGAGCCTTGTGCTGTGGATCAAGGGCTCATTCCGACAGGCAGTGGTATCCGTGGTCACGCTGATTCTACTGATCGCGCCATGGGTCATTCGCAATACCATTGTGTTTGGTCGGCCCATGCTCTCTACTGTTTTCGAGAACAACCTGGCGAGAGTGAGTGCGCCTGCCACACTGGCAGAGTTACGCAGGGAGAACGTCGCCCCTTGGACACCACGCTGGGAGGAGCTCTTCTTGGAGGTAGTAGATGCTGCCGCAGTCAAGAACCCTGTTCTATTTGCAGCCCCGATGGATGAACTGACGCCGAGGCAGATCGATCAGGTCCAGATAGAAACGGCCAGGGTAGCTCGCGATATCATCACCAGGCACCCCGCTGCATTCGTCACAAGTCATGTCAGGGGGGCATTCCGCGGACTGTTGCCGCAAGGCCACCGCTTCTGGTTCGCACAACTCAGCGGGCAGACGTGGGACAGTGTTATGCCAAATGGCATGATGACTCTACTGTTGAGTCGCAGGTGGCGTGACACGCCGCCTCTTGCGCTTGCTCTGTTCACCGTGTTCGTGCTGATCTACGCGCTGGGACTCGCTGTTACTCTCCGTGGGGCATGGCGATTGTGCCACAGCGACCCGGTGATAGCCTCGGCAATGTTGTTATTCATCGGCTACATGATCATCTTGCCTGGACCCATCGCCTACGAACGCTTTCAAGTCCCCATCATGCCACTGGTCTTGGTTCTGACCGCGTGCGTGTTCTGATCTGCCATCTCGGCAGCTCACCAGTCACAGGCTCGCGCTGAAATCGGCTGGGGAGCGGTGGACGTCTGGAGGGTCTACCTTCTCATCATGAGAGGCAAGTAGATCAAACACTCGCCAATCCAGGTGTACTTGTCAAAGGGTTCCATCAGCGGATGACCGTCTTCGTCTGAACCTATGCTGTATGCGGTATCTCCGATGCCATCCCCGTTGAAGTCGCTTCCGCCGTAATCGCTCCAATGGTTTCCCAGGTGGTTTGTGTATCTCTTACCACCGTAGGCGTAGCACAACGTCGTGGTCGAGTGCCAGGTGTTGCTCGAATCGGCCGAATAGGTATTGATAGAGTTATCCGTGAAATTGTTCAAGTAGACTTGGTTGCCGGTAGAACCGACCAGATCCACGCCGCAGAAGCTATTGGAGACAGTGTTGTTCAGAAGCACATTCTGGTTCGAATAGAACAACTCAATGCCGGGGTTGGAAATGCCCGAGATGGTGTTGCATACCACCCTGTTACGGTCACTCGATTCAACCAGGCTAATCCCCCCGCTTGGGTTGTCTGAGATAATGTTGCCTGTGATCGTATTGGCGCTTGACGATTTCAAGTAAACGCCACAAACGCTGCCCGAGATACGATTGTTGGCAATGCTGCAGCATTCCGCCCCATACAGGTATACTCCAGTTGCGAAGATGCCACTGACATAGACTCCTCGTACCGTAAACCCACTGATGATCACACGGTCTGCTGCTACCTCAAAGACATGATCGTAGGCGCTTGCCTGAACAATCGTCCCAGCAGATCCATTCTCTGATCTTATTGTCAGGGGCTTGTTCACGTCTACGCTCTCGGTGTAGATCCCATCCCTGACAACAATCGTGCAATCAGGGAGCGCGGCATCCACCGCTGCCTGAATGGTTGAGTAATCATCCGGCACACGGAGAATACAGGGCGTGGCTCCGGGTGTAGGTGTGCTGGTTGAGGCCGCGGTCGGTGATTGGGTTGATGTAGGGCTGCGTGTTGCCGTCGAAGTACTCGAGGGTGTAGTTGTGACAGTGCGGGAACCGGTCGCCGTGGGTGTGGGTGCGGCCCTAGCACCACGGCACTGCCGAATGCTCCCACCACAGAGGCACCACCGTAGAACACATCCGATGGGGCTACATAGCGCACGGACGTTGTGGTTGCAGCCCCGATTTTCCGGAACCGTACCGTTGCCACGCGAAATGTCCCTATCGGTGGCGTCCCGATCAGTCTCCCGGCATCGTACCGGACCTGCCCCGTGCTGTTGTCCACGCTGTTTGACAACTGGATGTCCAGTGCGCTTGGGTCACCTTCGATCGCTGTCGCGGGATTGCCGCTTGCGTCCACCACCTGCAGCAGCAGCGGATCAAACTCCACGTACAACTCGACGTTGTTCAGCGGCTGCGTCCCCGCCACCACCATCAAGTCAAAGGTCAAGATACCCCCGCTGATGTTGGGACATGAGTTCGGACAGGGGATGGGGTAGGAGAAGCTTCCTCGTATGGGTATGCTTGTTGTGACCGCAACAAGACCCAGG
>CAYZKS010000269.1:0-4462 GCA_964478725.1 uncultured Anaerolineales bacterium
GGACCTGGAGAAGGTGCCGGTGCAGATACCGCGCTTCCAGCCCTTCGACGAGTGGTTGAAGGGCCAGCCGGAGGAAGAGGTCATCCGCAGAGCCAGGGAGTAGAAGGTGACCGGGGCGTGCGGGGGTGTGACGCACCCCCGCACGCCCCGGAGGGTCGATTTCGGGACGATTCTGCATGGGCTTGCAGCCGGCAGTACCGGCTGCAAGCATCTACATTCGACGCACAAGGAGCTTCCGATGCCGCATGCACACAGCGTTCGACGCGTCATTCTCTCCGTGCTAGTTGCAGCGGGCCTGTGTCTGCGTCCGGCCCTGCGGGCTTCCAGCCAGGGCTGCACCTGGGATAGTCACGGGCCAGGCGGTGGGATCATCCACGCTCTGGCCATAGAGCGGCAAACGCCCTCCACGCTTTACGCCGGATCGGAGGGCGGCGTGTACAGGAGCAGCGACGCCGGCGCAACCTGGGCCGGCGCCAGCGCTGGCCTGAGCAGCCTCAACCTGCGCGCCCTGATCATTGACCCGCAAGTTCCGACAACGCTCTATGCCTCGACGTGGGGTGGCGGCGTCTTCAGGAGCATCGATGCGGGCGCGAGTTGGAGCGCGGCCAGCGAGGGCCTGACCACTGCCAACGTAGGCCCTCTGGCAATCGACCCGAACTCCCCATCTACTCTTTACGCCGGCACGCGCAACGGGGTGTTCAAGAGCGACGACGCCGGGGCCACCTGGAACGCAGCGCATGAGGGTATGCCAGATAGCGCCATCCCAGCCCTGGCTATCGACCCGCAGACTCCCTCCACGCTCTACGCTGGCACCGATGGCAAAGGGGTCTTCAAGAGCAGCGACGCCGGTGCGACCTGGGGCTCCGTCAGCGCGGGCCTGACCAGTACTCTGATCTCGGCGCTGGCCATTGACCCACAGACACCCACCACGCTCTATGCTGGCGTATACCATGGCGGCGTGTTCAAGAGCAGTAACGCAGGCGCCACCTGGAGTGCAATCAATGAAGGCCTGCCCGACACGGCCGTCGTCCTCCTGGCCATCGACCCGCAGACGCCCTCCACACTGTACGTCGGCACGGCTGGTGGCGGGATCTTCAAAAGCAACGATTCGGGCGAAAACTGGGGCCTCGCCAGCAGCGGTCTTACAGACACCCCGGTCTTCGCCCTGGCCGTCGACCCGCAACACCCTTCCAGACTGTACGCTGGCACTGGAGGTAGAGGCGTCTTCAGCAGCAACGACGCGGGCTTGACCTGGAGTGCCACAAATGAGGGTCTGAACAACACGTGGGCACACGCTTTGGCCGTGGATCCGCAGACACCGTCCACGCTGTACGCAGGGACGTGGCAGTCAGGAGTGTTCAAGAGTAGCGACGCCGCCAGGACCTGGGTCGCAGCCAGCACTGGCCTCACCTGCACCTGGGTTTTCGCCCTGACCATTGATGCGCAAACGCCCGGCGCGCTCTACGCTGGCACCGACGCCGGAGTGTTCAAGAGCAGCAACGCTGGCGCCGTCTGGAGCGCTGTCAACGAGGGCCTGACCAGCACAGTTGTCCTCGCGCTGGCCATCGATCCACAGACGCCTTCCACGCTCTACGCAGGGACCGGGGAGGGCGGGGTGTTCAAGAGCAGCGATGCGGGCGCGTCCTGGGCCTTCGCGGGCCTACCTGGTGCTGAAGTTCACGACATAGCGATAGACACGCACTCCCCGACCACGCTGTACGCAGCGACATGGGGCGGGGTTTTCGAGAGCAGCGACGCTGGCGCCACCTGGAACGCCGCGAACGACGGTTTGAGCACGGCCCACATCCTCGACTTGGCCATCGATCCGCAGACCCCTTCCACTCTCTACGCCGGGTCGTGGGACGCAGGCGTTTTCAGGAGCATCGACTCTGGCGCCTCCTGGAGCGCCATCAACGAAGGCCTGGCCAACATCACCGTCCGCGCGCTGGTCATCGACCCGCAGGCTCCATCCACGCTTTGGGCAGGGACTGATGGCGGTCTGTTCCGGAGCCGCAACGCGGGCGCCTCCTGGGACGCCGTCCACGTCGACCCTGTCCACGCGCGTATCTTCGCCCTGGCCCTCGATCCGCAAGCCGCCAACACGCTCTATGGCGGGACCCATGATGGTGGCGTTATTGTCATGCGCTGTACGCTCGCCAGGATCTATCTTCCACTGCTGCTTCGAGGCCACTGACGCGGCGGACCTTTCTGGAACGACAAGACCGGCCGGGAGCGGTCTCTGTGGCGGTGCGATTGGACGCACGGCAGAGCCAAAGCGTCGGGCCTACTGCTGGTAAGCCAGGCGCACGCAGGCCGCAAAGACCGTGGTGAGCAGTTGCAGGAAGGGCGAGATGAGCACCATCAGCACTACCCAGCCGACAAAGCTCGCGCCGGGTTCGAAGAGGAACATGGGGACGCCGGTCTGGGTCAGGTCCGCGCCCGGCTGCGCGTACCTGAACGCGAACGGACCCCAGATGACGAGCATCAGCAGCAAGGTCCAGGCGCAGGTGAGCAGGGCGTAGCGCAGTACCAGACGCAGAGCGGCGGGCAGGTCGCTCGTCTGGGCGCGCGCCCTGCCCGCGGCAACCCAGCCCACCACGAAGCCGAGTGCGATGTTGAAGAATGGCACGCCCATGCCTGCGCCGGTGCACAGGGTGTCAGCCAGCGTGTACAGGGTATACGCCGATCTGGGTTGCATGGACTCAAGCTTGTGCATGGACGAGACCTCCCTCGATTTGCGCTGAATGTGCGGCGCACACAAGGTGGAGGGCAAGCGCACCGCCTCAGGCAGAAGAGCAGCGATGCAGATCCAGGTTGCCCAGCGCCGCCATGAGCCCCAGTATGATCCACAGGAAGATACCCGCGCGGGCCCCCACGGCGATGCAATCGGCCAGGCCATAGACGTGGTAGCCCAGCACGCCGCAGACCAGGCCTGCGCCGACAGCGCGCAAGGGACCCTGCGGCCAGCGTTGCGCGCTCCGCCGCCAGGTAGCCAGAAAGACCAGCAACAGGGCGCAATAGGCCACCAGACCCGGGATGCCCAGATCGAGCGCCACTTGCAGGAAGGCATTGTGCGCGTGGCTCAGCTCCAGTACGCGCTGCGGAGAGATGCTGAAGAGCGGATACCAACGGTTGGCCACCGGCGAAAAGTTGCCCAGCCCCACGCCGGCAATGGGCAAGTCCTGGAGCATGAGCAGCGCCCGGCTCCACAGCTCCCAGCGCGCGGACCATCCGCGCAAGTCGCTCAGCGCCGTCGGCGCGTGCAGCCAGCGCCAGGCCACCGATGCAGCGGCCGCCGTTACCAGCAGAGCCAGGGCGCGGCCGAACCGTCCTCGCCACAGCGCAGCCAAGACCAGGAGGGCAATTCCGGTCCCCACAAAGGCGCTGGCCGAACCGGTCGCCGCCAGGGTGAGCGCCATGAGCGAGACGCTCGCCGCCAACAGTGCGTCGATCCAGCGCCCCGGCCAGCCCGCGCGGCTCGAGGAAAAGGCGTGCGAGAAGCGCAGCGCCAAGAGGCTGGCCTCGAACGGCAGCAGCAAGGCCAACATGCCCGCCACCTCGTTGGGATGGAAGCCCCCACCTGGCAGACCAGCCGCCTGCGCCATCCAGCGCCCGGCGCCGCCAAAGAAGCGCGGCAGCATGACCGATTCAGTCAGGGCCCAATCGGCGCCTAGCAACGCCAATCCGGAAGCGCCCAGTGCGGCCACGGCCAGGCCCAGGCAGGCCAACAGCGCGCGGCGCGGGCTGTGCACTGCGTTCACCAGGGCATAGTACGCGGCCAGGCCCAGGATGATTCCACCCAGCTTGGGCAGGCTGCGCTGCGGGTCGGTGGCGGTCCACACGCTGAGCGGGAGCGCCAGGACGATGATCAGCAGTGCGCCGTCCGCAGGCGACCGGGCGGTGAATCTCCCTTGCGTGCGCTTGCGCGCCAGCCAGGGCAGCGCCAGACAGGCCGCGATGAGGGGCGTCCAGCGGTTGGGGAACCACAGCCACGGCGCGCTCGCCAGCACCACCAGTGGCTCGGCAGCCACGATCGCCCGCGCCAGCGCGTCAGCCCCGGTGCGCCGCGGCGCCAGTGGCGAAGAAGCAGACACGTCCAGTGCTGGAGGTTGTACGCACGCGACCTGCAGGCGCAAGCGAGCTGCACGCAGGGAAAGCAACGCAAAGCACAGGGCGAAGGCAATCCACACGACGCACTCGGCGCTGGAGCGTGCGCTCCCGGCCAGGCCCAAGCAGACGAGCGCCGCGGCGGCATCCAGCCAGCGCCACGCGCCGCTGGCCTTCCAGGCCTCGCGCCAGATCGCGCCGGTGCAAGCGGCCAGCCAGCTCGTCCAGCTCAGCGTCGCCACAGCGACGGCGGCGCCGGCGACCCATAGGCCGTTGGCCGCGATGCCAGCCCACCCCGACAGCACTCAGGCCTCCCGTGGCCAGGCCGTAGCTTGAGCGGGATGCGCCCCGTGAG
>CAYZKS010000270.1:0-4453 GCA_964478725.1 uncultured Anaerolineales bacterium
AGTCCCACCTGCCCCGTGCGTTGACAGCCGCCCCCCACTCACCTTGCCAAATGGCGGCAAGACCCTCGGCGTGGGAACTACAAACGGCATGATACCGCCAACTGCCAACGGCCAACTGAAAACGGCCAACTGCCAACTGTTGACCGTCAACCGTTAACCTTCTTCCCCCTCTTTTGCATCCCCCGCCCCTTGCGTTATGCTATGCGCCGCCTGGACGGAAGCGGAGTAACTGGATAAGGGAGGGCGGGGTGCGCATCCTGGAAGACAGCGTGTTGCGCCAGCGCTACGACGTGGTCGTGATCGGCGCCGGACTGGGCGGGCTGAGCGCCGCCAGCCTGCTGGCCAAACGCGGGCTGAGCGTGCTGATGATTGACAACCAGACCCGGCCGGGCGGAGGCTGCAGCTCGTTCAAACGCGACGACGTGGTGTTCGACGCCGGCACCGCCATGCTGTACGGCTTTGGCGAAAAGGGCTTCCGCCCCTTTCGCTTCCTGATGAACGAACTGGAACAGCCCGTGGAGGTGGTGGCGCACCCCACCCTGGCGCGCATCACCATCGAGGGCCGCCCGCTCACCTTCTGGCCCGATCTGGAGCGCTTCCTCGACGACCTCGGCGCCATGTTCCCGCGGGACAGGGACGCCCTGCGCCGCTTCTACGCCGACCTGCGCAAGCTGTACGAGAACATCGTGGTCAAGAATGAGATCATCGTCCCGCCTTCGGAAATCACTCCCAAGGAGGGCCTGCGCCGCCTGCTCAGCGACCCGCTCAACGTCGTCAAGATGCAGAAGCTGCTCAGCACCAGCGTGCTGGACTTGCTGGCCCCCTATGGTTTGAGCGAGGAGGCCATCGATTTCTTCGACAAGCTCTGCTCGGCCTACTGCTACACCACCGCGGCCGAGACTCCCGCGGTGCTGGCCGCCACCATGTTCCTCGACAACCACGTCGGCGGTGCCTACTACCCCGCGGGCGGCGCGCAGATGCTCTCCAATCGCATCGAGCAGGCCTTGGAGCGCGACGGCGGCCAAACGCTGTACGGGCATCGGGTGGACGAGATCCTGATTGGCGCACAAGGGGCCTATGGCGTGCGGCTGGCCAGCGGCACCCAGATCCTGGCCGACCGCGTGGTGGCCGACGCCACGGTGTGGAACCTGTACGGCAAGCTGGTGCGCCCTAAGCACATCAAGCCCGAGCGCTTGGCCTGGGCGCAGTCGCTCGTGCCCACCTACCCGAGCATGACCATGTACATGCTCGTGGACGCCGCGGCCATCCCCGCCGGCACGCTGCCCTGGGAGGTGTTCATCGAGGAGCGCGAGGGCGTGACCCAGTCGGACCTGACCCTGTACATCAACTCGCTGGTGGACACCACCCTGGCGCCGCCGGGCATGCTGGCCATCACCGCCATCGCCCCCAACCTGCAGCGCTGGCCCGCGCCCACTGACCCGGCCTACCGCTCGCCCGAGTACCAGGTGCTGAAGCAGCAGGAGACCGAGCGCGCGCTGGACCAGATTGAGCAGCACTTTCCCGGCTTCCGTTCGCACCTGCGCGTGTGTATCACGGGGACGCCCTCGACCATCGAGCGCTACCTGCTCAAGAACGGCGGCGCGGTGGGTGGTCCCAAGAACCAGATCGGGCAGGAGATGCTCAAGCGCTTGCACGCGCGCAGCGAGTGGAAAAACCTGTACGTGTGCGGCGACTCCACTGTGATGGCCACGGGCGCGCCTGCCGCGGTGGTCTCGGGGGTGGGCGCGGCCAACATGGTACTGCGCGACCTGCGCCAGAGCGAGTACGAGCCGCGCAAATTCGCCCGCAGCTACATCCGCTTCGTGGACCTGCCCTATCGCCGACCCGCCTACCATGGCGAGCCGCTCACGCTGGAAAACGCGCACCTGGCCTCGGCGCAGTGCCAGTGGTGCGAGGACCGGCCATGCCGCACAGCCTGCCCTGCCAGGGTCGACATCCCTGGCTTCCTGCGGCGCATGGAAGTGCAGAACTGGGCCGGCGCGGCCCGCCGCATCCGGGAGCGCAACCCGCTGGGCGAGGTGTGCGGCTACACCTGCGGACCCGATGCGCCATGCCAACGCCAGTGCTACCGCACCGAATTCGCCGGGACGCCCGTGCGCATCCCCGAGCTGCAGCGCCTGGCCTGCGAAGCGGCGGGCGAGGCCGGGTGGCCAGCCCTGGACACGGCGCAGGTGGACAGGTGGATGGCGACCTACGGCAAGGTGCGGCAAGACATCAAGTGCGCCATGGTCGGCGCTGGCGCGGCGGCGTGGAGTTGCGCCTACTACCTGGCGCTGGCCGGCCGCTCCGTCGAGGTGTACGACCTCGCCCCCGAGCCAGACCAGAGGCCACCTGCCGGATGGCCGCAGCCGAGGCTGCAGGGCGTCCCGCCACAAGCGGGTCTGCAAGCCGCCATCCGCCGCGACCTGGCGGGCATCCTGCGCGCGGGCGTGAAGTACCGCAGCGTGGCGGAGGATGAGTTGCGGGAGCTCCTGCGAGTGTACGCACGCACATGGGATTCTCCCTATTGGGCTTTGGCCTTTGAGCCGTCCGCGGCTGCGTACATCGCCGAGGCTCTGAAGGTCAAGTGGCCACCGGAGGTCGAGCCGTCCAAAGGCGGGACGCCTGGCCGGTTCGGGGGCTACGCCCTGGGACCGCTCGAACCGCCCGATCCCTCCTCGGCACAGGCGCCGCGCAGCGTGGTGCAGGCCGCGGCCGACGGCCGGCGCGTTGCCATACGCATCCTGGTGAACGTGCCGCGCTAGCCGCAAACCCAAGAAACCCGTTTTCTGCCAGAAAACGGGTTTCTTTCTTGCCACCCTTCCTAAGGCTGAAATGGGGCAAGCTAACTCATGCACGTCCAGCCTTCGGAAGGGTGCCTGCCGCGATAGACCCTTCCGAAGGTTGAATTGGAGCCAGCTAGCTCCCGCGCGTCCAGCCTTCGGAAGGGTGCCTGCCGCGAGAGGCCCTTCCGAAGGTTGAATTGCAGCCAGCTAACTCGTGCGCGTCCAGCCTCCGGAAGGGTGCCTGCCGCGAGAGACCCTTCCGAAGGCTGAATTGGAGCAAGCTGCTCATGCGCGTCCAGCCTTCGGAAGGGTGGTTGCCACCACAGCCTTTGGCGCTATAATGCCCTTGGGCATCTCCCTCCGCATAGCGTTCCCCAAGGAGGTCGCCATGCCACGAGCGCGCGAGCCCGAAAGTATCCATTTGCCACGCGGGTAGAACCAAGGGCGGATACTAACCGGCGCAAGCCGGGACCGCCTTGAGAAGGGAGCCCAAGAAAATGCCGGAAGACTGCACCCTCGCGCCATACAACCGCCCGCTCACCCCCATCGAGCGCCTCTTCACGCGCTCGCCGTTCTCCATCGTCAGCATGGTCGCCCGCATTCGCGGGAACGTCACCGAGGGCATGCTGCGTGAGGCGCTCTCCAAGCTGCGCCAGCGTCACCCCAACCTCCGCTCGCGCATCGTCGCGGACGAGCACGGCAATCCCTGGCTCACCTCGCAAGGCGCCGGGGAGGTCGAGCTTGCCAGCGCGGCGCGCGACTCGGACGAGCACTGGATGCGCGTGGTCCAGGAGTCGTCGCGGACCCCCTTTGAGTTCGAGGTGCGACCAGCCATGCGTTTCATGCTGCTCCAGTCCCCCGACGTCTGTGACTTGATCATCCTGTGCCACCACATCCTGTGCGACGGGCTGTCCCTGGCCTACCTGGCGCGCGACCTGCTGCTGCACCTCGGCGATCCCTCGCTCCATGTACAACCGCTGCCCGATGCAGTGCCCATGAGCCTGGACAACCTGCCTCCGGCAATCTCGGCCAACGCCGTCGTGCGCTTCATGATCGGGCGCATGAACAAGAAATGGGCCTCCGAGAAAGTGGTCTTTGACCAGGAGGACTATCTCAACCTACATCGCGCCTACTGGGCGAAATACGCGCACCAGGTGATGAGCCACGAGCTGAGCGAGGAGCAGACCTCTGCGCTGGTTGAGCGCTGCCGCAGCCATGAGGTCACGGTCAACTCGGCCTTATGCGCGGCTTTCGTCGGCGCGCAGGTCGCCGTTCAGGGGCAGAAGCCTTTCCATTCCAGCCTCATGCTGGCCGGCAGCCTGAGGGAGCGCCTGCCTCATCCTCCTGGGGAGGCCATGGGCTTCTACGCGGGAGCGGTCACGCCCAAATACCGCTACGACCCCGCGCGCGCATTCTGGGACAACGCGCGCGAGTTCCAACGCCAGGTGCGCCCGCTGTTCACCGACAAGAACCTGTTCGAGCAGCCGCTGATGTGGTGCCTGCTCGATCCGACTATCGTGGAAGCCATCAACTTCAAGCGCCTGGGCGGGCTCGTTCCCGCAGGCGCTTCCAGGCATCAGAAGCTGGCGGCCTTCCACGCTCGGGACGACGTTGTCTCCTCGATTCTCAAGCGCGAGAAGATGGACTCGTTGCAGAGAATCACTACC
>CAYZKS010000271.1:0-4444 GCA_964478725.1 uncultured Anaerolineales bacterium
ACTTCCGGCGGGAAGCTATCGCGGGCCGCCAGCGGGCAGTCGTACACATAGTCCAGAGCGCCCGTGGTAAGCTGCAGCACGCGCGAGGTCATGTCGGCGACTGCCACCAGCTCGACTCTCTTGGCAGCGGACGGTCCAGCCCAGTAGTTGGGGTTCTCCTCAAGTACCCACTCCGACGCGCCCGGCTTCCAGTCCTTGATCACGTACTGGCCTGAACTCACTGGGTGCAGCCAGTAGTCCTTATCCGCCAGGATTTTGGCTTTGGGATGGATGCTGGAGCCCAGATGGCCCAGCGTGTGGTCCAGGAGTGAGTAGGGCTTGCTCAGTCTGAATACGGCCGTGCGCGCATCGGTAGCTTCTGCACTGGCGATGGACTGAAACAAGCTCGAGTACCATATACCATTGTTATCCCGCTGCCGCTCGTAAGTAAAGACCACATCCTCGGCCGTGATCGGAGTACCATCTGAGTACTTCAGACCCTCTTTGAGCTTGACGGTGGCCACCAGTCCATCTGGAGACACGGTCAGCGACTCGGCCAGGTCCGGCTTGATGCTCCAGTCGGGGTTCAGGGTAAAGCAACGCCCGGACACCAGGTAGGTGGTGACCTGGTCAGGCTGCCCCTGCGTCCCCCCGATATCAAGGTTAACGAGCTTGGAACTCAGAGAGATACGCACTTTCTCCAGTGGGTACGTCACCTCTGGCACGGCCGTAGGCACCGCCGTGATCACCTTCTCCACGACTGTGGTCTTCTCCACCTCCACGATCCTGGTCTTCTCCACGATCTGTGGCGCGGGAGTAGCTTGCGGTGCACAGCCCGCCAATGCGGCGGCTAGCAGGACAGCCGCCAGTAGCAGCAGCACGAACTTCTTCATCTGTACTCCTCCCTATATTCTTTCAAGATAGAACACAGGCCGTTTCCCAACCGAGTATTGCCTTCAGTTCCTCCTTTCTGCTTGAATCCTATGGCAGATCAACCGGCCTGTGCGTTCTGATCGACTCGTACACTGCATCAATCGTGCGCATGTTGGCCAGGCTGAACTCCGGGGAGATGCGCGCCGGCTCGCCAGTGTCAAGGCAGTGGCACAGATGACCAAGCTGCAGCTCGAACTCGTTCACCGAGCTGAACTGGTAGACCTCTGCGTCAAAGTTGTCGCGGAACACGTGAAGCGTGGCGGGCAGCTCTTCTTTCTCGACAAACTCGACTTCGCGCACGCTGCGTTGGTCAAAGGGCAGGTCTATTCGTATCCAACCGCGGGTACCCAGGATCTCGGTGGACTGGCAGTAGCCGTATTCGTAGCTGGAAAGAAGTTGCGCCGTGACTCCCTGCGGGAAATCCAGGAGGATTGCTGCAGAAAGCTCGACCGCCACGCCATCGACATAGTTTCCCAATGCGTAGACCCGCCTCGGTTCCATCGCCGTGAGGTGGCGCGCCAAGTGGATCAGATAGCCGGCCGTGTCGAACACGGACCCGCCGCCCTTCTTGGAGTCGTAGCGCCAGTTGCCTGGATGCGCATAGCGCACCAGGGGCGAGGAGAACGTGCCGCGTACGGCTCGCACCTGACCAATGCGGCCAGAGTCGATGATCTCCTTGACGCGGATGTGCTGTGGATGGTGACGGAACTTGTAGCCTTCCATCAGCAGAACGCCGTGGGCGCGCGCGGCAGCGATCATCTGCTCGCATTCGGCCGCGGTCAGGCTGATAGGCTTCTCCACCAGAATAGCGCGCACCTTGCCCGAGTTTGCCACGGCAGTGCACACCTGAGCGTGGTAGGCGCCCCACACGCTGACGATGACGATGTCCAGGTCCTCGCGCGCCAGCATCTCCTCCAGTTTGGTGTACCGTCTGGGGACCCCAAACTCCCTGGCGTAGCGCTGCGCGGCCGCTTCTGAGAGGTCACAGACCGCGACCAGCTCCGTCTGCTTCACTCTACCGCAGGCGCGTCCGTGATCACGCGCATTCTCGCCTGCCCCGACGATTCCCACACGATAAGCCATGAATCACTCCTTCGAGGTTATGCTGATCTCGCGTTCGCGCTATGCTGTCCCGCGCGGACCAGCCCGATGACCAGGTTGTTGAGCGTGGTCATGATCCCAGCGAGGCCGGCTCGCGCCTCTCTGACACCAGAGTAGATACGCCCTTGGGGGTATGAGGAGGCGTCACCTTGCACGGGTTTGCCAGCACCTGAAGTGCTCAATCATCATATCCTCCCGTGAATGGTGCGGCAGCCCCGAAAGCTCCAGAATCACTCTTGTGGACGATACTGGTGAACGTAGTCCCTGACAAGATTGCGGTAATGGCGAAAGTTCTCCCAGGAGACATCGGGCGGAACCATGTGATCGCATGTCGGAATGTACCCTCCCGTGGAAAGGACAGGAGGCAGTTTGGACTGCAGCTCAACCTCGATGGCATCCACACCCTTCGCCAATTCCAGCTTGTTCACACCGCCCGTCATCAGCAAACGCGGATACTCCTTACGCACAGCCACTACGTTCATGCCGGCCTGGGCTTCCATCGGCCATAGACCCGCAACACCTGCAGAAAGGAAGCGCGGGATCAAGCTCCAGCAATTGCCATCGGTATCCACCCAGATGACATCAACGCCATGGGCCCTCAGAAACCCTGTCATCTTTGTGTAGTGAGGCGCGCAAAACTGGTCAAACATGTGCGGTGAGATCAGCGGGCCGTTCTTGAAGCACATGTCTTCCCATATCGAGACATAGTCCAGGTCAATCTCCGCCACGACCTTCTCTAGCATCGCTAGCCATACCTTCGTGAGGTGAGTTGTGATGTCTTTCATGAGTTCCGGGTCGTCATAATACATCACCAGTTGGTTTTCCACGCCCAGCAACTCTCTGGGCGTACTGAAGTAACCATCCATCAGCTGGCCAAACGGAAAGTCCCTATTTCTATATGTGGCAATTGCCTCGCTCCAGCCCTCGGGGAAGCGATCTTCAATTTGATCCAAACGGAATCTCTCCTCTTTCACCTTCTCCCAACTGGTCCGGTCGTGCACTGGCCATGCGACGAAGCGGGGTAGAGACTTCCCATCTTTGCGCTCACGCAGAGTGACCCCATTCCTGTCTCGGATCAGCCGGGTTTCATCGTCTTCCTCCAGCAGCACAGCCTCCTGCGGAGGACAGAACCGCCAGTTGAGGGGTATTTGCATACACCCTCTGTCAAAGCCCAGCGAATTGTGGATATCCAAGTCCCGGTAGCGAACCGTGGGCGGTGCCGGATAGAGTGTTCCACCATCACCATACACGCCGTCCCCAGCCCGCTGCCCTACCGGCGGAGACCACGGGCTCCGCGGCAAACCTTCCTGGTACCAGCGGTCAACGACAGCAACCCAGTAGGCTAGTTCCCAAAGCAGTGTCCGGACCCCGGGCTGAAAATGGGTCACAGCATGGTAGCGTTCTCGCGCAGTCAACTCGCTCATGAGCATCCCTCCCTCTGTCTGTGATGTCGCGCCGTGACTGACGCGAACGCAGCAGACTCGACCTTGATCGCTTCGCTTCTGCGCGTCTTAACCATCTCAAAAGGCATCTCACGGTCATCATGGCCAAACCTGTCAGTCACCAAGGGGCAACCATCGGCCAGTAGGTGAGCGTTAGCATCCAGTGCATAGACAAAACGCAGCGTCGCATGACCCAGGCTGCCACAGATGCACATTCCGTTCTCCAGCGGATCCGAGGGTGCCAGACCCATCGGGCCATCGACACTTCTGAGGGTCCTGACGAGAGGTGGACCCTTCATTCCGGTCGGCTCCAGTGCCTGCTCCACGTGCGGTTCCGTTCATCCTGGTATGCTTCGGGGCCTTGCCTCGGCAGCCTCTTCCTGGACGTTGATGGTATGCGTAGCACCGGCCGGGCTCTCCGTGCCAGCCGCTCAGCCCGAATTCCTGCTGCCCAACCCTTGAAAACCCTGCCAACATGAGTATCGCCTTGGCTCAACCACAACCAAACCAGAACAAAGTACAAGGCATTACTTGGTCGTGTAGCCGCCGTCCGCAACCAATACAGAACCGGTGCAGAAAGAGGACTCGTCGCTGGCCAGGAAGAGCACAGCGCAGGCGATCTCGATGGGCTCGGCAAAGCGCTGTAGAAAGTTCGCCTTGCGGTATGGGGCCAGCCACTCGTCGCCCAGAGAGGCGGACAAGGGCGTGTTGATGGAACCTGGGCAGACCACGTTCACGCGGATGTTATCTTGGGCATGGTCTTGGGCCATGCATTTGGACAGGCCAATCAGGCCGTGCTTGGACGCATTGTACGACGCCTGGGTGGGATTCGAAACCAGCCCCGACAGCGACGAGATGCAGATGATCTTGCCTCCACCCTGCTTGCGCATCTGTGGTATGGCATACTTGCTGCACAGGAAAGGCCCCTTCAGGTTCACGCCCAGCACGCGGTCCCACTCTTCCTCTGTGGTATCCGGCACGTTCTTCCC
>CAYZKS010000272.1:0-4380 GCA_964478725.1 uncultured Anaerolineales bacterium
GAATCAGCGCTTGCGCCGCCGTGGTTTCTGGCGTACAATCGTTGGCATCGGTAGGGCCATGGCTCTATCCACCACTGATCAAGGAGGATCCGCCTGTGAAACGCGCCTTCACGCACGCCAACGTACTGGATGTCCTGGAGCGCAAGATCCTGAACGACTGCACTGTGCTCGTTGAGGACGGCATCATCACCGCGGTCGGCGCAGACGCCGATACGGGCGGCGCCCAGATCGTTGACCTGGGCGGCAAGTACCTCACGCCCGGCCTCTTCAACAGCCACATCCACATGACCTTTGTGCCCGCGCTTGACCTATCGCTCGCCGGCGGCAGTACCGTCGCACAGACCCTCAACGCTCTCGACAACCTGGCCATGCACATCAAGTCCGGCGTCACCTTTATCCGGGACGCAGGGGCCCAGGGGAACATCGGGGTCGAGCTGCGCAACGCGGCCAGGGCCGGCAAGCTGCGCATGGTCCCCGACATGCAGGTCTCGGGCAAGGCCATCACCATGACCGGCGGCACAGCCTGGAACATCATCGGCTACGAGGCGGATGGCGAGGACGAGTGCCGCAAGGCCGCCCGCCTGATGATCCGCGATGGCGTGGACTGGCTCAAGCTGATGGCCACCGGCGGCGTCCTGACCCACGGCGTCGAGCCTGGCTGCACCCAGCTCAGTGAGGCCGAGCTGCACGCCGCCGTCGAGGAAGGCCACAAGGTCGGCATCAAGTCCATGTGCCACGCACAGGGCAACGAAGGCATCAAGAACGCCATCCGCGCCGGCGTCGACTCCATCGAGCACGGCTTCTTCCTGGACGACGAGGCCATCCAGATGATGCTCGATCGCGCCACCTGGCTGTGCGCCACCCTCACTCCGGTGCACGTGATCCTGGAGAACGCCGACAAGGGCATTCCCGAGGAATTCGTGCGCAAGGCCCGCTACGCCTACGAGCACCACCTCGATTCCTTCAAGCGTGCGCACGCCGCCGGCGTTCCCTGCGCCCTCGGCACGGACGCTGGGTGCACCTTCAACCCCCACGACCTGACCTACCTCGAGATGGCCTTGATGGTCCAGAAGTGCGGCATTGATGCCTTTGAAGCCCTGGCCATGGGCACCATCAACTCTGCCAGGCTCTGCGGCGTGGAGGACAGCCTCGGTTCCGTCACCGTAGGCAAAAAGGCCCACCTGGCGGTGTTTGAGAAGAACCCCATCCAGGACATCAGCGCCACCAAGGACTGCGCCATGACCGTCAAGAACGGCGAGATCCTCTGGGCCAAGTAGAGGCAATGGCTGAAGCCAGCACTACCGCCCTCGCAACCGGTAGTGGCGGCTTCAGCCGTTTTCGTGGTCGTGCTGACACCAGAAACCTGGTTTCACGACAAGAAACCAGGTTTCGGACACTGACGCGGCAGTGGCAGCTTCAGCCGTTTTCGTGGTCGTGCTGACATCAGAAACCTGGTTTCACGACAAGAAACCAGGTTTCGGACACTGCTGTGGTAGTGGCGGCTTCAGCCGCTCTCCACCCACTCCGCGCGAGCCATGGCTGAACCCACCACTACCGGGGGCTCGCGCTCACTTCTTCCCCGATGCGGCCGCCCAGGCGAGCTCCGCCACCTCCAGGGCCGCGCGCGGGCGCCCCAGGCGGCGCGCGTTCTGAGCCTGTTGCTGGTAGCGCGCCCGATCGTTCTCCAGCCAGTGCGACATAGCCTCGAGCACCTGCAGCGCGTCACGGGCCAGCTCGCCGGCGCCGCCAGCCACGACATAGTCGGCGTTGCCGGTCTCCTGGCCGGGGATGACGTCCACCAGGATCAGGGGCAGCCCGCAGGCCAGCGCCTCGGACACGGTCAGCCCGCCGGCCTTGCTCAACACGCCGTCTGAGGCGCGCAGGAAGCTGCCCATCTCGCTCACGAAATCGTACACCTGCGCGGGCACGTGCCACTGCGTGTCCTGGAAGCGCCGGTATTGCTCAGCATCGCCGCCGCTGACCACGACCAACTGCAACGGGAATCCGGAGTGGTTCAGCGCCCGCAGCGAGTCGTACAGATGCTCCACGCGCTTGCTCCCGATGGCCAGCACGGTGAACAGGCCCCCGCGCCATCCCAGCCTGGAGCGCAGCGCGGCCTTGTCCGGCTCTGCCCGGGCCAGCTCGGGGCGCACGGGGATGCCCGTGATCCTGACCCTTGCGGGCGGCAGGCCGGCCTGGATCGCCAGGTCATAGACGGCTTGTGTGGGCACCAGGCACAGGTCCGCGGCAGGATGAAACCACAGGTGGCTGACCGTGGCCAGGTCGGTCACCACCGTGAGCAGCGGGATGTGGCGCCTTTCCAGCACGCAGACGGCTTCCAGCATGCCCTGGAAAAAGGGATAAGTGCAGACGATAGCGTCGGGCCGTCTCTGGCACACGATCTCGCGCAGCACGTTGAACAGCATCAATGTAAAGGTGGTCTTGAGCAGGCTGCCGGCCACGCGGCTTTCACTGACCTTGTACCCCAGGCTGTACAGGTCGGGCAGCTCGCGAACCAGACGGTCGTAGGCCTGTTCTTCCTCGCGCAGGAAAGCCGGAGCGCGCGGATCGTCGAGGGGGTTGACGACTTCGGCCTGGCACTCCTGGCCGTAGGTCTCCTGCAAGGCCTGTGCGACGGCGTTGGCCGCGCTGTGATGCCCGTAGCCGAAATCGGCCATCAGAATCAGGATGTGCTTCATGTTACCGCTTCCTTACCACACCCCCGGCACAAACCGGTAGCGCACCCGCTGCGCATACTCCGGGTAGCCGGGCAGCTCGGCAAAGAGCACGCGCTCCTCGTTCAGCGTGCGCCAGGCCGTCAGCCACACGTAGATCAGGATGGGCGGGATGGAGGCCCACGAGGTCAGCACCAGCCCGCTGCACAGGCCGATCAGGCAACCGCCGGCATTGTTGGGGTGGCGGATGATGGCGTAGGGCCCGCTGTCCACCACGTGCTGCCCGCGCTCGGCCTGGATGCGGATGCGCCCCGACAGGAACTCGTTGTGGCGCAGCGCCCACACCACCAGGCCCATGCCGCCCAGGGTGCCCAGCACGCCCAGCACCTGCAGCCAGGTGGGAAAACCTGCGCTCCAACCGAAGCGCCCCAGGTCCAGGCAGGCCAGCAGGATGTGCGCCACCCAGGCGATGCCCGTGCCGATGTTATAGACCGGCTCTGCTTTGGCGCCGGGCCCGGGCTTGAGCCGCTCTCGCGCTACGTCTTCGGACATGGCCAGCACGCAGGCGGCGTTGAACCCCACGCGGATGGCCAGGTACAGCCAGATGGCCGGCGCGTTGGTCGTGCCCGCGAGCAGGAACATGGCCGCGCCCATCAGCGCCACGAACGCGGTGGCGGCAACGAGAGTGATCAGGCGATGCATGTGAATCCTCCGGGCAATGGTTTATGGTTCATGGTTAACGGTTAGGGGTTAACGGACAACCGTCCGCCCTCAACCGTTAACCGTCAACCGTTAACCGTCCCCTACCCGCCCGCAAACTCCTCCAGACCCACCGCCGCGTCCGGGAACCGGTGCAGCACGTCCGCATCCAGCGTCACCAGTGGCACGCCCAGATCCTGCGCCAGGGCCACGAACTCGCAGTCGTAGGCCGAGCACCCGCTGGCCGCCGCCAGGCTCAGCACGTGCTCCGACGCGGCCTCGTATTCGCGTCCAGCCATCAGCTCGGCGGCTGCCTGCATGATGCGCTGCGCAGCCTCCAGTGCCAGTGTTCCTCGTCTTATGTAGAGCGCCAGCACATTGCGCAGCTCACTGCGCCACAACAACGGCGCGCACCACAGGGGATCCCTCCTCAGTACGCGCTCTACCTGCGGCGAGCGCTCACTAGACAGGTACAGGTAGCCGATCAGGTTCGTGTCCACCACGATCATGGCCGGCCCGCCCGCTTGGCGGCATCGAATTCCTCATCACTTGTGCCATAGCCCGCGGTGGCCTCGCGCAGTTGGCGCGCTCTCGCCAGGGCGGCCTCGGGGTCCACGCGGCGCGCGCGTACGGCGCGCTCAATGCACACGATGACCTCGCTGTTGATGCTGCGCCGGTTGGTCGCCGCCCGGCTCTTCAGTTGCTCGTACAGATCGTCCGGGATATTCTTCACCGTGATCGTGGCCATGCGCTTCTCTCCATGGTTGCGTTCTGGAACCATTATGCCACATGCCGGGCGATTCGTCAAGGGGCCGAGGACCGCGCTCCGGACTGCACGCGTCCGAGTCCGACAAGATGTAAGGTGAAGCCACCTGACCGCCACGGCCGCCATCCCCGAATCCGCGCGCTGCATGGACGTGTGGCTGCACGCCGCGGGCAAGAGCGCCACGGCCACGCTGTGGTTGGACGACGTGCGCGTGTACCCCGCAAGCCCTGTCAACGGACC
>CAYZKS010000273.1:0-4328 GCA_964478725.1 uncultured Anaerolineales bacterium
AGCGCTTGACACTTGCGAGCTTGCCTCCTATACTGAGATGCAGAGGCAAACTGTGGACCGAGCGTTTAGTCCGAAAGGGTCCGAGCTTGGCGAGCCAGGCATCAGGCGTTATGCATGCGGCACAATGGAGCAATCATGAGCGAATCGGTGGAGCCCAAGAGAGTACTGGTAGTGGACGACGCCCTGGCCACCCGGCTGGCAGTCGCCGAGAGCCTGCAGACCAGCGGCCCAGGCCCCCAGGGCGGCGCCTACGTGATCGAGGCCGCGGCCAGCAGCGCTGAGGCGCTGGCCTTGCTCGAGCAAGGGCCTTGCTTGCTGGTGTTGGCCGATCTGGGTTTGCTGGGCGCAGAGCCCGCCGAGTGGCTGCAGGCCGCGCGCCAGCTTGCGCCCAAGGCCCGTTTCTTCCTGATGGCCGACTATGGTGACACGCGCATCGCTGACGCCGCTGTGCGTTTGGGCGCCGATGGCCACCTGATCAAACCTTTCACCCTCGATCACATGCGCGAAATCGTCGAGCGCGCCAGCGATCACGCCGAGGACTGTGCCGGCCAAGCAGACCAACCGGCGCGGTTCGAGCCGGCGCCGTCCGCGGGCAACGCCGAGGCGCGCCTGCCGCCGTCAGTGCCTCGCATCCTGGAGCGGCTGCTGGCGGACACGGGCGCGCGCTGCATTCTGTTGCTGACCGGCAGCGGCCACCCTGTGGAGAGTGCTGGGCGCACCGGCGATGTGCACGTCCCGACCCTTGGTGCGCTGATCGCGGCCAACTTTGCGGCTGCCGCCGAGCTTTCACGCCAGCTCGGCAACCAGAGCGACTTCCGCGCTAGCCATCATGACGGCGCCGAGTGCAGCGTGTACACCTACGAAGCGGCCAACGACCTGCTGCTGGCGGTGGTGTTTGGCGCGCAGAGCAAGCCCGGGGCGGTGTGGCTCTTTGCCCGGCGCGCTGCGGCCGAGCTGGCCTACCTGGCGCCCACCAAAACCACCCCGCTGCCGTCCGCTGCAGGCCTGGCCAGCGACATTGATGCCGAGCTTTCGCGCCTGCTTGAAGTCACGGGCGTATGAGCGCAGGGGGAGCGGTGTTTGTCAATGCCAGATTGCACGAACTGAACCTGAAAATCGTCTACTACGGCCCGGCCCTATCCGGCAAGACTACCAACCTGCAGTTCATTCACGCCCGCACCAACCCGCAACTGCGCAGCGACCTGGTATCGCTGAAGACGCGCGAGGATCGCACGCTTTACTTCGACTATATGCAACTGGAGCTGGGCGAGATCAAGGGTCTGAAGCCGCGCTTCAGCCTGTACACCGTGCCCGGACAGGTGCAGTACGCGGCCACGCGCAGGCTGGTGCTGCAGGGCGCGGACGGCGTGGTTTTTGTGGCCGATTCCGAGGCCGGGCGCTTCGCTGAGAACCTGTGGTGCCTTTCCGGACTCGACAGGTACCTGCGCGAGATGGGGCTCGGTCTGTGGCGTTTCCCGTTGGTGTTGCAGTGTAACAAACAGGACTTGCCCTCGGCGCTGCGGCCCGAGGTGCTGATGGCGCGCCTGGGCTGGCGGGACGTCCCCTGCCTGGGTGCGACGGCCGCCAACGGGCCGGGAGTCATTGAGACCCTGAAAACCATCATCCATCAGGTGGTGCACAGCCTTGGCTAATTCGATGCACAGAATGACGGGTTACAGGCACGGAGGCGCAAAGCCTCGCATCTGGCGCGAGAGGGCGCGGAGCAAGCCCATGCGTGCGACTGCGGATGCTTCCATTCTCATGCCCGTGTGCTCCGTGGCGCACTCTCAGCGGGGGGGGCATGGCACTAAGAGGTAGTTTGAAAGAGATGAGCCTGACCAGCTTGATCTCGGTGAACTGCAATGAGCACTCCCGTTCGCGTCTGCGCCTCCGGTCGCACGGCCGGGAGGGCATGTTGTTTTTCGAGGACGGCAACGTGGTGCATGCCATGTTGGATTCACACGAGGCTGAAGCGGCCGTCTATGAACTGCTCTCCTGGGAAGACGGCGAATTCGAGCTGGAAATGCATACAGCTTCGATCAGCCGCACCATACACGCACCCTGGTCCAGCCTGCTGCTGGACGCGATGGCGCGACTGGACGAGCGCGCGCTGGAGGCGTCGCCTCAGACGCAGGACGTGCGTGCAGCAGTGCCAGGGTCAAACACCGACGGGGCTTCGCCGCCAGAGGAGGCCAGCGCCGTGCAGCCTACGGTTGCCTCGGCAGCAGAAAGCCTGGGCGGCGTCGCGGTATGGCCCCTGGCCGGCACCGTGGCAACCGAATCAGCACTGGCAGATACCTGGATGTCTGGCACTACCCTGGCGGTGGCGCAGGCACCCGGTCATCCCGCCCTCTCATACGTGCACACGTCACCGTCCGAGCCAGGTGGAACTCCGCGGTCGCGCAGTGCTGTGACCCCGGCGCCATCGCATCGCGACGAGACCTTGGCGTTGGGCTCTGACCAGTTGCTGGAGAGTATTGACGAGCCGGAGTCAAGAGTGCCCGCCTACAACCCGGCGGCGCCGAAGGGTGGCCAGGCGTTCATCCGTCTGGTGCGGCCCCCTCCTGCGCAGCGACTGGCATGCGACCGCGACGATGATACGGCGACGCCTGAGCGCGGCGACGTGCTCTCGATGGCGCAGTGGGCGCCCGACGCTACCACCAGGGCGACCCACACAGTGGAGAGCGTGCTGGGCCGCATCTGCCGCATGGAGGGCGTGGAGGGGGCGCTGCTGGTGGCGCGAGACGGTACACTCCTCAGCTACCACTGGGGCGAGGGAGGCACGGACTCAGACTCATCGCCGGGCATCGAGGACGCCGCAGAGCAGGCTGCGGCAGTGGTAGTCTTCGTGGGCAATGCCGCCAGGGACATGGGAGATGCCCTGCGTCTGGGCGCACTGACGAGCGGTGTGGTGGAGACAGGGGCAGGGCGTAATCATATCTTGGTTCTGGAGCGGCCCGAGTACTTTGTGGGGCTTCGGTTGGGATTGAGAGCATCGCCGGCGCTGGTGGCAGCGCATGTTGCCCCATTGCTGGCGGACATAGCGCCTATGGGTGTGAGCGAATAGATGGACCTGGAGACCATGCGAACCCACCTGGAGCGAATCAGTGCTGTCGTGGGAGTCAAGGGCTCTTTCGTTTTCGACCCCGGCGGGCGTGTGCTTGCCATGGCTCTGTCTGTGCCGCCCGGAAGCGTCACCCGGCCAGGCGTGCGCGGCGTACCGGCGCTGATCGGCATGACTCCGTCCGAGCCGGAGGCCCCGGGCCCGTCGCTCGAAGGGTCGTCCGTGCGCGTCAGCGCAGCAGCGCTGTCCACCTTGGCTCGCACGGCTACCCAGACCCTGGGCGGGCTCCGCAGCGTGGCGCGCCGCCGACCAGTGAGCATCGACCTGGTGTACGCAGACGGCCGGCTCTTGATCAAGAGCCTTGCTGGTGGCTGCCTCTGCGTCTGGTGCGCTCCGCGCGTGAACCTACCGCTTGTGCGGCTGACGGTTGACTCCACGGCGCCCAGACTCTCGGCTCAGCTTCGGGAGCGCCTGGTGGTCACAGCCCCTGCTGCGCATGCGGTAGCGCCCGCCCAATCCCGGGCCGGGAATCAGCCATCCAAGAGTGCTGACCGTCTGTCCAGTTTCCTACGCCCGTTCAGCCGATGAAAGGAACCTGACATGAACCTGGAGCTGATTGTGGAAGCGGCTGGCAAGACCATCATCGCTGTGGTCGGCACGGGCTTCGGCCTGATGCTGCTGCGCCGCTGGCGGCAGACGCACGAGCGCGTGGTGTTGTACTGGGCCGTGCTGTTTCTGTCTTCCCTGGGCTACCTCGTGGGCGTGCTGATCCTGCTCGGTTGGGGAGACCCGGTGCTGTTGACGCGCCTGCACTACCTGATGGCCTTGTTAGCGGCCGTTCTGGGCTCTCTGGCGGCAACCATCCTGATGCTGCCCCTGCCCGCGGGCAAAGCCGAGCGCATCTCGGAGTTGCTGCCCGGCGCGCTCTTTCTGGTGCTGGCGACGCTGGCGCTCATTAGTCCGTTACGCCTCGCCATTACAGGTAAGGAGTATGCCTACGTCGGGCTTGTCGACCACATCAACGTGGCTGTGATGATACTGGCGGGCCTGTTCTCCGCTGGCACGCTCGTATTTCTGGCCTGGCGGCTCAAGGAGAGCGGCTACTTCTTCATGGCCGTGGCCTACCTGCTGATCACGGCAGGCGGCCGCATGGTGCGCAGCGATACGCTCAGCCTCGCTTTGAGCCAGGTCGTCGTCCTGGCGGGCTATGTGCTGTTCTACTGGCTGTTCAGCCGCCTGATGCGATTGGAGCCCAGCGCATGAC
>CAYZKS010000274.1:0-4321 GCA_964478725.1 uncultured Anaerolineales bacterium
GGTACTATCTCTTGGGCGAGCATTCCACAGGGATGAGCGCGAAACCGTACAGAGTTTCCATTCTGGCTCGATTCGCGCTATAATGTACAGGCGCGCGGAAGCCATCCGCGCTGCCTTGCTGATTTCGCATCGTTCGCGATTGCGTGTCGGAGGGAGTAGTGAGTTTCAATTGGTCAAGGAACGGGTTCGTTTACATGCTGATCATGGTGGCGGTGGCCGTCCTGATCTACTATAACTTTGTGGTGCCTCCTGAGGATTTGGAAACCGTGGCCATCAGCAAAGTGGCCAGCTACGTCAAGGAAGGGCTGGTCGACAAGATCGTGGTCTCCAACGACGACATCACGGTATGGCTAAAAGCCGGCCAGACGCCGGAGAAGGTGGTGTCGCGCAAAGAAACGGGCGTCGGTCTTACCGAGGCCCTGCAGGGCCTGGGCGTCACCCCCGAGGAACTGGCAGCCGTGCCGGAGATTTCGCAGCAGTCTCCCAGCGCATGGCGGGACCTTCTCCCAGCCCTGGGCCAGTTCCTGCCCGTCCTGGGATTGGGAGTAATCTTGCTGCTCATGCTGCGTCAAGCGCAAAGCGGCAACAACCAGGCCATTTCCTTCGGAAAGAGCCGCGCGCGTCTGTTCAGCGGCGACAAGCCCACCGTGACCTTTGCCGATGTAGCGGGAGTGGACGAGGCCAAGCAGGAACTGCAAGAAGTGGTAGAGTTCCTCAGCGAGCCGGCTAAGTTCACGGCGCTCGGAGCGCGCATTCCCAAGGGCGTCTTGCTGGTAGGCGCGCCAGGTACCGGAAAGACGCTGATGGCACGCGCCGTGGCAGGCGAGGCCGGAGTGCCGTTCTTCAGCATCAGTGGTTCGGAATTCGTCGAGATGTTCGTGGGAGTCGGCGCCAGCCGCGTCCGAGACCTGTTCGACCAGGCCAAGCGCAGCGCCCCCTGCATTGTGTTCGTGGATGAGATTGATGCTGTGGGCAGGCACCGCGGCGCTGGGCTGGGCGGCAGCCACGACGAACGCGAGCAGACGCTGAACCAGATCCTGGTGGAGATGGACGGCTTTGACACCGACACAAGAGTGATTGTGGTGGCCGCCACGAACCGGCCGGACATCCTGGATCCTGCCCTGCTGCGCCCCGGCCGCTTCGACCGGCGGGTAATCCTGGACCGGCCCGACATGAACGGCCGCAAGGCCATCCTGGAGGTACACGTGCGCGGAAAACCGCTCGACAGCGACGTGGACCTGATGCAGCTGGCCAGAGAGACGCCAGGCTTTTCGGGCGCGGACATCGAGAACCTCGTGAACGAAGCGGCCATTCTGGCGGCACGGCGCAACAAAAAGGCCATCGGTATGCTGGAGATGAAGGAGGCTGTCGAGCGCGTCATCGCCGGGCCAGAGAGAAAGAGCCGCATCATCAGCGCCGAGGAGAAAAACATCATCGCCCACCACGAGGCCGGACACGCCCTGGTCATGGCGCGCATGCCCAAGGCCGACCCGGTCAACAAGGTCTCCATTGTCTCGCGCGGCATGGCGCTGGGCTATACCATCCACCTGCCGGAGGACGACCGCTACCTGCAATCCAAAGGCAAGTTTGAAGCTGAGGTGACCGGGTTACTGGCCGGCCGCGCTTCGGAGGAGCTGGCTTTCGGGGAGGTCACCACGGGTGCGAGCAACGACCTGGAGAATGCTACCAAGATCGCCCGTGCGATGGTGACTCAGTACGGCATGAGCAACGTCCTGGGTCCACGCACCTTTGGACAGAAGGAAGAGCTGATCTTCCTGGGCCGAGAGATCTCCGAGCAGAGAGACTATAGCGAAGAGATCGCCCGCCAGATTGACGAAGAAGTCAAACGCATCATTGACGCAGCATACCAGCGCGCTATACAGATTCTGAAGGACAATCGCGACAAGCTTGAGACCCTGGCCAAGCGCCTCATCGAAGTGGAGACGCTCGAGGGTGCAGAACTCACAGCTCTGCTTGCTTGAGTCCAGTCTCGACGATGCCGGGCGCTGACGTCAGTTCAGTTCCCGGCATCCGTGTTTAGGGGAGGCGCCGTGTTCGAGTCAATCGTGGCAGGCCTGATAGGCGAGAGCACAACCAAGGTCGTGCCTGAGAAGACAGCCCAGCACCTGGGCAGCGGCAGCGTGTCCGTGTTCGCCACGCCGGAGATGGTGCTCTTGATGGAGATGGCGGGAGTCGCAGCAGTGGACCACCTCTTGCCCGAGGGCTACCATACCGTGGGCATGCGCATCGACGTAAGCCACCTCGCAGCCACGCCTCTGGGCATGAGCGTGCACGCCCGGGCGGAGTTGCAGCGCGTAGAGGGGCGCAAGCTCACCTTCCGCGTCGAGGCCTGGGACGACTTGGAGAAGATCGGCGAAGGCGTCCACGAGCGCATGATCATCAATCTCATCAAGTTCAGGGAACGCGCCGAAGCCAAGAGCGCACGCAAGCCATGACCGCTGCAAAGCGCGTGGTCTGGGGAGAGGTGAAGATGAACAAGCGCATTTCACTCTGCCTGTGCTTGGTCCTGGTGCTGTTGGTCGTGATCGGACCGACGGCTCAGGCCCAAGACAAGCGCTACTACTGGGACTTTATCAACGTGGACATCACTGTGCAGTCGAATTCGGACTTGCGCATCGTGGAGACCCACAAGTACGTGTTCACGTCCGGCAGCTTTCACTATGCCTATCGCAACATCCCCACCAGCCGCCTCGATGCAGTGACCGACGTGAGCGTAGGCGAAGGCGGCCAGAGCTACCGCAGAGGCAGTGAGACCGCCGGCACGTTCACCACTTCCCGCGAGGGCTCGGACTTTAGGATCACCTGGTACTATCCGTATACCCAGAACAGCTCGCGCACCTTTGTGATCGGCTACACGGTCAAGGGGGCCTTGCGTTACTACGCCGGCGGGGATCAAGTGTGGTGGAAGGCCATCTTCCCCGACCGCGACTACACAGTGCGTTCCAGCCGGGTGACAGTGCATCTGCCCGCGGGCATCGCGCGCGAGTCCTTGGTGGTAGCCAGCTACGGTGCCGCCGCCGAGTCGCAGATCGTGGACGGCAGTACGGTCGTGTTCACGGCCAGCAACCTTGCACCCGGCGAGGAACTGGAAGTGCGTGTGCAGTTCCCGCATGGGATCGTCCCGGGCGAGCCCGCCTCATGGCAAAAGGCTGAAGATCGCATGCTCGAATACAACGAGCGTTACCGCCCGCTGGTGAACCTCGTGATGGGCGTTGTGAGCCTGCTGATCCCCATCGTGGGGCTGCTCGGCCTCTATCTGCTTTGGTACAGACGCGGACGAGACATTCCGGTAGGAGTGGTGGCGGACTATATTGCGGAGCCGCCCTCTGACCTGCCGCCAGGCCTGGTGGGCACACTATTGCGCGAGAAAGCGCACATGAAGGACATCGTCGCCACCATCGTCGATCTGGCGCGTCGCGGCGTGATCCACATCAGTGAGGAGTCACGTGCCGGCTTCTTGGGCATCGGCAAGCATCGCGAGTTCGTCTTCGAGCTGCAGCAAGAGGGACAGGGGCTGCGCTCCTACGAACGCACGCTGCTGAATGAGCTCTTCCGCTTTGGCGGCAGTCGAATCCGTCTTTCCGATCTCAAGGAGAAATTCTACAAGGCCATCCCGGAGATCAGCTCGCAGATGCTTAGCGACGTGGCCCGCGAGGGCTTGTTCCCCGAGAATCCGCAGAAGGTGCGCCAACGTTACACCATCTTGGGCGTGGTGCTCATGATCGTGGTGGTCGGCGTTGCGGTGGCGATCGGTGCGGTGTTGTTCCAGTACTCTCAGCTCGCCCTTTGCCCTGGCGTCGGGCTGTTCCTGGTGGGGGTGGGAGCAGTCATCGTCGCCCAAGTGATGCCACGCAAAACGCAGAAAGGGGCATTGGAAGCGGCCAAATGGCGCGCCTTCCAGCGCTACATGGACAACATCGAGAAATACACGGGCCTGGAGCAGGCCAAGAACATCTTTGACAAGTACCTGCCCTATGCCATCGCCTTTGGCCTCGAACGCGAATGGGTCAGTAAGTTCACGCGGGTCGATACGCCCATCCCCGTGTGGTACCATCCGTACCGGCCGGTGATCGTGCACGGCGGGGGATCCTCAGGATCGGGCGGAGGCCTGGGCGGCGGCACGGGAGGCATGGGAACAGGCGGCGGCATGCCCTCGCTGCAAGGCGCCAGCGACAGCATGATGGGCTCCCTGCAAAGCATGAGCGACGGCCTTTTTAGCATGCTTAACTCGGCCTCAAGCACCCTGTCCAGCGCACCCCATAGCTCGGGAGGCGGGGGCGGTTTCAGCGGAGGCGGGGGA
>CAYZKS010000275.1:0-4306 GCA_964478725.1 uncultured Anaerolineales bacterium
CTGCCCCGCCCCGACTATGCGCGGCTGGCGCGGCGCGTGGGCGAGCGCATGGCGGAATCCATCGCGCCTGCCCAAGCAGCTCGTGCGGCGCTGTGGGACGAGGCCCAGGCCATCCCGGGCCTGGAAGGCTCCCTGCCCGCTGTCGCCGCGCTGCTGGATGCGCTGCTGGGCTGCACGCACGATTTCTACCTTGCGCCAGCCACCCGCCACTTCCAGCATCTGGCCATCGGCAGCCGGGCCGTGGCCGAGACCTACGGGATCGTCCCCGATTTCGAGTGCGAGGCCTACCTGCAACGCCTGGACCGCCCGCTGCTGCGCCGCGAGGTGCGAGAGGAGTTGGAGCGAATGGCGCGGGCCGGGCGCGTGCGCCTGGCCCTGTTCACCTCGCGCCCCGGGATGCCGCCGGTTGACGCGCATGCGCCCCCGGCCGGCTACTCGCCCGAGGCGGAGACGGCGCGCGCTTTGGTGGGCCTGCAGGCCTGGCCGGTGATGGGGCGGGGCAAGGTGCGCTGGCTGGCGCTGCAGACGGGGGAAGACGAAGAGCGCCTGACCAAGCCCTCACCGGTGCAGGCGCTGGCGGCCATCGGCGCGGCCGGGTCCGGGCAGGAGGCCCCCGCGCTACGGGCGGCGCTGGCCCTGTGGCGCGAGGGCCGGCTGGCCCCGCCGCTGGCGGGCCTGGGCCCGGCCACGCTGCACGCCTTTGAGGACAGCTACAGCGGCCTGGAGGCCGCAGCGCGCGCGGCCGAGGCCCTGCGCGCTGCGGGCGTCCCGGTCGCCTTCCGGCCCTATGGCATCGCGCCGCCAGGCGGCGCCAAGGCGGCAGCGCTGAGCGCGCGCGGCGTGCCGGTCTACGCGTCGGTGAACGAAGCGGTGGGGGCGGCCGTGGAAAACCTCCCGAAGGTTCGGAACCTTCGGGAGGTTCGCCGCCGCCAGAGCACAGACTGGATCATGCGAGGACAAAAGATGAACATGCCGGCAATTGAGGTGGTCAAAGAGTTCTACAGGCGGATGAACACCAATGACTTTCAGTCAGCGGGCCAGATGCTCAGTGACGACTACGTGCTTGAGTGGCCTCAATCGAAGGAACGCATCCGCGGCAGAGACAACTTTGTGGCAGTCAACCAAGAGTACCCCGCTCATGGTCCCTGGCGGTTCACCATCAACCGGCTGGTGGGAAACGCAACCGAAGCCGTGAGCGACGTTACCATCACCGACGGAACGCAAGTGGCAAGAGCAATCACGTTTACCACTGTCCGCGCAGGCCGGATCGTCAAACAGGTCGAGTTCTGGCCTGACGACTATGCTGCACCAGAGAACCGCAAGCACCTGGTTGAGATGATGGAGCACGGGGACTTGTAGGGGTAAGGCATTTCCACCGGGCGTGTCCGCGGACCGCTGGATCGGGCCGGCGGCGAGCCCTTGGTTACCAAACGTCTGTGGGGAAATGCCTTCCCCCTGCCCGCATATCTGCACTGGCGACCCTCCCGAAGGCTGCACTTGCCTTCGGGAGGCTGATCTGGGCCGAGCGACCCTCCCGAAGGGAAAGAACCCTTCGGGAGGTTTTCTGTGCTCCTAGAACCCCGGCACGGGCGTCAGCCAGCCGTGGGGGTCGGGGGCGGAGCCGTCCACGACGCCGAAGAAGGCCTTTTGCAGGCGCTCGGTGACGGGGCCGCGCTTGCCGCTGCCCACCGGGATGTGGTCCACGGAGCGCACGGGCGTGATCTCGGCCGCTGTGCCGCTGAAAAACACCTCATCGGCAAAGTACAGCGCCTCGCGCGCCAGCATCTCCTCGCGCAGGGGGATACCCAGCTCGCCCGCCAGGGTGATGACGCAGCCGCGGGTGATGCCGCCCAGGATGGAAGCCGAACGCGGCGGGGTGCGAATCACGCCCTGCTCCACTACGAACACGTTTTCGCCGCTGCCCTCGCTGACGTAGCCGTAGGCGTCCAGGGCGATGCCCTCGATGTAGCCGTGCTCGCGCGCCTCCATGTGGATCAATTGCGAATTGGTGTAGTGGCCGCCGGCCTTGACCGCAGCGGGGTAGGTGTCGGGCGCCATGCGCCGCCACGACGACACACCCACGTCCACGCCCTGCTCCAGGGCCTCCGGGCCGAGGTAGCGCCCCCAGTAGATGGTGGCGACGGCCACGTGCACGGGACAGCGCTTGGGATCCACGCCGATCTCGCCGTAGGCGCGGTAGACAATGGGCCGGATGTAGCACGAGCGCAGCTTGTTGGCGGCGATGGTCTCCAGGATGGCCTGCTTGATCTCCTGCACGCTGTAGGGGATCTGCATGCGATAGACTCCGGCCGACCTGAACATGCGGTTCAGGTGTGCGTCCAGGCAGAACACGGCCGGTCCCACCTGCTTGTTATCGTAACAGCGAATGCCCTCGAACACGTTGGAGCCATAGTGCACCACGTGCGACATGACGTGCAGCGTGGCCTGGTCCCACGGAACCAGCTTGCCATTCATCCAGATCCACTGCGATTTCTCGATGGACATGTGACTCCCTTTTCCTCCTTGGCTGCCCGCAAGGGCGAGCGATGTATGGGTGTAACGCATTCAGCTGCGGTCGAGTGCGAGCACCTCCTCGGCCACCAAGCGGCCCATTTCGACCGTGCCGATGGCCTGCTCGCCCGGGCCAGCCAGGTCCGGCGTGCGGTAGCCCTTGGCCAGCACGGCCGAGACGGCGTGCTCGATCTGCGCCGCCTCCTCGGGAAGGCCCAGCGAGTGGCGCAGCAGCATGGCGCCGCTGAGGATGGCAGCGATGGGGTTGGCGATGCCCTTGCCGGCGATGTCCGGGGCCGAGCCGTGGATGGGCTCGAACAGCCCGCAGCGTCCGGCGCCCAGCGACGCTGAGGGCAGCATGCCCATGGAGCCCGCGAGCTGCGCGGCCTCGTCGCTCAGGATGTCGCCGAACATGTTCTCGGTGACGATCACGTCAAAGCGATTGGGATCGCGCACCAGGCGCATGGCGCAGGCGTCCACCAGCAGGTGCTCAAGCGTGACGTCCGGGTACTGCCTGGCCACCTCGTTGACCACGCGCCGCCACAGGCGCGAGGATTCGAGCACGTTGGCCTTGTCCACCGAGGTGAGCAGCTTGCGGCGCCCGCGCGCCAGGCCAAAGGCCACGTGTGCCACGCGCTCGATCTCCGCCGGGGTGTAGACCAGGGTGTCAAAGGTCTCTTCCTGCCCATCGTCGCGGAGGCGCCGCCCGCGCGCTCCGAAGTACAGGCCGCCGGTCAGCTCGCGCACGATCACCAGGTCTACGCCCGAGAGCACCTCTGGCTTGAGGGTCGAGGCGTCGACCAGCGCCGGGTCCACGCGTACGGGACGCAGGTTGGCGAACAGCTCCAGCGCCTTGCGCAATCCCAGCAAGCCCTGCCCAGTGCGCACGGGGCCTTTCAGATCGTCCCACTTGGGTCCGCCGACGGCGCCGAAGAGGATGGCGTCGCTGCGCTGGCACAGCGTCAGGGTCTCGGCGGGCAGAGGCGTGCCTGTGGCATCGATGGCGCCGCCGCCCACCAGGGCGCGCGGAAAATGCAGCCTGTGGCCGTGCAGGCCCGCCACGGTTTCGAGCACCATCACGGCCTGGTCAATCACTTCGGGCCCGATGCCATCCCCTGGCAGGGTGGCAATGCTGGCCTGGACTGTTGGTCTTGTCGGGGTCATGGCAGGGACCTCCCGGACGCAGCGGAGAGTTTGCGCTGGGTGTAGGGGACCAAGCCCCCGGCCGCCATCAGCTCGAGCATAAAAGGCGGGTAGGGCACGGCCTGGAAGATCTCGCCCGTGTCCAGGTTGCGCACGCGCCCCTGCTCCAGGTCCACCTCCAGCCTCTGCCCGGCCGCTGCGGCTGCGGCCGCTTCCGGACACTCCACGATGGGCAGGCCGATGTTGATGGCGTTGCGGTAAAAGATGCGCGCAAAGCTGGCCGCCACCACGCACGACACGCCGCAGGCTTGAATGGCCAAAGGCGCGTGCTCGCGCGAGGAGCCGCAGCCCATGTTGGCGCCCGCCACGATCACGTCGCCCGCGCGCACCTCGCTCCGAAAGCGCGGGTCGTAGTCTTCCATGCAATGCCGCGCCAGCTCGGCCGGCTCGGACGCGTTCAGGTAGCGCGCCGGGATGATGGCGTCCGTGTCCACGTTGTCACCGTACTTCCACACTCTTCCACTGAGTGCCACGATCTTTCTCTCCTCCTGTCTCGTAGCATCGGGGCTTGTCCCCGTCCCCGTAGCATCGGGGCTCGTCCCCGTCCCCGTAGCATCGGGGCTCGTCCCCGTCCCCGTAGCATCGGGGCTCG
>CAYZKS010000276.1:0-4302 GCA_964478725.1 uncultured Anaerolineales bacterium
CGACTGCCAGACGGGCACAAGGCCCGATACTACATCACTGCCGGACGGGCACAAGGCCCGATACTACGCGACTGCCAGACGGGCACAAGGCCCGATACTACATCACTGCCGGACGGGCGCAAGGCCCGATGCTACGCGACTGCCAGACGGGCACAAGGCCCGATACTACATCACTGCCGGACGGGCACAAGGCCCGATACTACATCACTGCCAGACGGGCACAAGGCCCGATACTACGCGACTGCCAGACGGGCACAAGGCCCGATACTACATCACTGCCGGACGGGCGCAAGGCCCGATACTACGTATCGCACCCGACAGCCACCCCGAACGTCAGTCGCTGCCGCTCCCGATCCTTCAGGCGCGGAGTTGAGCGCCCAGTTCTTTCTCCAGCGCGCGCTGGATGCGCAGCTTGAGCTTGTTGACCTCGTCTTCGGTGAGAGTGCGATCCATGGCCTGGAAGGTCAGGGCGTAGGCCAGGCTTTTCTTCCCTGCCGGGAGCTGGTCGCCGCGGTACACGTCGAACAGCTCGGCTTTCTGCAGCAGCTTGCCCGCAGCGCGCACGATGGCCGCGCGCACCTGGGCAGCAGGCATGCCCTCGTCCACCACCAGCGCCAGGTCCTGCGCCACGCCCGGGAAGCGCGAGAGCGGCTCGTAGTAGGTTGCCGCAGGCACGCGCTGCAACATGGCCTCCAAGTCCAGCTCCACCAGGCACACGCGCTGGGCAGGCAGGTCAAAGTTCTGTCTGACCGCCGCAGCCACCTCACCCAATACGCCGGCTTGAGCCTCTCCCAGCCGCAACTCGGCGGCGCGACCGCTCTGGAAGGTGGGGTGCTCCGCCGGGACGAAGGACCACTCCGGCAGATGCAGGTGCGCGAGCAACACCTCCACGATTCCCTTCAGGTCAAAGTAGTCGAACAGCCCGTCGCTGGCGCCCGACCAGTGCACCTGGCTGCGCGGACCGCTCAAGGCGATGCACAGGCGCAGGGGCTCGTCAGGCAACTCCTGACCAGCGCGCGGCAGGTAGACGCGAGCTACCTCGAAAACGGCCACACGCTGGCTGAAGCGCAGGTTGTCGCGCACGCTTTCCAGCAGCGAATTCATTAAGGTACGGCGCATGTACTCGCGGTCGCTGGTCAGGGGGTTGGCCAGGCGTATGAAGGATTGCGGATCCACTGGCTGGCGGTCGGGGTGCAAGCGGGCCACGCTGTCCAGGTTGGTCAGGGAGTAGGTGATGACCTCGGCCAGCCCGCAGCCTGCCAGGACATCGCGCACGCGCTCGGCCTTCTCCAGGTCCACGTTGCGGCGCTGGGGAGGAAGCTCGTCGCGCATCTGCGTGCTGGGGATCTTGTCATAACCCACCCAGCGCGCCACGTCCTCTGCCAGGTCCGCGGCCTGCTCCACGTCCAGACGGTAGTAGGGCAGCGTCACGCGGATGCTGCCCTCGGATGGGCCGGGGTCGCAACCGAACTCAAAGGCCTTCAGCGCCTGCACGATGCGCTCGCGCCCGAAGGGTATGCCGACCAGCCGCTCGATCTCGGAGGGATGCACGTCAATGCTCTTGACAGCTTGCTTGACGGGATAGGCGTCAGCTACGCCGGCGGCGATGACCCCACCAGCCAGGCGACGCATGAATTCGCTGGCGCGCGTGGCAGCGCGCACAGTGGTTCCGGCCGGCACGCCGCGGCCAAAGCGCAGCGACGCCTCGCTGGGCAGCTTTAGCAGCTCCGACGTGCGCCGGTTGCTGATGTTGTCAAAGTTGGCCGACTCCAACAGCACGTTGGTGGTGGACGGGCCGATCTCGCTCTCCAACCCGCCCATCACGCCAGCCACGGCCACCGCGCCCCCTCCGTCCGTGATCAGCAGCATGTCGGGCGCCAACTGGCGCTCGACGCCGTCCAGCGTGGTCAGCTTCTCGCCGGGCCTGGCGCGGCGCACGATGATGATTGGCTTGTCGCCGGCTTTGCGCCCGCGCAGCTTGTCATAGTCAAAAGCATGCAGCGGCTGGCCCCACTCCAGCATCACATAGTTGGTGATGTCCACGATGTTGCTGATGGGGCGCACGCCTGCCGCGCGCAGGCGGCGCTGCATCCAGCCCGGCGAGGGGCCGACCCGCACGCCGCGGATCAGGGTGGCGCTGTAACGCGCACACAGGTCAGGATCCGCGATCTCGAGCTCGATCTGGCCGGCGATGGGCGCGCCTTCGGCCTGCATCTCGGGCTCTTTGAGCTTGAGCGGCTGCGCGGTGAGCGCCGCCACCTCGCGCGCCACGCCGATGATGCACAGGCAGCGTCCCAGATTGGGGGTCAGATCGAGGTCCAGCACCGTTTCGCCCATATAGTCCTGCAGCGGCACGCCCACCGGAGCTTCGTCCTCCAGAATCAGGATGCCCTCGTGCTCGTCCGAGAGGCCCAGCTCTTTCTCCGAGCACACCATGCCTGCCGAGAGGACCCCGCGAATCTTGGCGGGCTTGAGCGTGATGTAGCGCCGCTCGGTCGCATAGCCATCAATCAACCTGGCGCCGGTGCGGGCAAAGGCCACCTTCTGGCCGCGCTCGCCCACGCGGATGTTGGGGGCGCCGGTGACCACCGCCTGCGGCTCGCCTGCGCCATGCTCAACCACGGCAATGGTCAGGCGGTCGGCGTCGGGATGCGGGCGCACCTCCACGATCTGCCCGACCACGATCTTGTCGCGCTCCCACTCGGCGCCGATGTGCTCGATTGCTTCCACTTCTAGCCCGGCCAGCGTGATACGTTCAGCCAGCTCAGGCAGCGGGAGCACGATATCCACGTATTCCTTAAGCCAATTCAAAGGTACTCTCATGATTTCATCTCCTCAGGGCAATCACCGCCAAGGGCGCTGGGGGACGGAGGGTTGCGCTTTCTCCCCCCTATGCGAACTGCTGCAAGAAGCGCAGGTCGTTGGCGTAGAACAAACGGATGTCGTCCATGCCGTGCTTGAGCATGGCAATGCGGTCCGGGCCCATGCCAAACGCGAATCCGCTGTACTGGGCTGGATCGTAGCCCCCATTGCGCAGCACTTGCGGATGCACCATGCCCGAGCCCAGGATTTCCAGCCAGCCCGTCCCTTTGCACAGCCGGCAACCCTTGCCCTTGCAGACGATGCAATCCATGTCTACCTCGGCGCTGGGCTCGGTGAACGGGAAGTAGGAGCAACGGAAGCGCACGCGCCGGTCCGCGCCGAACATCTGGCGGGCGAAGCTGGCCAGCACCCCTTTCAGGTCGCCCATAGTCACATCGCGGCCGACGGCCAACCCCTCCACTTGGTAGAACATGGACTCGTGGCGGCTGGTCACGGCTTCGTAACGGTAGCACTTGCCAGGCAGAATCACGCGGATGGGCTCTGGGTAGTACATGTGCATGGCGCGTATCTGCCCGGGGGAGGTATGGGTGCGCAGGAGCACGCCTTCGCGCGTGGTGTGGAAGGTGCTCCACATGTCGCGCGCCGGATGATAGGGCGGGATGTTCAACAGCTGGAAGTTGTTGACGTCGGTCTCGACCTCGGGCGTTTCCAGCACCTGGAAGCCCATGGCAGAGAAGATGGCATAGATTTCGCGCAGCGTCTGAGTGATGACGTGCACGTAGCCGGCTGGCGCTGGCCGGCCAGGCAGGGTGACATCCACCTGCTCCTGCTGCAGGCGCCGCGCCGCCTCCCGCTCCTGGAGCGTAGCCAATCTGGCCACATGCGCCGTCTCGAGGGCCGTCTTGACGCGATTGGCTTCCTGCCCGGCCACTGGACGCTCCTGTGGCGGCAATTGGCCCACGCTGCGCAAGAGAATGGTCAGCGCCCCCTTGCGGCCCAGATAGGCGATGTGCCACCTGTCCAGAGCCTCAACCGAATCGAGTGACTGCAGCTCGGTCAAGGCCTTCTGCCTCAACTCATTCAATGTTTCCAGCATTTCGACACCTCCGCTTGCTCCCGCTTTCAGTCCAACAAAAAAAGGCTGCGACTCCAGGGACGAAGTCACAACCCTCTCTCCGCGGTACCACCCTGCTTGGCCTGCCGACGCAGGCCCTGCTCACTCTGGCGGCCGGCGCTCGCGCTCGAACGCGGCTTACCAGTTGCCCGGCTAACGGTGGGCTTCCGGAATGACCTACTTGCGAGGCGGGCTCGTTTCAGCCATCGGCTCAGGAGTGAACTTCGGCGAGCTACTGCTCAAGGGGGCTCGCAGTCGGTGACCCCCTCTCCCTGTAAGCGTCTGCTCGCTTACTCTCCCCGTCACAGCCTTTGAACGCATTATAGACCGAAACGCCTGCTTGTCAAATGCTCCGAGCGCGCGGC
>CAYZKS010000277.1:0-4283 GCA_964478725.1 uncultured Anaerolineales bacterium
CTTCATGACGCGCCCGCGCTCGCGCACCAGGCGCAGCGCGTTTGGGAAGTCCAGCGTGCCGGTGGCCAGCAGGGCCGAGTACTCGCCCATGCTGTGCCCGGCTGCATATGCGGGGGGCCAGAGCTCTGGCGCATTCTCTCTCACTACAGCCAGACAGGCTGCGCTCATCGTCAGTATGGCTGGCTGTGCGTTGATTGTGTCTGTGAGCTCGGCCTCCGGTCCCTCAAAGCAGAGCTGGGAAAGCGGGAAGCCGATCAGGGCATCGGCTTGTTCGAAGACGCGCCTGGCTGCGGCATAGGTCTCGAACAGATCGCGGCCCATGCCTGGGTACTGTGCCCCTTGTCCCGGAAATACGAAGGCAAACTTGCCTGCTGACAGTGGGCCCAGCGTTGGCCCGCTCATCATAGGTCACCCTCTGGACTGATGTACCGCGGCATCTGGCGCAGAATCGCCTCTGCCTCTGCTACCATGCGCTGGACCACCACCGCGGCGGGCACGACGTCGCTCACCAGCCCGCAACTCTGGCCTGCCATGAAGGACCCCTCGCTCAGGTTCCCGTCCACGGTGGCTAAGCGCAGCTTGCCGGTTCCGAACTCTATGAGTTCGGCCTCGGTCAGTCCCTTCTGTTCCATTTCCTCGAACTTGCGAGTCATTGGGCTGCGCAATGCGCGCACCGGATGACCAAGGCTGTGGCCAGTGGTGAGCGTGGATCTGTCGCCGGCCTTCTGAATCATGTCCTTGTAGTTCTGATGCACACTGCACTCGGTGGTACAGATGAAGCGGGTGCCCATCTGCACGCCAACGGCGCCCAGAGCAAGCGCCGCAGCAAGCCCGCGCCCGTCCGCGATGCCCCCCGCGGCTACCACGGGGATCCGGACCGCGTCGACAACTTGGGGTACCAGCGGCAGGGTGTTGACGTCCCCGATGTGCCCGCCGGACTCGCTTCCTTCGGCTATCAGTGCATCCGCGCCAGCGCGCTCCAGTCGTTTGGCGAGAGCCACGGAGGCTACCACAGGCATGACGACAATGCCTGCTTGCCTCAGCGCAGGGATATAGGGGGTGGGATTGCCGGCCCCAGTAGTAACCACAGGAACGCGCTCACGCGCGCAGATGTCGATCACCTGAGGAACATAGGCAGAGAACATGGGCATGTTGACCCCGAAGGGTTTGCTGGTCCTGGCCTTGATCTGCCGGATCTGGCCCTCCACCCAGTCTGGTGGTGCGTTGCCGGCGCCGAGTATTCCCAGCGCACCAGCCTCGGACACGGCAACTACCAGATCGGCTGTGGATACCCAAGCCATGCCACCTTGCAGGATGGGGTGGTCGATACCTAACAGCTTGCACAGATGAGTCTTGATCATCTCAGCACATCCAACGTGAACAGGGTTGTCTCATGCTCCTGTTGAAAGCGAACAAGGCCGTTGTGGACGATACACTGCCGCACACGGCCTTTGCTCCATGCGATTGGACGAACTGGGTCTCTAACGATGGGTTAGAGACTCGCATCAGGGCGCCCCGCCTATTCCTTCTTCTGGGTCTCGATTTTGACGACCTCGACACCCTGGTAGCTACCACAAGCAGGACAGACTGTGTGCGGCAGGCGCAACTCGTGACATTGCGGGCAGGACACGAGCTTGGTTGTCTTGACGGCCATGTGGCTGCGCCGGCGATTCCGGCTACTCTTGGAAGTTTTTCTCTTTGGCAATGCCATGACGAAAGCTCCTCTTCTACTATGACTACAACAAGCTACGCAGTGCTGCCAACCTCGGATCGATATCGTCCGGCTGGCAGCTACACGGACCTTCGTTCAGGTTTGCGCCGCAGTTTGGGCACAAGCCTTTGCAGTCGTGGCTGCACACGGCCGACATAGGTACGGCCAACAGCAGCTCCTGGCGCACCACTTCCGTAAGGTCCAGAATGTGGTGCGCGTCCGTTCTGGTAGCCTCATCTTCACCATCTGCGAGCGGCAATTCCGCGCCCGTGACAATATCTATCGAAGGGCGATACTCCTCCTCCAAATCCAGTTGCACCGGCACGCAAGCTGGCATCAAACACCGCCTGCAGGGCACACGAACTTCGGTCAAGATGTGTCCTGTTACCAGGATGCCATCGTTCGTGCGCAGGAACCTGACCTTGCCCTTTGCCGGTTTGAGCACGTCAAGGTCCGGGTCGATGCCAGTGATGTCCTCATCCAGCTCATACTCTCGGCTGGCACCGGCGGTCGATTTCAACAGCTGGGCGACATTGAATCGCATGGTATCCAAAACCTGAGCGACAAGAGCCAGCGACCGGAGCCTCAGATGTGAGCCCGTCCAGGCGCTTAGCGCAGGCAGCATTATAGGTCACTGAGGATATGATGTCAAACACCGGCACTGGCTCAGGAGCCAGGCTTGGGCTCTCTGGAATCCGCCTGCGCTTGCCTGCGTTTCAACGTTGCCAGACCGTTGGAGGTGGTCCTCAACAGCGAGCTCAGGCGCGATTCCAGGTCGCTCAACATGCCCAGCGCATAGTCGTTCGCTCCTGCGCGCACGCTTTCCGCTTCGCGCTGGGCTTGAGCCTTGAGGGCCTCTGCTTCTGCCCGCGCTGCGGCCATGAGTTCATGCTCATCCACCAGGCGAGCAGCCCTCTGCCTTGCCTCTTCCACAATGCGTTCGGCTTCGGCTGTCGCTTCAGCTAGCACTTGCTCTTTCTGCTGGATGAGGTCCTGCGCCTGCTTCATCTCCTGTGGAATCGCGACCCGCATCTCATCCAGGATGTCGAAGAGCGCGCTTTCCTCCACCCCTATCTTGTCAGTCAGAGGAATGCGCCAGCCTGCGCTCGCAAGAGTCTCCAAACGGTCTACATACTCGAGGATGTCGATGATGATCACCGCCTTTCGCCTTGGGCTAGGACACAGGTGGACGACCCTAGTCTCGCAGTGAAACGATCTGTACTTTGCTGCCCGCGTCCGATCCAAGATTCTGGAATCGCTCGCTCAGTGCAACGGCAACATGGGGAGGGACCATGTCGCTCACGTCCCCACCCGCCATGGCGATCTCCTTGGTGATGCTGGAACTCAAGAAGGCAAACCGATGGGCGGTCATAAGGCACACCGTGTCAATGTCTGGGGCAAGCTTGTGGTTGGTCAGGGCCATTTGGAACTCGAGCTCAAAGTCCGACAGCACGCGTAATCCGCGCACAATCACGCTGGCACCCACGTCCTGGGCAAAACTCACGGTCAGCCCGCTGTATCCTCGTGCGCTCGCATTGGGCAGCTGCTGCAGGGCTTCCTTCACCATAGCCACCCTTTCGTCCGTTGTGAACAGCAGATTCTTGAGCGGGCGGTCATACACTGCCACAATCAACTGATCGAAAAGCGCAGCAGCGCGGGTTGCGATATCCAAGTGACCGTTCGTAACCGGATCAAAGGTACCTGGGTAAATGGCGAGAGTCATCTTTGCCTTCCTAGCTCAGGTCTGTTTGTGCGTCCCAGAATTCGCGTACTTTCACGGCTAGAGCCCTATGCTCGGCCAACGACAGGTGTGGATCTACTCGCAACAACTCCTGTGCGGCCTGACGGGCCTGTTCCAGTACCCGCATGTCTGAGAAACTGGCCAGCTTCAGATTGGGCAACCCCGTCTGCCGCGTGCCAAAGAACTCCCCTGGCCCGCGCATTCTCAGGTCCTCCTCGGCCAGCTCAAAACCATCGTGGGTAGTGGCGACCAGGGCCAAGCGGTGCCGTCCCTCCGGCGAGGGAGATTCGGCCACCAGCAAACAGTAGGATGGGTGCTCCCCTCGCCCGACGCGACCTCGGAACTGGTGCAGTTGAGCCAGTCCGAAACGATCGGCCCCTTCCACCAGCATGACCGTCGCATTGGGGACGTCGATGCCCACCTCGACCACGGCCGTAGAGACCAAGATGTCCAGCTCTCCCCGCTGGAAACTGGCCATCGTCTGCTCCTTGTCCGCACCTTTCATCCGACCGTGTAGCAGTCCCAGGCGCAGATCGGGGAATACTTGCTCCTGGAGTCGCTCGTATTCCGTTAGCGCCGCCTTGGCCTCAATCTTGTCGGATTCCTCGATGAGGGGGCAGATGACAAAGGCCTGGCGCCCCTTGGCCACTTGGCCGCGCAAGAAGGCATAGGCCTTGGGCCGCTCCTCGACTTTGAGCCAACGCGTGTTGATCTTCTGTCGATGCGGTGGCAGCTCGTTGATCACGGACAGGTCCAGATCCCCGTACATCGTCAGAGCCAGCGTGCGCGGGATGGGCGTAGCGCTCATGACCAACATGTGCGGGTTATACC
>CAYZKS010000278.1:0-2962 GCA_964478725.1 uncultured Anaerolineales bacterium
ACAGGCTCCGCAATACATGTGAAACGGGCCGGGGCAATCGCCCCGGCCCGTTTCACATGCCTGGTACGCGTGTTTGGACTAGCGTGCGTTACGAAGGATCAAGGGGAAGTACAACCAGCGTTGCAGGCTGACCAGGAAGCCGGGCTGGTTGGATGGCCAGGCGAAGGCGCCCAGGGCCTGGTTGGCGCCATCACCCACGGCGAACACCGAGAGGATGCCGCCGCCGGAGAAGGTCACCGGCATGAGGTCGATCAGCGTGGTCGAGCCGTCAGGCGTGGTGATCTTGAGGTCGTAGGTGCCTGCATCCAGCTGGTGTGATATTTAAGACTGCCCTTGACAGAAACCAAAAAGTGACTATAATGTCATGTAGAAGCGCCCGGCGCGCCACCGAGAGCACCGGGCCATGGCCAGGTGCGGTGGACGGCGCAGTGCTGCGTGCCAACACACGGGCCCGCCCACTGCGCGCGTGTGGGCGGGCCTGTATGCACTTGGCGGCAAGGCGCGATGCGACAAGTCCTGGTGAGGCTCGTAGAGCGGGGGGTCTACGTCCGGCACCTCGTCAGGCGCATGTGGGGCAGGAACGAATCCGCTTGCCTGCATGCTTCCCCTCCAGATTCAGCTCGAGACCGAGGTTCCTGGTTCCCTCGTAAGGGGGCTCTCCACGCGAGCAGCACTTCGAGGGAGGCGTTGAGGGGGGCTGGTGAAAGCAGACCGGCGCACGCGCTGGGAGAGATGGTTGGGCCTGCCTGCGGTGGACTCGCCCGACGGGCCGCGGGCGCAACTCCTGGCCTACCTGATACTGGGCTGCCTGGCAGTGGCGCTGCCGTTGCTGGCGCTGAACGTCTACGAGTGGCGCCAGACGCCCAGTTCAGGCGCGGCGATGTACGTCGTGGACGACATCGCGGTGCTGCTGTTCCTGGGCGTGCTGTGGGCCCTGAATCGCGCCGGGCACACGCGTTGGGCTGGCCTGTGGTTCCTGTTCTTCCTCAGCTCGCTGGTGCCGCTGATGTTTCCCCTGGAAGTGCTGGACCGTGTGCTGGTCGTTTGGGCCATACCGGTGCTCGCGGCCAGCTTCCTGCTGCGGCCCAGCGCCTCGTTCCTGTTCGCCGCGCTGGGCTCTGCCATCTACACCCTGCTGTACTTTGGCGCCGGACGGCCCGTCTCCTTCAACGTCATCTCGCTGCCGCTGCTGTTCCTGCTGGCGCTGGTCGCCTGGCTGAGCGCCGACCGGCAGCAGCGCTACCTGGAGGAGCGCCAGCGCGCGGAGAACGCCTTGCGCCTCAGCGAGGAGAAGTACCAGCGGCTGGTGCAGGACGCCGCTGCTGGCATCTGTAGCGCCGACAGCGCCGGCAAGCTGGCCTTTGTCAATGCCAGCCTGTGCCGCGAGCTGGGCCGCAGCCCTGAGGAAATGCTCGGCAAGACCCTGCTTGAGTTTGCGCACACTGACGACCGGGAGCGGCTGGCCGCGTCGCTGCGCAGCATACCCGCGCACCCCGGAAGCCGGCTGGCCTGCGACTTCCGAGCCATGCACCAGGATGGGCGCGTGCTCGATTTCCACGCCAGCGTCACACGCTTGCAGCAGGCCGGCAAGACCACGGGCTACCTGGCCGTGCTGGGCAACGTCTCTGAGCGCCGCCAGGCCGAGCGAGCGCTGGCTGAGAGCGAACAACGCTTCCGCAGCCTGTTCGAACACTCCCCCATCTCCCTGTGGGAGGAGGACTTTTCGCGCGTCCTGAGGCATCTTGACGACCTGCGCGCTGCGGGCATCCGTGACTTCCGGGCCTACTTCTGGAGCCACCCGGAAGAAGTCGTGCACTGCCTGAGCATGGTGCAGGTGCTGGACGTGAATCGGGCCACTCTGCAACTGTACCAGGCCGCCAGCAAAGAGGATCTGTGTGGCGGGCTAGACAGGGCCTCCGCCCGGCAAGCCCACGAGGTCTTTGCCCAGGAGCTGATTGCCCTGGCAGAGGGCAAGCAGGTCTTCGAGAGCGAGGACACCACACGCACGCTGGCGGGGGAAGAGAAGCGCGTCCTGCTCAGGTGTCTGTTGCTGCCCGGCCGCGAGGGCAAGCTGTCGCGCATGCTGGTGTGCGTGATGGACATCAGCGACCTGCGCCGTGCGGAGCAGCAGCGCATGGAGATGGAGCGGCAGCTTCTGCGGGCGCAAAAGCTGGAAAGCCTGAGCGTGCTGGCGGGAGGCATGGCGCACGATTTCAACAACCTCTTGCTGGCCCTTTCGGGCAATCTGGAGCTGGCGCGCGACGAGCTGCCCGAGGGCTCGCCCGCGCTGGCGAGGATTGAGCGCGCGCGGAAAGCCGCAGCGCGCGCTGCCGAGCTCACGCGCCAGTTGCTGGCCTACTCGGGCAAAGGGCGCATCGCCACCGAGGGCCTTGACCTGAGCGCGTGGGTGCGACAGAGCGCCCCCCTGTTCAGAGCCGTGGTCTCGGCCAACGTGACGCTCGAATTGAACGCGGGCGCGCAGCTTCCGCTGGTGCTGGCCGATGCCGGGCAAATCCAGCAGGTGGTGATGAACCTGATCACCAACGCCTCGGAAGCCATCGGCCAGGAGCCTGGCACGGTCACCCTCAGCACCGGCGAGCAGGTTTGCGACGAGGCCTACCTGAGTCGCAGCCTGCTGGAGAGCAAGCCTGCGCCCGGACGTTTCGTTTGGCTGGAAGTGAGCGACACGGGCTGCGGCATGGATGCCGACACGCTGCGGCGCATGTTCGAGCCCTTTTTCACCACCAAGCTCACCGGGCGCGGCCTGGGCATGTCGGCGGCGCATGGCATCCTGCGCGGCCACAAGGGCGCCATCGTGGTGGATAGCAAGCGCGGCAAGGGCACTTGCGTGCGCGTGCTGCTGCCGGTGATGGAGGCCGGCGCCAGGCAAGACGCTCCGCGGCCTTGCCTGCAGCAAGACGCTCCGCAGCCTTGCCTGCAGCAAGACGCTCCGCAGCCTTGC
>CAYZKS010000278.1:3062-4269 GCA_964478725.1 uncultured Anaerolineales bacterium
CTTGCAGCAAGACGCTCCGCAGCCTTGCCTGCAGCAAGACGCTCCGCAGCCTTGCTTGCAGCAAGACGCTCCGCAGCCTTGCCTGCAGCAAGACGCTCCGCAGCCTTGCTTGCAGCAAGACGCTCCGCAGCCTTGCCTGCAGCAAGACGCTTCGCGGCAAACCCCGGCGCCTGAGGCCGCTGCTGAGGCTGCCCAGACGCCATCGTCCGGGATGGCCGGGACGGCAGCGCAGTCGCCTGCCACGCCTGAGATGCTGGCGGAGGATGCCGGGACACAGGCGGCCGCGGCGATAGAGTCTGCCTCGCAGCCTGCCGGGGAGCAAGACGCTACGCGGACGCCAGCGGTCGCCCCGCGGCAACCCAAGGCAGCGCAGCTCGAGCTGCCTGAACGGCCATCAGGCACGGTGCTGGTGGTGGATGACGAGCAGATGGTTTGCGACCTGTGCGCGGCCACGCTGGCAAGCGCAGGCTTCCAGGTGCTGACCGCCGCTGACGGCATGGACGCCGTGGTGCGCTTCCGCGAGCACGCTGACGAGATCGGCTGCGTGTTGCTGGACCTGACCATGCCGTTGATGGACGGCGCCACCACCGTGGAGCTGCTGCGCCAGATCCGGCCCGACGTGCCGATCATCCTCTCCAGCGGCTACGACGAGCAAGAGGCCACGCGGCGCTTCGCCGGCCGCGGCGTGGCCGGCTTCCTGCAGAAACCGTACGAGCTCAAGAGCCTCAAAGCCGAGCTGCAGCGCGTGCTACAGTGAACTGGAAAGACCTCTGGGGTCTTGCACTTCAGACCCCAAAGGTCTTCCGTTGCCAAGGCGTCCCGGCATCAGGCCGGGATCCGCTGCGGAAGCACCAGGCAGACGTTGCCCACTTCCGGCAGCTCCAGCCCTCGGGCGATGCTGAAAAGCACCCAGTCCTCCAGGGTGGAGGCAAGGTTGCGGCGGCATTCTTCCAGAGTGACGCCCGTCGCCCATGCGCCCTTCAAGGCCGGAATCTCACCGCAGTAGGGCTCGGTGTCTTCAATGATCTCAAAGTGAGCCGACTCTAGCGCTGCTGTCAGGTATTCGGTCAACATGCCAGGCCTGGTCCTTTCACTGCGAGCCGAACGGGCGATCAAGACTCATCTCCAAGCGCAGGATACACAGCGCGCCCCCGGTTGTCAAGTCATGTCGCAACGCCCCGTGGACGCCGTTCCGAGTGCTCTTGCG
>CAYZKS010000279.1:0-4236 GCA_964478725.1 uncultured Anaerolineales bacterium
GGAAGTTGTGCATGGGTTCAACAGATGCGCAGCCCTTTCACCTCAACTTGACAGCCCCGGCGTCTTCCTGTATTCAATAGCATCAGGGTCGGCAAGACCCAGACGGTTGAGCGCGACATTCATGGCCATCCGGCTTCGGATGCGGCTGGCGCCAGGAGGGCAACGATGAGTCGAAGGCAGCGTTGGCCGCGCGTGGCACTGATGCTGTTGCTTGCTCTGTCGCTGTGGACCGCCGTTCCCGCGAAGATTGCCGGCGAGCAGGCCGACGGTTTCATCACCGGCCGGGTGCGCGACTGGCGCGGCAACCCGGTGGTGGACGTGAGTGTGTCCACCGGGGACTATGACTCGGTGACCAGCTGCGGCGGCATCCCCTTGGGCACGCGCACGGGCGCGGACGGCTCCTATCGCCTGCAGGTCCCGCCGGGATCCTACGCGGTGGTCGTCAACACCCACGGCCGCAGCGAGCATCTGGTGCCGCAGGCCTATCGCGACGTGCGAAGCTGGTCCGACATTGCCCGTGCGCAGCGCGTCTCGGTGGTCTCCGGCCAGACGGTGAGCGGCATCGATCTCCAACTGGCCGCTGGCTTTGTCATCTCGGGGCGGCTGGTGGACGCACAGGGACAGCCCGTGCGCGATGCTGGGGGCTACGTCGAGGATCCGGACCAACGCATCGATTTTGGCTGCGCCCTCGGCTTTGCCTCGTCTGCTGCCAACGGGTCGTTCGCGCTGACGGTCCCCCCCGGCACCTATGACCTGTCTTTCGGCACGGGCGGCGAGGGCCACTGGGTGCGCTATGCCATCCCGGTCGCCTCCGATGTCACGCTGGGCGATATACCCTTTGAGGATGCGCCGCGCCCACCGGAATCCTTCCATCCTCGCGCGCTCCTGCCCGGGTACGCGGTGGAGACCGTCGTTGCGGGCGCCCCCAACGTCACCAACGACCTGGCCGTTACGCCCGACGGGTCCATCTACCTGGCCGCCTTTGGCAGCAACAAGATCTTCCGGCTGGGTCTGGACGGGAGCGTGACCCCGCTGGCAGACGTGGGGGCATTCTCGCTTGCGGCCGGGGCCGACGGCAATCTGTACTTCCACCACGCTGAGGGAACCCTGTTCCGCGCCACGCCCTCCGGGCAAATCACCTATATCGGGCGTGTGCCTGCCTCAGGCTGCGAGGTCTCGATCACGGTTGGACCGGCGCCGGAGTTGCACCTGTGGGTAGGGCTCAACATGTGCGGCGGCACGAGCCTGGGTCAAGGCAGCCTGCTGCGTGTGACGCAGAGTGGCCAGGTACAGATCATGGCCAGCGAGCTACCCTTTGGCATCAACGGGCTGGATTTCGGCCCCGATGGACAATTGTACGTGACCATTGTGGACGAGCTGTACCGCTTCAACCCGCAGAACGGGCAGAGGCAATTGCTGGCGACGCTGCCGCGGCACTCGACCTGCCACGGTCTGGTGGCCAGCCCGAGCGGCGAGTTCTACATCTCCAGCCGGGGGCTGGACGAGGATCGGGTATACAGGGTCAGCCCCAGCGGGGCCGTTTCCGTGTTTGCCACCCTGCCTCCCGCATACCTGATGGGACTGGAGCGCCTGGACAATGGCGAGCTGCTCGCCGCCATGCGCGCCAGCGGCGAGGTGTACCGCATCCACACCGACGGCACCTACCAGAAGATCCTGCCAGGAAACGGCATGACCACGCCGCAGGCCATGGCGTTCAGTCCCAGCGCGGAGCTGTACGTGTGCAACGGTGAATCCGGCAGCATCGGTCACGTGGTAGGCGGGCGCGCGCATCCCTTTGCCGAGGTGCTGAGCTACATCCTGCCCATGGGCTATCTGGCATTTCAGCCCAATGGCGAGCTCTATTTCTCGGAGGCGTGCCCTGGCTTCCAGCCGCGCCTGGTCAGCATCTCGCGCTGGGGTGAGGTGCGGGAAGTGACGCGCGCGCTCGACTTCCCTGCCGGCCTGGCGTTCACGCCTAGCGGCACTCTGCATGTCGCGGAATACGGGTCGGGAGAGATCTCGGCCGTCTCGCCAGGCGGGGTGGTGACGCTGGTGGCGACCGGGTTGGCCCAGCCGCAGGCGCTCGCTTCGGACTCCAGCGGGGTGCTGTACGCGGCTGCCAGGTGGTGCAGGGGGGAGCAGGACTGCATCTGGAAGATCCTGCCCAACGGCACCAAGAGCTGGTTCGCCGACATCGAGCATTCCAGCCTGCACGCCCTGGCCTTCGGGCCTGACGGGAACCTGTACGTCAGCAGTCCGGCCGGCCGCCAGAGTGGCGTTTTGCGCATCGCGCCCGATGGCAGCATCAAGAACCTGGCCGTCGGCTACCTAGTCGCGTCAGGCCTGGCCTTTGACCTGGCCGGCAACCTGTACGTCTCCGATGACCGCGACAACAGCATCACCCGCATCACCGGCTTTCCGCGCGGAACGCTGCAGGGCCGCGTAAGGAGCGCCGCCACAGGCCAGCCCATTCCAGGGGCAAGCGTATCGGTGACCACGGACTATCCGGTGATCCTGGGGGCGCAACTGATGGCGGGAAGCGATGGACGGTACTCGCTGACCGTCGCGCCACGCACGTACAACGTGTGGGCTTACGCAAGCGGCTACGCGCCGGTGCGCCGCCAGGTGCAGGTCGCGGCCAATGCGACCGTCACGCTGGACCTGGCGCTGGGCCGGGCGATCTGCGCCTACCTGCCGGCGCTTCTGAAGGGCCGCTGACGGCCGCGCCCGGCGTGCGCTGCACGCAGGCTGGCCCGCGAGCGTTATTGCAGTATCCAACAGCAGCGGCAAGGGATGCCTGGCCCCCATGCGCTTGGCGCGAAACCCCTAGCGCACGATCAACGGCACGTACGCGACATGCCTCACGGCCGCGACCTGCACGTCCATGCTGATCATGCCCGCATCGTCCCAGCGATTGGCCAGATCGTCGCGCCCGTCGCCGTTGCAGTCGGCCACGAACCAGAGCATGCCATCAATCAGGTTGCCCTGTTTGGTCGCCCAGCGTTGCATGGCGAACGCACCGCCGGTGGAGGCGTGCACGTCAATGCTGATCTGGCCGCCGTCATTCCACACCACGGCCAGTTCCTGCTTGCCGTCCCCGTTGAAATCACCGGGAAACCACAGCATGCCCCCGAACAACGCCCCCTGCTTGGTTGCCCAGCGCTCGGGCACAAAGGCGCTGCCGCTCGAAGCGTGCACGTCGATGGTGATCTGGTCCAGGTCATTCCAGACCACGGCCAGCTCGTCCTTTCCGTCCCCAGTGAAGTCGCCAGGGAACCAGAGCATGCCCTCGAATAGCGCTCCCTGCTTGATCGCCCAGAATTCGAGGACAAAGGCGCTGCCAGAGGATCTTTCCACTTCGATGGTGATCTGGTCGTGGTCGTTCACAACTATAGCCAGATCATCCTTGCCGTCTCCGTCAAAGTCGTCGGGAAACCAGCCTATGGGCGCGTACCACGACCCCGCGTACCACCATGAGTGCTTGGTCGCCCAGCGCGCGTGGACAAAGGCCGAGCCGGTTGATTTGTGCACGCTGATGCTTCTGCGCCCGCCATCGTCGAACGCCTCGGCCAGGTCGCGCTTGCCATCACCATCGAAATCCCCGGCAAACCACTGCGCGCCCTCGACCACCCCCGACAGTTGCGTGGCCCAGCGCTGCTTGACAAACGCGCTGCCAGTGGACACGTGTACGTCAGCGCTGATGGCTCCGGCGTCATCCCACTGCACTGCCAGCTCGTCCTTGCCGTCGCCGGTGAAATCGCCGGCAAACCAGGTCATGCCAGGCAGGAGCGCTCCCTGTCTGGTTTCCCAGCGCTCCAGAACGAAGGATGAGCCGGTAGATTTGTGAACGTCGATGCTGATCTCGCCGCCGTCATTCCACACCACGGCGAACTCGTGCAGGCCATCGCCGTTGAAATCTCCGGGAAACCATCGCATGCCCTCGAATAGCGCTCCGTGTTTGGTCGCCCAGCGCTGCAGCGCAAAGTAGAATTGCCCCGTGAGCTGTGCGCCGGTGCGCATGCCGGCGCGCATGCTGGCGGCAGGCGCGTCCGCGAGCGCCGGTGCAGAGAGGAGCATGAACACGGCTAGCGCCAGAGTCAGGTTCCTGATTCGCATGTTGCGCTCTCCTTTGTTGTGAGCTGTGATGTGGGTCACTCGCAACACGCTCGCGAGCGTCGGATTTAGGCCAGTACCTCCCGCCACTCGCCGCAGTAGGCTCCCCACGCCCAGAAACCC
>CAYZKS010000280.1:0-4232 GCA_964478725.1 uncultured Anaerolineales bacterium
TGAAATGAGAGGTAGCAAAGCATGGCCAGAGCGCCGTTCCAGGTTCTGATATACCCGTATCGTCGCGTGGGCGAGAACGAATTCGAATTCGCTGTGTTGAGACGAACGGACGTAGGCTGGTGGCAAGGCATTGCCGGCGGCGGCGAGGATCAGGAGACGCCGCTGCAAGCGGCGCGGCGAGAGATGGGAGAAGAGGCCGGGATACCCCCCAGCGCGCCTCTGCTGCCGCTGGACACAGTCGAGCCGGTGCCCGTGACCGAGCTGCCGGACAGCTACCACTGGCCGAAGGACCTCTACGTGATACCGCAGTACTGCTTTGGGGTTGCGGTGCCGGACGGGCGCATTACGCTCTCGCACGAGCACACGGAATACGAATGGCTCAAGTACGCCGAGGCGTATGATCGAGTACGGTATGATGGCAACCGCACGGCCTTGTGGGAGCTCAACCAGCGGCTGCGAGGCAAGGGCCCGCGAGAGAAGTGACACCCAAGCCGATCACAGCCCGGAACTTTCGGGAGGCGTGTGGCGTCGAACCAGAGCGCCCGCTCGCCCAGGACGACTTGAGCTGGCGAAGAGAATCCTTTTGACGAGGAGACAGATCATGCGATCAAACCGATTTCTGGCGGCGTTGACGCTGGCCGCCCTGGCCGTGGCAGCGTGCGCGCCCAGCCGTACGCCGAGCACGCCACTGGACGGCAGCAGTTGGCTGCTGGCGGACCTGAACGGCCAGGCGGTCTTGCCGGAAACGCCCGTGACGCTCAACTTTGAGTCCGGCCGCATCCATGGCACGGACGGCTGCAACCGCTACAGCGGCTCCTACACGCAGCAGGGGACCAAGCTCAGCATCGGCAAGGACATCGTCTCCACCAAGATGGCTTGCGCAGGACCGGTCATGCAGCAGGCCATGGCGTACATCGCCGCTCTGACCCAAGCAGCCACGTTCAAGCTCGATGGGCAGCAACTGCGCCTGTCGGACGCGAACGGCAAGACCCTCGCCACCCTGACGCCGCAGAGCGCGTCCATCGCCCAGGCGCTGCTCAACGCCGCATACCCCATCGAGTGGGCCAGCACAGGAACAGCGCAACTCCAGGACGGCGTGTTTGAAGAACCCGTTGCTCCGGGCAGCGCCACCAAAACCATGGTTCGTCTGGGCGAGCAGCGCGCCTTCGGGGACATCAATGGGGACGGTGCGGAGGATGCGGCCGTGACACTGGTGGCAGACCCGGGCGGCAGCGGCACCTTCACCTATCTGGCCGCGGTCATCAACCAGGCGGGCGCGGCCAGGCCTGCTGCCGCGCTGCTGCTGGGAGACCGCATCGTCGTGAATGCGCTGGCGATCCAATCCGGCAAGGTCGTGGTAAGCATCATCACGCGCCGGCCGGAGGAGCCGATGAGCGCGGCGCCCAGCGTCGAGGTCACGCGCAGCTTTGCATGGCAGGGCGACCGCCTGGTCGAAGCCACTGGCTTTGCCATCTACCTGCTGGCCGGGGACACGCCTCCCGCCCAACTCGTTATGCTCAGCCACCTCGAGCTTGAGGACCAGCCCTTCCTATCCGCCAGCGACATCGCGTCCTACACCCAGGCCGCACACGAGATGGAGCTGACCCCCTCCGGTTACGCGAAGATTCACGCCCTGTCCGTGCCGGTCAGCGGCAAGTCCTTCGCCGCCTGCGTGGACGGCCAGCCCATCTATGCCGGCGCCTTCTGGGTCGGGTACTCCTCTCTCAGCTTTGATGGGGTGGTCATAGACACCCTCAGCGCCACAGAGGAACATCCCGTGCTCCGCATCGAACTGGGCTATCCAGGGCCGGGCTTTTTCCATGGGGACGATCCCCGCTCGGATGCCAGGATCCTGCAAGCCCTGAAAGGCGCCGGCAAGCTGAAATGATGCCTGTCCGGGCAGAGTTCGTGCAGGCCTCATCGGCGACCTGGCCCGGCCAGCCCGGATAGAGATGGTCGAGCTTTCTGTCCCGACTGGAACGTGGAAAGGAGGCAGATCATGAGACCGCACCTGCTGCTCGTGCTGAGCCTCGTCCTCGTAGCTCCGCTGTGGCTATTCCCCGGTCACCTGGCGGCCACGGCCCGTCCGGCGATGGCTTTCCGCTCCCAATCCGGCGCCGCGCCCTTGGCTTTGCAGCCCATCCCCTTGAGCGGCATGCGCTGGCACACGCAGCTGGTGGACACGCATGCGCGGGGTTACGCCTCGCTGGCCCTGGACAGCCAGGACTGCCCCTGCGTCAGTTATGCAGCCGACGCTCCCAGTGGCCAGGACCTGCGCTATGCGCGTTGGACCGGCAGCCAATGGGCCACAGAGAGGGTCGACAGCATGCAGTTCGGAGGCAGCACCGTGCTGGCGCTGGACGGCAACGACCAGCCGCACGTCGGCTACAACGTCTGCAACCCGTTCTACTGCCCCTTCAAGTACGCCACTCGCGCGGGCGGCTCGTGGCAGACCCGCGAGATGGAGGGCAACATCAGCGGCGCATCGCTGTCCCTGGCCCTGGACGGCGCCGCGCAGCCGCACTTTGCCTATTGCGCCCAAGTGGGGGCAGCGCTGGAGCTGCGCCACGCCTACCGCTCGGGCAGCGACTGGATCACCGACACGGTGGAGGTGGGGGGATGCTGGTACAGCACCTCCATCGCCATCGACGGCACGGGCCGCGCGCACATCAGCTACTACGACCAGTACGCGGGCGCCCTCAAATACGCGCGCTGGACGGGCAGCGCCTGGGAGCTGCAGACCGTGGACGGCGGCTACTACGCCGGCAACGACAACTCACTGGCCCTGGACGCGGACGGGCATGCCCGCATCAGCTACTACGACTGGGAGCACAAAGACCTCAAGTACGCGGCGTGGACGGGCAGCGCATGGAGCCTCCAGACTGTGGACAGCGCGGGCGACGTGGGCCAATCCACCTCGCTGGCCCTGGACGGCGCCGGCAACCCGCACATCAGCTACTACGACGCCACGCACAACGCCCTCAAGTGCGCCTGGCGGAGCGACGGCGTGTGGCGCACCTGCACGGTTGAAACCAACGCCGGCAGCGATCGCACCTCCCTGGCCCTGGACGGCCAGGGCCGCCCCCACATCGCCTACCTCTATTCCGGCCCCTCCGGCCGCGGCCTCAAGCACGCCTGGGGCGAACCCGTGCGCCTGCTGTGCGTGCCGGTCAGCGTGCGGAATTGACCGAGCAGAGGTAGGGCATTTGCACGCAGGGATGTCGAAACGGGGACAAGGGGCCATGGATTTGGCCCCGGCTGTTCAAGAAGGACAGGAAGATGGCAACTGGAGGAAAGCGGGCTCCCATTCCGTGCGTATAGCGTCCGGAGCAGACGGTTGCAGGGCCGGATGGGTCGTCATCTCCAAAGACCTCGACTCTGGCTCCATTTGCTGGCGCCTGTGTTGCGCGGCGCGCGAACTTGTCCATAGTCAACCGACACCACAGGTCCTTGCGATAGACATCCCCATCGGATTGCCCGAACGTGGCCCGCGTGCTTGTGACCTTGAGGCGCGGCAACTGCTGGGACCACCTCGCGCCCGCAGTGTCTTCCCGGCACCGATCAGGCCTGTTCTGAGCGCCTCCAGTTACGTTGAGGCGTGCCAGCTGCGATTTGAGGTCGAAGGCAAGAAGATGTCACTTCAGGCTTGGGCCATCGTGCCAAAAATCAGGGAAGTGGATGAACTGCTGTGCCACGACCCCGAGCTGTCGGCAAGGGTGCGTGAAGTACACCCAGAGGTCAGCTTCTACTTTCTGGCGGGCGGGCAAGCCCTGCAACACAGCAAGAAGAAGAGAGCCGGGAGAGAGGAACGTCGCAAGCTACTTGAACCTCTGTTTGGCGCATGGCTGCTAGAAGCCGTGTCAGAGCGGGCTCGCCTCGCCAGCGCCGAAGATGATGTGCTGGACGCTTTCGTGGCCCTGTGGACGGCAGAGCGCATCGCCACAGGGGCCGCGATAACGATACCATGTGCACCGCCACGAGACACGTTTGGCTTGCGCATGGAAATCGTTGCTTGAAGGGATGCCTCGCTACTTTGCCGAGAGGCGCGGCCCGTGGCGTGTGTGCGCGTACCTGGCGGCCGTGCAAGGCCCCGTGCACCTGGGCAGGCTGACCGGGGCGTTGGGCACATACGCGTTGTAGGGGTAAGGCATTCGCACAGATACGGCTGTCATCCAGTGCTCTAACCCGTTCGCCATGTCTTCGTACACCACAGGCCCGCATGCGAATGCCTT
>CAYZKS010000281.1:0-4228 GCA_964478725.1 uncultured Anaerolineales bacterium
TGACTCCGTCTGCACACTCGGGAGTTCCGAGCGCATCCAGCAGACCAATAGGGCTCGCCGCGGGCGGCAGAGGCCTCCACTGAGGCCATGTCCAGATGTCCCACCAAACCCGTGAGCCACCACGCCAGCCGCCGTCCTCGACGAACTCGGGCTGATTCCAGCCAACGGGTGCAGGCGGGGATGTCACTCGGTTCAGAGCGGAATCGGCAGCCGACCTGGTGCGCTACCCACTAAACTCTGCTGCATCGATGCGGTAGATCAAATCTCCCGGGCTGGACTGGTACGTAGTAACGATGTTTCCGGGCACATGCTGGCTGAGCGCCAGAGGTAGAAACGCCCCGCAGGTGGGTCGTTCACCCGCTACCAAGACCTTGCCACCCACTGCGCTGTCAAGTGCGGCGTTGCCGTCCCCGTCAATTGCCTCAGTCCTGGACTCGAACCAGAGTGCGGTACCACCTGCGCATGCGGCTGCGAGAAGGTGCCGCCTGCCAGGGTGCCGCCGAGGCCCATTGCGGCCTCGAACTCGATGCGGCCGAGCGCATTGTCTGCCGAGTTGCGCATGGCGCGAGGCAAGGCACCTCCCGGCGTGAGGACGTCGGTCTCGTTGCAGCTGGAGTCCACAACGTGCAGGTGAGCTGGGTCGAAGCTCAAGCAGGCGGACACGCCAGTCACCTGGTAGCTGCCGCCACGCACCTGAATGTCCAAGCTGAACGCGCTGTTCACGGTTGCCGTGGTTGCAGCTGGTTCGATGGCCAGGACCACAGTGCTTTCTCTGGCTCGGAGCCAGGGTGACGGGAGGTTCGCGCGCGGAGCAACCGAAGCAAGAGACAGTGCTGTGATGAGAACAGCCACTGAACTTGCCCGTCTCGACATGTCTCCTCCTTGGTTAGGGCCTGGCGAAACGGCTGGTGTGCCCGTGTTGGGCACGATGGCCGCTGGCCGCCATGATGAAGGGGGGCCCGGCACTATCAGGCTGATGTCAGGGTCACCATGCTTGGCCACCGCCGATCACAGCAGTGCTTCCATGTCGCCGGGATGGTCGAGGCCTGATATGAGCACGCTGACGACCCGAGTAATCAGATCCACTTTGTAGATCCTACCAGCGGAATACGAGCTGACGTAGGCGAAGTCGCCGATCACGGCAATCCCCGTGATGCCGTATTCAAGCTCAGCAATAGTAATAACCACGGCGCTCTCGTCTAACGCGTACAGTTGCGTTGGCCCAAGCACATAGTAATGACCTCTAGCGTACGTGATCGCACCAAGCCAGTAGACATCCAGGTGGCTCAGGTCCTTGAAGATGGAGCGCTGGTAAGTGTTGAGATCGATCTGTAACAGGTGCTTGTTGCCGTCTTCGGAGAAGATGAGCCTGTGGTCGACCACCACCCCGTCCACGTTCTGCCAATGATCGTCGGCGCCATCTAAGATGTTGACTGTGGCCAATAGAGTGCCCAACGGGCTTATGAAGTACATCCTGTCACTCTGGTTGTCTAGGAGAGCTATTCTGCCATCCGGCACAATAACGAAGCGATAATAATACCCCACCTCCGGGGGGATGGAGACTGCACGGCGGTAGTCTCCGTTGAGGGAATAGACTTCGATCCTGCGAAGGCCCCAACGATCCACGTAAAGCTCGTCGTTCAGTATCTCAATTGAGTAGCTTCCGAGATGGTAGTCCGCGATCACGAAGCGCTTCTCACCTGCCAGAGAGACCCTCACTATTCCGGCATTGGTGCGGGTATAGAGGCTTGGTCGTGGCACAGTTGCCGTGGGTGACGGCTTTGGCTGGCTGGTCATGGTGCATGTCGACGTAGGTGGTGACGTTGCGCTAGGGGTTGGAGCAGGCGAGACAGGGGTAGCGGTCGGCCCCGCGCCAGCCGGGTGCTCCTTCAGCACCATCGGTAGGTACACCCGGGGCCCCGCTGCCACGGGGACAACAACGACGCTGCCATTCGAGGTCGAACCCAGCACAGAGTTGCCCTGGCTGTCGAGCACATCGCTCCCGCCTAGGAAGACAATGCCTGTCCCGCCCGAGGGCGTGGCTGCGATCGCCTTGAAGCGGATCGTGGCGAGCACGAAGGTGCCGCCTGCCGGGGCGCCGCCCAGGTCCATTGCGGCCTCGAACTGGATCCGGCCGAGCGCGTTATCGGCCGAGTTGCGCATGGTGCGGGGCAGCGCGGCGCCGGGCGTGATGTCGTTGGCCTCGTTGCCGCCGGCGTCCACGACGTGCAGGTAAGCCGGGTCGAAGCTCAGGCAGGCGGACACGCCAGCCACCTGGTAGCTGCCGCCACGCACCTGAATGTCCAAGCTGAACGCGCTGTTCAGGCTCACGGTATTCGTCACGGGGTCGATGGCGATTGACGCTAGGCTTCTGTCCGAAGCCCCTTGGTGTGTTGCTGACATAGGATTAGCGTAGGCAAGTGGCAGCAATACGACCACTGCAATCAGTGCGGCGGCTCTCCTCAGACGGGTGAAATCCATGTCGTTCGCCTCCCTCAACTTGGGCGGAGATTCGTCAGTAATCGCGTGATTGGAGGAAGAATAGCAGGTCAATCTTGAGCACTGGGTAGGCAAGACCCTCCCAGGAAGACGCGATCGCCCTGTCAGTGCTTCCATCATGCCGCACATCTCTTGGCTAGGGCCCCCAAGAGAGAGTAATCACGTGCGATACGGACGTGGACGAGGGTCACAAACATCCGCTGGGTGCGACCGCGCGTCCTGCAGCCTCGACCTATCCTGTTCACTGTTTCTGGATCGAGATTACATCTCCTTCTATGTCCATATCAAAGCTCACGACGTGTGACTCATACTGAATGCTAGTTATCCGGCCAAGCGCGTCCCTTCTAACGCTCCAAGTCTGCTTCGTGAGGTTGCCGGAGGTGTCAATGGTATATGCTGGGAGCGAGTCTCGTGCTTGTGAATAGACTTCAGCGAAGAACAAAAACTGGTTGATGGGTTCCTGCCTCCCAGAACTGAAGCGAGCGATGCCCAAGTCGAGGGTTCGCTCCGAGTTGGCAAAGAACTGATTGGCAACGGACGCAAAGAACTCCTGGGGGGCGTTGACGAAAAAGCAGTCCTCGAACATGCTACGAAGGTAGTTTAGATGATCGCAGCCAGCGGCGGAGATCAGCTGGGCCTTGCGCTGCCGTAGAATTGCGCTGCCGTCGATGGTCTGAGCATCCACCACGTGGTTGACCTCGTGCGCAAGGACGAGGGAGAACACGTCCGAGTAGTGAGCGGGGACGTCGCTCGGAAAGCCGTTCTCGGTGATTGCACCGAGATCAACGTCAAAGATGTTCACCCCAGAACTGGCGGCCAGGTCTACGTGCCGTTGTCCCGCATTGCCCAGGAGATCGTTTTGGCTGATGAAGCGCAGATCGTGTAGACCAGTCGGCAGGCTATCGAGATACGCGGCAATAGTGGCGAGTTGGGTTGGTCGGAGGCCGTTGTTGTCCAGGACAAGAAGGTTATATTGGTTCCATAGGGTCTGATACCATCCGGACAGGCCTAACCCTTGCGCGATGGCTGACTTGACTTCCGCCGCCAAGGGAACGGCATCGGCCAAGTTCAGTTGCAGCTGAGCACGGGCTGTGGCCAGATAGGGCCTGGCGGTCGTGTCGAACGTGACCCCGGCGCGCAAGTACTCTGGATGGGATGCGAGCAGGTTCTGACACCAATCGAACACCTCATTGCGCTCCGCAGCACGGAGAACGCCATGATTCAGGATAGCATTGACCAGTTGGTGTGACGCAAAGAGCGTCTCGCGCACGTCACGATTGGAGTCGAGGGTGGATGCCAGGTCCGCCGGATGGCCGGCGTAGATGCGATCGATGCCATTGAGTAACGCCGGGAGAATGGCCCGCTGTAGTTTCGCGTGCGTCGCCTCATCCCACCACCAGATGATCGGATAGCCCAGGTAGTCCTTGAGGTGGAAGGTCAACGGATGCGCGGAGAAGTAGGAGACAAAGAAGGCCCCCCAAGCCGCTGCATCATACTCAGTTCTCAGGAAGATGCCGTTGCAGATGTCCACAGATGGCTGCACCCATTCGTTCTGCAGGACCTCCAAGTGCTGGGTCACCGAAGTGGCGTCTTCCTGGCTGAGACCCGGCGCACTTGTGGCGGAGGGCGTCGGTGTTGGCGTGGGCGCTTGCCCTGCCGTAGTCCTGCCTGCTAGCCAATGGATGATGTTCGTGCCCAGACGGGCGTTGTCCAACAGTGTGATGTGGGG
>CAYZKS010000282.1:0-1159 GCA_964478725.1 uncultured Anaerolineales bacterium
AGGTGTCCACATGCCCAGACCCGTCCATCGCTTCCTCTACTGGTCCCCCAGAATCCTGGGCCTGCTCTTCACCGCCTTCAGCGCCATCTTCGCCTTGGGCGTCTTCGGCCTGGGGCTGGTGTGGTGGGAGACACTGCTGGCCCTGGCGATGCACCTGATACCCACCGCGCTCATCGCCCTCCTGCTGGCGGTCGCCTGGCGTTGGGAGTGGGTGGGAGGCGTGCTGCTCACGGCCGCCGGCCTGCTGTACACCGTCTGGGCGCGGGGGGAGGGCTGGGCAGATCCGGTCGCCGTGCCGCTGATGGTGATCGGGCTGTTGTTCCTGGTGGGGTGGCGGGATAAGAAGGTTGGCAGTTAACGGTTGACGGTTATCAGCCAGCCGTTCACCGTCAACCGTCCACCGTTAACCGTTAACTGTTAACCGTCAACCCTACTTCATCCCGAGTTCAAACTCTTGCACCTCCCCGTACTCCCTCCCCATCGCCACGCGTACCGTGCCCGTCCCCAGCTCGTACACGGCGGACCACTGCGTGATGGGCTGGGAGACGCGGCTGAGCAGCGCCATGGCCGCGGCGGAAGAGAGCCGGCCTTGCGCCTGCGCCAGGGCGGCGTTGGCCTCGCGGTAGCGCTCGCACAGGTCATCAGGCTTGGACTCGCAAACCTCGGAGATCAGAAAGTTGGTGGACACCTGCCACGCGTCGGTGTTGAACATGGCCCGCCTCTGGCGGCTGGCGTACTCGATCACCACCGAGCGCTCGCGGTCGGCCAGCAGGTAGTGCAGGGGAGGCCCGGAGCCCCAGTCAACGTTGTACTGCTGCAGCAGCCACAGGGCTTCATGCAGGTTCGTGGCGCGGTCCAGCAGCAGGCGCACGACGTGCAGGCTGCCGATGGTCACTAGCTCCGGGTCCTGCCGGGCCTCGCCGTAGGGCACGGCCATGACGCCGACCGCGACGCCACACTCGTTCACGCCGTCGAACGGCCAGTAGGGCGCGTCCAAGAACTTGAGCCGTTCGCTGACGGAGAGCGGGTCGCTGCCCAGGTCCAGGTAGCCCGCGTCTACCATGGACACCGAGGCGTAGCCGTCGGGCGGGTCGGTGAACAGCAGCAGGGCCGGGTGGCGCTCCCAGTCAAAGTTGCGGCCGAAGAGCGGGGAGCCGTC
>CAYZKS010000282.1:1259-4207 GCA_964478725.1 uncultured Anaerolineales bacterium
GCAGGGCCGGGTGGCGCTCCCAGTCAAAGTTGCGGCCGAAGAGCGGGGAGCCGTCGTTGTAGGCCCAGAAGCAGGTGCAGAGCCAGCCTGGAGCGGAAGCTGGCCGCGGGGCTGCGCTCTGGCTGGCGCGTCCTCCAGCGCCGTCTTGACGTTGCAGGTCAAGAGCCGTGGCCCGTCTCCCACTCTTGAGGAACTGGCTGAAGCCATAGTCGCCGTAGTAGGTCATGACGTACAGCGGGTGGTCGTCCACCTGGCGCAGGCTGGCCAGGCTGCGCTGCTCGTCCGTCGTCTGGCGCGGCGCGCACGCCAGGGCAGCGAGCAAAAGAGCGAGCAGGAGCAGCACGAGGCGTCTCTTCATGGGTTGCATCCTCTCCAGGCCACATTCTAGCGCGGATGGCGCCACGCGGCAATTGTCGGGAGGGATGGAACCACAGATGAACACAGATGGACACAGATGAGAAGAATAGAACCACAGATAAACGCAGACCGTCCGTCCCCGTTCTGTGACGGGGATGAACACGGACGGAAAAGACCGGGAACCGGCAACCGGAAACCGGCAACCCTTCTATACTCGATCTTGACAAGCCTGGCCAAGGGCGCTATGATGTAGGCATCCATGAGTCTCAAATGTGATTACATTCAGGAGGATCCATGCCACGCGTGGGCATTCGCGAACTGAAGGCGCGGGCGAGCGAGATCGTGCGCGCCGTGCGCGAGGAAAAGGCGCAGTACGTGATCACCTACCAGGGCCAGCCCGTCGGCGTGCTCTCCCCAATTGACGAAGAGCAACTGGACGCGCTGCTGTTGCAGAGCGTGCAGCATCCCTCCGAGGCCGAGCTGGCCGCGGAGCTGGACGAGCTCAGCGCGACCATCGCGCGGCGCTGGAAGGGACGCAAGACGGCGGTCCAGACGCTATCGGAAATGCGTGACTGAGCATGTACGTGATTGATGCGAGCGTATACGTCAGCCGTCTGCGCGAGAACGAGCCGCATTACGCGGCCAGCCGGGAGTTGCTGGCGGCAGTGCAGGCCAAGGGCATTGCCGTGGCGTGTCCCAATCTGGTGTGGATCGAGGTGGCCGCTGCAGTCAGGCGTGGAACCGGCGATCCCGGCCTGGCGCGCGCCGCGGTGCGGGCGCTGATGCGCCTGCGCGGGCACACCTTCCCGGGTATCGACGACGCCCTGGCCCGCGCTGCGGCCGAGCTGGCGGGCGAGCTGGGCCTGCGCGGCGCCGATGCGGTCTACGTGGCCCTGGCCAGGAGGCTGGGCTGGACACTGCTCACTCTGGACCAGGAGCAGAGCCGCCGCGCGCGCGGCCTGGTGCCCACGCTCTCGCCACAAGAAGTACTGGCGGGCTGGCCGGAAACCGGGAACCGGAAACTGGTAACCGGTAACCGGTAACCGGTTACCAGTTCCCAGTGCTTCACGGTCTCGTGTTGAACAGCACCACCGCGCTGTACGGCGGCAACGTCACCTGCGTGACCGCCTGGTAGTGGACGCTGGCGTCGGAGACGCCGTCCTCGTACACCTCGCCGCCGCCGTGGGTGACGGCCTGGTAGTAGGTGGCGGCCAGGTGCAGCGTGCGCGTCACGCCCGTGCCGTCCCAAGGATTGGTGGGGTTCACCAGCACCATGCCGTTGTCAAAGCGCCGCCGGTACACGCCGTTGGCCGCGTCGTAGAGCGTGGAGATGTCGCTGCCCGCGCTCTCCGTGGGCGCGCCGATGGGCAGCATGTACTCGCCGAACCACTCCGGCACGTCGCTGATCTCGATGTTCAGGTAGCTGCGGCTGCCCTTGACCAGCAGGTAGCAGCCCAGCGCGTACATGCGCTCCTGCGCGCCGTTCACGTAGGTTTGCGCCAGGATGGCCTTGCCGCGCGCGGTCAGCCCCAGGATGCGGTTCATCTGCAACACCCAGTCCTCGTAGGCGTAGGGGCTGGCGTCGGCCTCCAGCACAAAGCCCTCGATCATCACGCCATCGGCCGCGGTATAGTCCGTGGGGTCGCGCGTGGTGATCCAGGAGCCGGCGTTGGGCACGAGGTAGTAGCGCCCGATGGGCTGGGTTTGCAGCCAGTTCAGCCAGCGCGAGATGCGCCCGGCCCAGGCGTTCTCGAACGTCGCATCCACGTCGGGCAGCCGCGGCCTCCAGTGGTCCGCGCCCAGGTAGTTGGGGACGTTGAGGCTGTCCATGAACAGGCCGTCGTTGTCGTTGGCCTGCACCTGGCGCAGCACCTCGGCCTGCCAGTAGCTGCGGAAGCCGCTGTCGTCCAGGTTCATCAGGTACCAGCCCCAGTCGCACAAGAACACGCGCGTGGTGCTCGGCTCCGGCCAATGGTAGAACCAGCTCTCGCGCACCACGCCGTCGCCGGGCCACTCCTGTACCCAGTTGTCGCCCTCGATGATCGCCAGCCACTCGCCCGTGGGCTGGCAGTCGCCCTCGGCGGCGCGGTAGCCCAAGCCGTCGCCCAGGCGGTAGTGCAGGATGACAAAGCCGGGGTTGACCGCGCGCAGGCGGTCGGCCTGGGCGCGCTCCATCTTCTGGCAGCCGGCGTAGTGCGTGGCGGCGAAGCGCACCTGCGCATCGCTCATGCGCGAGTTGAGCTGGTCGTTGAAGACGTGCACGCCGCGCGCCGTGTCGGGCCAGGGGCGCATGTTGCCCGTTGGCGGCGGGCCGAGCATGATGGGCAGGCGCACGCGCCAGATGGCGCTCTCCGCGGCCAGCCGCAGCGCCGCTACGATCAACGCGCATGCTGCCAATGCGATCACGACGACGACGTGGAAACGGGTTGACTGGTTCATACGCACCTCCCTGCCTTCAACCTCCCGAAGGGAAGAGAACCCTTCGGGAGGGGTTGTGCGCGCGAATTTCCTCCCGAAGGCTGCAGTCGCCTTCGGGAGGATGGATATGCAACCGTGGCGCCTTTCCCTCAACCGTGGCGCCTTTCCTTCAC
>CAYZKS010000283.1:0-1612 GCA_964478725.1 uncultured Anaerolineales bacterium
ACCAGTTGCCTTTTTGCCCGATTTGTGCTACAATGGGTTGGCTTAGGTCTGAAGCGTTCTCTACGGCGTTCTAGCGCCAAGGGAAGCAATGAAGCTTGTAGGGAGAGCGCATTTGGCAGTGTTCCGCATCAACTGCAGGTACACCTCGCAGACGTGAACAACCGGCAAGGGTCATCAGGGGACCATCCCATGACGACGGCCCTTGCCTTTTGTGTTTTTGATACCGGCCACACAAGCAGCGACCAAAATCCACAAAGGAGGTTTCCATGAAGGAAGTCGTCATCGTGGGTGGTGTGCGTACTCCCATTGGGCGTCACGGCGGTGGTCTGAAGGACGTCACCTCGCAGGACCTGGCGGCGCGGACCATGAAGGAGGTGCTCAAGCGCACCCAAATCGACCCAGCCATCATTGATGAGGTGATTGTGGGTTGTTGCGGGCAGCTCAGCGATGCCTCCAACCTGGGCCGCGTAGCGGCCCTCATGGCGGGCATACCCAAGGAAACCACGGGCTACACGGTACAACGCAACTGCGCCTCGGGGCAGGTTGCGATGACAAATGCCTATCAGGCCATCCAGTGTGATGATGGCGAGGTCTTCATGTGCGGTGGCACGGAGAGCATGTCCGGTGCCCCGTACATGGTGCGAGGAGCGCGCTGGGGCCTCAAGCTCCGCCATACGACTTTTATCGACACCCTTTGGGAAGGGCTTACCGACCCCATCTGCAACCAGATCATGGGCCGCACGGCCGAGAACGTGGCAGAGAAGTACGGCATCTCGCGCCAGGAACAGGATGAGTATGCGGTGCAGTCGCACAAGAAGGCCTTCATGGCGACCCGCATGGGCAAGTTCAAGGACGAAATCGTCCCTATTGAGGTGCAGAAGAAGGTGGCTGGCCAGGTGGTGGCGTCGGAATCGGTCAGTCAGGACGAGTGTATCAACCCTACGCTGAGTGTGCAGAAGGCAGCTCTGTACCCCACCGTCTTCAAGGAAAATGGCACGGTCACGCCGGCCAACGCCTGCCCCATTTCCGACGCGGCTGCTATGTGTTTGGTGATGACCGCCGACAAGGCCAAGCAACTTGGCCTGGAGCCCATGGCCTACATCCGCGCCTATGCCTACGCGGGAGTGGATCCGGCGTATATGGGCATTGGCCCGGCCTATGCCATCCCGAAGGCCCTGAAACGGGCTGGTCTCAAGTATACGGATATGCAGTTGGTGGAACTGAATGAGGCATTCGCCGCTCAGGTGCTGGCGGTCGGCAAAATCCTGGCCGAAGACGGTTGGGATTGGGAGAAGACCAATGTCAATGGCGGTGCAATCGCGCTCGGCCACCCGGTGGGTTGCTCTGGCGCCCGCATCGTGGTTACCCTTCTTCATGAGATGGCGCGACGCGGCCTTACAGTGGGCTTGGCCGCAGAGTGCGTTGGTGGCGGGCAGGGCGCTGCGATCATTGTGGAGCGCAAGTAGTCATGGGCCCAGTTTTAAGATGAAGCCAAAGGGAGGAAAGGGATGTACATCTTTAAAGCTGCAGTGGTAGGTGCGGGTTGGATGGGCGGCAGCATCGCGCAGGTCATCACCTTTTCGGGCCTGCCGGTCGTGCTCAAGGACGTGGA
>CAYZKS010000283.1:1712-4199 GCA_964478725.1 uncultured Anaerolineales bacterium
GATGATATCGTCGCCTTTACCGAGTCCTTGCGCAAGATCCCGGTGGTCGTGCAGGAGTGTCCAGGCTTTCTGGTGAACCGGTTGTTGACGCCCTACCTGAACGAGGCCACTTTGTCTCTGCAGGAAGGGGCGGCCACAGCGGTGCAGGTCGACGAGGAGATGGTCAAGTTCGGCTGGCCGATGGGACCCTTCACCCTTATGGACATGCTTGGCATCGACGTGGTCTACCACACCGCGGAGTACATGGGCAAGGAATACGGCGTCGAGATACCTCCGCTGTTCAAAGCCATGTTCGATGCGGGGCGATTGGGCGAAAAGTCGGGCGCGGGATTCTATGGCTATGGAGATCAGACCGACGAACCGGTCAAGGCCATGATCAAGAAGCTGCAGGACGAGGGCAAGACGCAAAAAAGTACCGAGTTCTCCTGGCAGCGCCTGATGATGCCGATGATCAACGAGGCCGTGCAATGCGTCACTGAGAACATTGCGCCTGCAGACAAGATTGACATGGCTATGATCGCCGGGACAGGCATGAAGTATGGCGAGGAGCGCATGGGCCCACTGCAGTTTGCCGACATCATCGGGCTGGACGCCGTGCTTGAAGAGTTGGAGAAGCTGCGCGCCAAGTACGGCGAGCGCTTCCGCCCCGCGCGCCTGCTGAAGACCAAGGTGCGCGCCGGCCACCTGGGCAAGAAGGTCGGCAAGGGCTTCTTCGAGTACACAACCTGAGTTGGGGCCGACGACTGATTCCTGACTGAAAGCCGAACTTCAAATCACTGATATCAAACGAAAGGAGCTGCGGAGATGGCTGATCTCCAATACGTGAAGATCTCGATCGAGGAGCGAATTGCTGTTCTGACCATTGACCATCCCCCTGCGAACGCATTCAGCGAGCAGACGGTGGCCGACCTGAACACCGCGTTTGACGAGGTGGTGGCTAATCCCGAGGTCAAGGCCATCATCATCACGGGAGCAGGGCAGTTCGCGTTCGTGGCCGGCGCGGATATCAACGAGATCAAGCAACAGATCGATGCTGGTCGCGCGGGCAAGGAGGTCAAGAGGGAGCTGATTGAGAAGGGACAGGCGCTGTTCAACAAGATCGAGAAGAGCACCAAGCCGGTGATTGCCGCGATCAATGCCGTCTGCCTTGGCGGAGGCCAGGAACTGGCTATGGCGTGCCACATGCGCATTGCCTCGGACACAGCACGCTTCGGACAGCCCGAGGTGAGTCTGGGCCTGTTGCCCGCCTGGGGCGGCACCGCGCGCCTTCCACGCATCGTGGGCCGTGGCAAAGCGATTGAGCTGATCCTCACCGGTGACATGGTGCCGGCGCAGGAAGCAGCTCGCCTGGGCCTGGTGAACAAGGTTGTGCCGGCTGGCCAGGTGGTCAAGACAGCCATGGACCTGGCCAAGAAGATCACTTCCAAGGGCGGTCTGGCCACCGCAGCCATTCTGGAAGCCATCAATCACGGCATGGAAGTGGATTTACTCGATGCCCTCAAGCTCGAGGCGGACAAGTTCGTTGCTCTGTGTAGCACAGAGGACGGCTTCGAGGGCGTGAGTGCGTTTCTGTCGAAGCGTCAGCCCAAGTTCCAGGACAAGTAGTACAGCCCAAGGACAGGATCGACTTTTGAGAGGAGCGGGGGCCAGCCTGCCTTGGTTGGCGTATCCTGGTTTGGTGGGCAGGTGCTGAGCGGGACCAGGCCCCCTTCCTCTTTCATATGCCGAATGCGAAAGCGGTGTACAGCATGCCTGTGTGGTGTCTGTCGTGAGCCTGAATCTAGCGCTAGTCCTGGAATCGGGTGCGCTCGATCACCCTGACCGCGTAGCCGTTGTCTCTGACGGGCAACGCATGACGTACGCGCAGCTCAATGCTGCTGCCGCTGCGTTTGCTGGAGGATTGGCGCACCTCGGCGTACAGGCAGGCTCCAAAGCAGCTCTCATGCTGCCTAACTTAGCGGAGTTCATCATCGCCTATTTCGCTGTGCTCAAGCTGGGGGGCTGCGTCGTGCCCATCAACACCCTGCTCAAGTCAGCTGAGATCGCCTACCAACTGGAAGACTCCGATGCTTCCGTGCTGGTCGCAGATGAATCCGTGCTTCCAGAGGCGCGACAGGCAATGCGAGGCGTGGAAACCTGTCGGCACGCTGTCGTGCGCGGCCACAAGGCCCCGTCTGGTTGGCACCGCTTCAGTGAACTGATGGAGTCGGGTGGCGCTTTCGACAATGTCGAGTCCAGGTCGGATGACACCGCGGTGATTCTGTACACTGCGGGTGCCAGCGGGCGCCCAAAAGGCGCCGAGCTGACGCATTTCAACATGTTCTTCAATGCGGCGCTCACGGCGGACCGCCTGTGCAAGCTAACTCCGGACGACGTATCCTTGGCGGTGCTACCCTTGTTTCACGCCATAGGGCAGACCTGTGTGATGAATGCGACTCTGTATGCCGGGGGCAGGCTGCTCCTGCTTCCGCGCTTTGAGCCAGACAA
>CAYZKS010000284.1:0-4177 GCA_964478725.1 uncultured Anaerolineales bacterium
CCAGCCCAACTCCCCCTGATTGCTGCCATTGAGCATCGCCGTCAGGTTGGAAGGGTGGGATGGAGGGCCCGGAGGGGTCTGATTGCTGCACCAGACCGTTACGCCACGGTTGCGGAGGGTCTGCACGTCCAAGCTGGCGGGCGAGCCGGGCGAGAGATTGAGTTGATTGTAGTCTAGACACACAAAGTCGCCGGAAGCCAGGCCCGGATTGGCGACCAGGTCGAAGATTTCATCTATGAGGTTGCTGGAGAGGTCGAGATCGGCTAGGCTGACAAGAAATCTGAGTGAAGACAGGTCCGCAATGGCATTGCGTGCCAGGTAGAGCCATTGGAGACCTGTAAGGTTAGCCAATGGTTGTATGTCTGTAACTTGGTTGCCGGAGGCGTCCAGGTACTGCAACTGGGCAAGGCTGGCGAGGGGCGTCAGGCTGGAGATTTGGTTGCCCCACAGGTCAAGATAGCGAAGCTGAGAGAGGCCGGAAAGCGCCTCCAGGTTGGTGATGTGATTGCAGCTCAGACCGAGTGACCGTAGAGCGGTGAGGTTGGTGAGCGGTTGGAGGTTGGAGATCGTGTTGCTATCAAGGCTAAGCTCTCGAAGACTGGTGAGTGGTGACAGTCCCTGCAGACTGGATATGGTGTTCTGTGCCAGGTCCAGTTCACGCAGGCCGGTCAGTGCGCTCAAAGGTTGCACACTGCTGATGCGGTTATCCCATAGATAGAGACACTGCAGCCCCGTGAGGCCGGCCAGAGGTTGCAGGCTGGTAACCTGGTTCCCCCCTAGTCCCAGGATTTCAAGCGCCGTGCAGTACTCAAGGCCCGAGAGATCTGAGATGTTACTGGCCACGGCCCACAGTTCAGTGAGATCCGCCAGGTCGGATGCGTATATGGACCCGCTCGGCTTGCCGATGGCATCGCGGATCGCTGCCTCGAGATTGGGGTCCGGGAAGGTAACGACTTGGGCGCGAACTACCGAAGAGCAGACGCAGATGGCGGCAAGTAGGCAGAGGAAGGCGATTGCGGGCCGAAGCGAATGTCGCATTGCTGTGACCTCCACCAGCGAGCGACTCACTGGAGCCAGACTGCAGGCCTGCAAGAACGGTGCCACCACGTTTTATGCCAGCGCCCTCACTCCATCTCCCCATGTATCCAGCCCTCCAACCGTTCCCGCCTCATATGCGACCTGCGTGCAGTGCACTGCAGCAGATACTGTTTCGCTGAATTCCCGGGATTCTCCGTCTCAGAAGACAGGTAATCCCAGGCCCGCGATGCCGAAAGGCACAGGCTGGGCCGATGGTCATCTGCGGACGCGCAGCGACCGCATGGCAGAGGCCTGGGAGCCTTCGGGAGAGCGGGCGATGAGGGTGCATAGGTACGTCCCCGCCGGCACCGGCGCTCCCGCACCGTTGCGCAGGTTCCATGTCGCCGTGTTCAGCCCCGCACACGCCTCCCCACAGGGCACCTCCACAACCAGCCGCCCCGCGATGTTGCGCACCTGCAGCACCACATCCGCAGCCGCACTCAGGCTGTAAACCACCGACACGCACTGCCCGTTGACCTGCTGTAGCGATACGGCATTGAACTGCGCTGATGCGGGACCCATCACGGTTATGCGCACGTAGGGCCCCCAGTTGGAGGGCCCTAGGTAGTTGTAGGCCCGCACACGGTACTGGTAGGTGGCGTCGAGCGTCACGGTAGTGTCGGTGTATGACTCTGCGTGAGGCTGGTTTGATAGCCGCTCCAGCGTAGCCCATTCCGGCCAGGAGCCGTCACCGTTCTGCTGACGTCGCTGGATCAGGTACCCCTCGTTGTTGTCGGCGTTGTCCGTCCACGTAATGCGGACCTGACCGCCTTCCAGCAATGCGGCCGCCACATCCGTGGGATCGGCGGGGACAGTGGAGCATACCCACAGCTTGGCGGGGTCCGCCCAGGAGGACGGCCCGGCTACATTATGCGCGCGGATGCGGTACTGGTACTGACCATCCGCGGGCAAGCCCTCATCCACATAGTCTTCAGTGTCAGCGCCGAGGAAGCAGATGGTAGTCCACGCGTCGGGCCAGCTCCCGTCATTGCTGCGCGTGCGCCGCTGCAGCACGTACCCGCTCTCGCTGTCGGCGCTGTCCGTCCAGGTTAGCTGCACGTTGTCGCGCGGCGGAATGGGCTTGCCGCTGGGGGCCACCGGCACGCGCTGGGCCTGCAAGTCGGCTGGAGCCTGCGGCGGAGCAGTATCCACTCTGATCTTCACCGGCGGCGCCCAATTCGAGGGGCCGAGCGTGTTGTACGCGCGGACCCGGTACTGATAGGTACCGTCTCCCGGCAGTTCGGTGTCAATATCCATGTCCACATAGGGGCGAATGCGTTTCGATGCCCCCCATTCGGACCAGCTCTCGTCAGGCAACTGCTGGCGCCGCTGGCGGAGGAAGCCGTCCTCGTTGTCCGCGTTGTCCTGCCATGTCATCTCGACCTGTGGTCCGGGGAGGATCAAGTTGGCGGTGAGGTTGCTGGGGTCCGCCGGTACGGAGGTCGGTACAATAGTGACGGTCACGGGCGGCGTCCAGGCGGAGGGGCCGGCGGCATTGTACGCCCGCACGCGCACCTGGTATGTGCCGTTCTTCATTACGTGATAGTCGGCATAGCCTTCTGAATCCGGCCCGAGCCACAGCAGCGTAACCCATTCAGTCCACGAGTCGTTTACGTCCCATGCCCGCACTTGGACCGTAAAGCCCTGCTCGTTGTCGGCGTTGTCCGTCCAGGTGCCCACGGCTTGACTGGCGGGGTTCATAAACACGTTGAGATTGGTGGGCATGGCGGGGGGCGTGGCCACCCGTTGACCGTCGCTCAGGACAGTAACGCCCCGGTCGCGCAGTGTCTGGGTGTCCTGAGATGCCTGGGAGCCAAGGGTTAGGTCCAGCCAGTTGGCGCAGAGGTCCACCGTGTCGCCGCTCGCCAGCCCGAGATTCGCGCTCAGACTGCTGATGTCGCTGATCTGGTTGTCTGCCAGCCACACGGAGCGCAGGTTGCTGAAAGCGCCCAGGCGGTAGATGTTGCTCACGGAGTTGTGGCTGAGGTCGAGATCCTGTAGATCAGTCATATTCGCCAATGGCTCGAGGTCGGTGATCAGATTACTCGCCAGGTACAGCCGTTGCAGGCCAACGAGAAGCTGCAGTGGCTGCAGGTAGTGGATCTGGTTCTGGCTGAGGGAGAGCACCTGCAGGTTGACGAGCCCGGCCAGAGGCAACAGATTGCTGATCTGATTGCGATACAGGTACAGCGTTTGCAGGCTTGTCAAACCGGCCAGAGGTTGCAGATTGCTGATCTGATTGCGGTCGAGATAGAGATACTGCAGGCCGGTAAGGCCGGCCAGCGGCTGGAGGTTGGAGAGCTGATTGTAGCTCAGTGTGAGGTGGTACAGGCTGGTCAGCCCGGCCAGAGCCTCTACATTGCTGACCTGGTTGTCATACAGATTGAGGCGCTGCAGGCCGGTGAGACCGGCAAGCGGCTGGAGGTTGGAGATGAGGTTCTGGTGCAGGTATAGCCTCTGCAAATCGGTGCAGTTATCGATGCCTGAAAGATCGGCGATGTTCCTGCCCGATGCATCCAGCTCGGTCAGACCCGCCAGATCCGACACATATATGTCGCCGCTGGGCTTGCCGATGGCGTCGCGGATCGCCGCCTCCAGGCCGGCGTCAGGAAAGCTCACCACCTGAGCGAAAGCATGCAACGAGCCAAGCAACAGCAGACTGACTGTGAAGAGCAGACTACGGGCGGTACAGAATAAGTCTCTCATCTCCGGTCCACCGCCTCCCCCCGCGCGTACGGGTGCGCCTAACAGGCGTGCGATCAGAACGATGCTCCATCAGGCCGCTCTCTCGGACCGAATGATAGCAGAATCCGAGCGCCTGGGTCTACAGACATATGACCATTCGGCGACCATTGGGCCTTCTCCTGCTCTGTGTGGGAGATATTCGTCCTGCCGCACCGACCAAAGCGGCAGACGCGGCAATCGTCTCCGTTCACTGCCGCGCGGCCCCTACCTCCTCACTTGCATTGTTCGGATGGTGGAGGTCTGGGAGCCTTCGGGAGAGCGGGCGGTGAGGGTGCACAGGTACGTCCCCGCCGGCACCGGCGCTCCCGCACCGTTGCGCAGGTTCCATGTCGCCGTGTTCAGCCCCGCACACGCC
>CAYZKS010000285.1:0-4121 GCA_964478725.1 uncultured Anaerolineales bacterium
CTTGCAGCAGCGCCGCATCCCGCAGCTCGCGAGCACCGAGCACACTGTGACGTCCCCGCAAGGTCGTTGAGACAGCCAGAAGCAACTGCGCCTGCGCAGAGCATGCCTGCCAGAAACCCCCGAAGAGCGGCCGGCTGGCCTCAACTACTGCCTGTACGCTGCTCTCGACGTCGTGGGCCTGTATGCGGCCACGTCCGGCATGCGCGTCAAAGAGCACGCGCCCAAACATCTGCACGCAAAAGGGATGGCCCGAGCTCCACTCCCAGACCCTCCGAAGCGCATCATAGTCGTAGGTCATCCTGCCCTTGACTGGCCTTTGCAGCAGCTCTTCCGTCTCTTCAAGCGTCAAGCCTTCCAGCTCGACTGTCGGCAGCCCCGTCGCCACCGTATTGCGGTCGATGGCTCCCTCTGGCCTTCCGCGGACCGTGATAGCGAACCAGGCATTGGCCAGCCCATGCGCCCACTCCTGCCATTTCAAGAGCAAGGCCGGACCGCCTTCGCGGCACAAGTCCGAGACCGTAAGGCCATCCACCAGCACGACGACCGGCCGGGCGTGCTCAGCAGGCTGGGCGTTGTCCGTCACGCACTGCGCCCCGGCGGTACCCAGACCCGCGCTTACGCTGCGCTGCAATTGCTCCAAGGCCGCGTCCGCGCTCACCTGTTCTGGCCAGTGGAAGCTCGCCTCAATTACCTCGAAATCGCCAGCCAGATCCGCAGCCAGTTGGCGCAGAAACGTGGTCTTGCCGCTGCGCACAGGGCCATAGATGAACACCAACGGGCGTCCCTGCCTCAGCCACTGCGTCACACGTGCCAGAATGCGGTAGCGCGCCACAAATGGGTCTTCTTCAGTTACCGGCCGATCAATCACATACGGATTGCCTAGCATGCACCCAATCTCAGATTACCAGTCTCTCCTTGCCGCACACATCCTCGCCGCCCGCAAAGCGCTCCATGCGGAAGGGATTGTCGCGGTTGGACAGCGGATCCACGATCAGATCCACCAGCGAGCGCGCACCTCCGGGGCTGGCCATGACGCCTTCACCAGCATATGCCACGTTCAGGTACAAGCCATGAATCCCCGCGCAGGGTCCAATGATCGGTTTGTTGTCGGGTGCGCAAGTGTACCAACCGGCGCTGAGGAACACGTTGTCGCGGGTCAGGTTCTCCGCTACCTGATTCCAAAACGGCACAAGCCGTGCAGCCCCATCCAGGGCCAGTGCCGGGAACGTCCAATCGGTGGGCACGTACTCCGCAGGCTCCCCCGGCTCCTCTGGCAATGCCCAACCCATCGCCGCGCCCTGTATCTCTGGCCTCCAGTACACTCCTGTATCATCATCAATGGTCATGGCCGCAGAGGGCGGAACCTGCGGCACAACCCCAAAAACCACCTTCTGCCGGCGCAAGAGCGTCAAGGGCAGGTGCACGCCCACCCAGGACGCCACCACGCCAGCGAACGGCCCGGCGGCGTTCACCACACAACGCGTCGAGATCTCGCCGCGCGCTGTGGTCACCGCTGCGACTCCCTGCGTGTCAAGCCGGATGCCAGTAGCCTCCGTGCTTAGTGCAAAGTAGGCCTTGCTCCCTTTGGCAAAACCATGCGTCAATTCGTGCGCCGACAACCACCCATCCCTGGCACGATAAGTGGCCCCCAGGGCCTGCGGGCCGACGTAGGGGAAGCGCCGCCGCACCTCGTCAGCATCCAGGTATTCCACATCAGAGAGCCCCAGTCCCTGCTGCATCTCAACGCGCTTGCGCAGGCGATCTGGCCCTTCCTCCGCCCCGGTCAGAAACAGGTATCCCTGTTGATGCAGGTTGATATCGTACCCGGGCAAACGCACCACATCCGCGAAATTCTCAAAGACTGAGATGCTTTCCAGCATGAGCCTCATGTTCTCAGGCTCATTGAACTGCGCGCGGAAGCACTCCTCTGACGCCGCAGTGGTCAGCGTGCCTAGACCATCGCGACGTTCCAGCAACACTGTTTTACAGCCTGCTTCCGTCGCGTAGAACGCGGTCGCGCAACCGATGATACCACCTCCAACGATCACCACGTCCGCGGAACGCGGCAAGTCGTTGGCCCCGGGCACGCCAATCCTGGCCATAGTCCCTCCTTGGCATGTGAACGTCGTTGTCTACTGTACCGCGAATCCGAGAGCCTATCGCCCTCACTCTACGACGAGGATGCGCCCACAATTGTTGCAAGTAATCGGCTCTTCCGACTGACGCACCTGCTGCGCCCTGCCACTGGGCAGGGTGACCCGGCATCCCTGGCACATGCCGTTAACCAGCAGCACCACCGCACGCCCACCCTTTTTTCTCAGCAGGTCCTCGTACATACCAAGCGTGGCAGACCCCAGAAGCTGAGTCAGCGCCACACGGTTCTCTGCCAACACCCCGACGCGCTGGCGCAGTTTCTCGACCTCATTGCTGGTCCGCTCGTGCTCCCGCCGCCAACGCTCTTCGATGCTTCCAAGGCGGCTGTTCGCCTGGTCCAGAGCCTCCCGGGAGTCCTCCACTCCCGTCATAGCCTCCAGTACCTGGTCTTCCAGCTTGCTGCGTGCTGTCTTCATGGAGTCGTGATCGCGCTGCAGCGCTCCCAGTTCCTTGGGATTACTGACCTGGCCGCCATAGAGGCGTTTCTCAGTCCCTGCAATCTTCTGCGCAAGCTCTTCCAGGTCCATCTCCAACTCACGCAGGCGCGCGCTCCACTTGGCCAGTCCAGCCTGCGCTTCGCTCTGTTGCCGCCGCGCCGTCAGCAGGTCCTGCGGCTCTGCCAACAACGCCTCAGCATCGCGCAGCTTGCTGCGGGACTCTGACAACTCGGTGTCCAGAAGCTGCAGTTTGCGTAGCGTCTGCGTGAGCCTGGCCATCACTCCCACCACCGCCTTCGCCTGAAGACGAACACCAGCGCCAGACCGGCGACAAACCCGCCAACGTGGGCGAAAAAGGCCACGCCTCCGGTGGACGCCGCGTCCAGAGACAGCACGCCGCTGAACAACTGCAGCACAATCCAGAAGCCAAGTACCACCACGGCCGGCAACCGCACCAGGCGCACAAAGAAGCCCATTAAGAGCAGAGTCTCCACCTGCGCGTGTGGGTACAACACCAGGTACGCTCCCAGCACTCCCGAGATGGCCCCACTGGCGCCCACCATCGGTATCTCAGAGTTCGGGCCTGCCAGCACCTGTCCCAGCCCAGCCCCAATGCCGCACAGCAGGTAAAACACCGCGAAACACGGCGAGCCCATGGCTGACTCGACGTTGTCTCCGAAGATCCACAGGTACAGCATGTTGCCGAGCAAGTGCATCACGCCGCCGTGCAAGAACATCGAGGTCAGAATCCGCACGAACGCGGTCGGCTGCAGAGCCGTGAGTTGATAGGGGATGAGGCCCCAGTTGTTGATCAGCGACTCCAGCCCCGTTTCCGACAGCATGAACTCGTAGGCGAACACGATCACGTTGAGCGCGATGATCAGGATGGTCATGATGGGCAGACGGCGCCTCGGATTGATATCTCTCAGTGGAAGCATACGTCACCTCACCGGCTTGACTAGGCTGTGGCTAATTCTACCCAATCGTCCCCAAAAGGACAAGCGCTATGCAGCCAGCGTGCCGAGGCCTGGCCGTGGCGCAGCCACACGCCGCGCGATGCCCAGCGCGAAGGCTTGTGCCGCTCATGGCTTGACAAAACCCCGTCCGGGAGCTAGAGTGCTGATATGCAGACCTACTACCTCTGGACCATCGGTTGTCAGATGAACGACGCCGATGCCGCACGGGCAGAGCATGAGCTGGCAGGCCTGGGCTTCACGCCGGTGCGCGATTCGGCCCAAGCCGACCTGATCATCCTGATCACTTGTGTGGTACGGCAGAGCGCTGAGGACCGCGTCGTTGGCCGTCTGACCTCCCTCAAGCACCTGAAGCGCAGCCGGCCTGCATCCGCCATTGCCGTCATGGGTTGCTTTGTGCACGACGTGCCGGCCCTGAGAGAACGCTTCCCTTATGTCGACGCATTTCTCGAGCCATCCGACCTGCCTGGCCTGCTGGAATTCGCTCGCTCCCTGCCGGCCGCGCAGTCTGCGTCTCGCCGCGTCTCAGGCGAGGCTGCGCAGTCTGCGTCTCGCC
>CAYZKS010000286.1:0-4114 GCA_964478725.1 uncultured Anaerolineales bacterium
GATTGGTGCCCGTTGCAGGCGGAGTGTTGCGCATCTGCGGCCAGGCGCTAGAGGACCTCACCCGGCAGCAACGCGCGCACAGTCGAGCCCGCAAAATCGGCCTGTTGTTCCGTGACCCCAAGTTGCTGCCCAGTCTCGACTTACTCTCGAACCTCGTGCTGCCTCAGCAGGCCCGTTCAGATGTATCAGCCCGCTGCGCGCGGGAACGAGCCAAGGCCCTGCTGAAACGGCTTGGGATTAGCCATCTGCAAGCCAAAGCCGTATGCAACCTGACGCCTTTGGAGGGACAGCTCGTCTCCCTGGCACGTGCGTTGGTGAACTCACCCTGCGTACTGCTGGCTGACGATCCCACGATTGGCCTGGATCCCGATGATGCGCAACGCTTGCTGGCGTCAATGCGGCAAATATGCCAGGAACAGCATGTGGCAGTCCTGCTTGGAACCTCCCGTGCAGACATCGCCCAATTCGCAGACCGCGTCATTCCGTTGCCGCACGATCCGGGATTGCTGCCCCCAGCCACGGAGGATGTCGGCGCCAGTGATTTTCTCTTTGATGTGTACGAGGCAGAGCTTGCGCCATTCATAAAGCCGGCAGCGCCGCTGCTCAATCTTGCTGCCAAGCCCCTCGCCTATACAGCGGTCGTATCCTTGCTGATCATCTTCCTGACCTTCTTTGGTCTGAACATGGCCGGCTTTGGCCGGTATGGTGGGACGGTGCAGGCCACCCTCACGCGCTCCCTGGACGAGGCTACGGCCTATGTAGGCGACTTGGTTCGCGGCGATCTGGGCAGCTATCTGGGCAACCTCCCCGGTCGAAACAGCACCTACTATTGGGAACGGCCAGACGAACAGCCCGTCTCGCAAGCTCTCGGTAGCACGGTGGGCAAGAGTCTGGCGCTCCTGTTGCTGGCCATGCTCCTGGGTGCCATGATCGGGGTCCCCTTGGGTCTGAGTGCAGCTTTGGTGCGCCATCGCCGGTCTTCACTGCTGTTCGTCGCGGCTGCCATCGTAGGGGTGTCCACTCCAAGCTTCTTCCTGGCCCTGCTGCTGCAGATTCTCGAAATCACTTTCTACCGCAAGACCGGCATCACACTGGTGCCCTTGGGCGGGTTTGGATGGGATAGTCACATCGTGCTGCCCGCGCTGGTGTTAGCGGCACGACCAATCGCACAGGTCGCGCGGATTTCGTTTGTGGCCCTGTCAGAAGTGCTGGATGCAGACTATATCCGCACCGCGCAGGCTAAGGGCTTGAATTGGCGCGGCGTGGTCTTCGGTCACGCGCTGCAGAACGCTGGTGTGCCCATACTCAGCGCGCTGGGCACTTCGTTGCGGTTCTCGCTGTCGAGTCTGCCGATTGTGGAGAGCCTCTTCGGCTGGCCTGGTATGGGCAGCTTGCTACTGACGGCAATTAACCAGAACGAGGCGCAGCTAGCCGTAGGCTTGGCTCTGGTCCTGGGGATCTTCTTCGTCGTGGTGCAAGTGCTTCTGGACTGGCTGTATCGCTGCCTCGATCCGCGCTTGCGCAGTCAGAAGACCAGCCTGCATGTTCGCAGGACTTGGATCGACATGGTGGGCGCGGGTTGGTCTGGCTTGCGCGAACTGCCCGACCGCATCCCTTGGTTGCGCAGAACACAGGAGGATGCGCTGATGCTCCTGCCCGCCTTGAACGGGTCGGCTCAGAGATCTGCGGAGGATCAAAAGCAGCGCGATATCAAGATCAGGCGGGAACGCCGTCGTGCCTGGGTGCAAAGCACGGTAGGCAGTCTTTCCTTCGTGTTAGGTTCCGTCATCTTGCTGGCGCTAGTTGGGATGGTCGTCTTTGGCCAACAAATGGCACCGCATAGCCCCTACAGCCCAACACCCAGGATCACTGTGAATGGGGAACTCAGGTTCGCCCCGTTTGCTCCTTCGGACCTGTTCCCTTTGGGCACAGACACATACGGTCGCGATATCCTGACGCAGCTGCTATATGGCGCGCGGCGCACGCTGTCGGTTGCGTTCTTCGCGGTCCTCGCACGCCTCGCGCTTGGCAGCATCCTGGGGGCTTTGTCCGGGTGGTTCTCCGATAGCCTCCTGGACCGGATCGTGATAGGTTTGACCCAGGTGACCGCGGCTTTTCCCACGCTGCTCATGGCCATGGTCCTGATCTATGCCTTTGGAATCCGGCAGGGCATATGGGTCTTTGCGCTGGCCTTGAGCCTGGTGGGTTGGGGTGAGGCGGCCCAGTTCGTGCGTGGCCAAGTGATGCGCATCCGTGAGCAAGACTATGTGGAAGGCGCTCTGGCGGTTGGGCTGGGCGACGTCCAGCTACTGGCGCGCCACGTTCTGCCCAATCTCGTTCCTTCTCTGGTGATACTGGGCTGTCTGGAAATGGGCGGCGTGCTGATGCTGCTTGGCGAGCTGGGCTTCATCGGTGTGTTCATCGGAGGGGGATGGAACACGGTCGTCGGGCAAGCCAGCGTGACCGTCTTTGACGTGCCGGAATGGGGCGTGATGTTGGCAGGCACGTGGCGCAATTTCCGCAGCCAGCCCTGGATGACCTTCTACCCCGCTCTAGCATTCACTCTTGCCATTATTGGATTCAATCTATTTGGGGAGGGCCTGCGGCGTCTGACCGAGCGCCTCACGCTGAGCATGCACCGCATCATTAACCGCTACACCGTTGGAGCCACCCTGACTCTCGGCGCCTTGCTGCTCATCGCTACGGAAGGCACGGGAAGCTGGGCGGAGCTCACGCCCAAGGCCGCACAGTTCAATGCCGAACGAGCTATGGCGGACATTCAGTATCTGGCATCGCCTGCGCTTGAGGGACGCGGAATGGATACGCCTGGGTTGGAGGCCGCGGCACAGTATGTGGTAGGGCAGTTCGAGCAGTTGGGCCTGCAGCCCGCCAGTTCCGACGAGGAAGGCAATCTGACCTACTTTGCGGATGTGCGACTGGAGTACCGGGAATTGGCCGAGAAACCAGTGCTCGAATTGCGCGACAGCAGCAATCAGCTCCTGATGCCCCTGGCCTACCGTCGTGACTACGCAGAAGCGCCCGTGCAGGCCAACCCGGCGAATGTGGAGCGCTCCGAAGTCGTATTCTTGGGCATCAGCCCCTTGGCCCAGGCATGGCCTGACAACATCGAAACCAATCCTGGAGACTTGGCTGGCAAGGTCATACTGGCCGCAACGTCCGACTCTGTCGGCATCTTCTACAGCGTTCGCCTGGGCGCCGTGCTGATTGTGGCGTCCGATGAGATTCTGCAACGCCGAGAGACGGCTTCGAGATTGGGGAACACCGGGTATGGGGCCGACACACCCTACATGCTGATCTCTGAGGAGGTGGCTGATGCCATTCTCGCCCCAAGTGGACACACCTTTGAGGAACTCCAGGCGCGCCAGAGAAGACTGCGCGCCGATGAGGGACTCCTGATACGGACCGGCGTGGATGCCAGCGTGCGCATTCAGGCAACACCAACCCGATACAGTTCCCCAGTTTATGTGCAGGCCTTTATCCCAGGGGAGGACAACACGCTGGACAACGAAGTCGTGCTTTTGGTTGCCCACTATGATGGCCAGGGATTGGACTTGGACGGAACGCCCTACCCCGGCGCCAATCGCAACGCCAGCGGTGTGGCAGTCATGCTGGAAACTGCCCGCCTGATCAGGCAGACCGACTATCGCCCCAAGCGCACCGTCATGTTCGTGGCTTGGGCGGGAGGTGAACTGGGCGCTTTGATCGATCTGGACGATATCCTGAAAGCGCGCTTGGGATTCGTGGAGAACTATCGCCTGTCGGCAGTGATTGAATTGAATAGTCTCGGAGCGGGGAGCGAGGACGCACTGCTGCTGCATCGCAGCCAGAGTGGCCGGATAACCGAAGCTTTCCAGCAATCTGCCCGTCGCTGCAAGGTGGATGTCACTACTCGGACCCGCGCGCCTGACCCGTACGCTTCGCTGTACCCTACTCCCGATCGCCGCATGCCCTATATCCAAATCACCTGGGATGGCTCCCAGGCACGCACACACATCCCTCAAGACAGCGCAGAGAACATCTCGTTGGACAGGCTAGACAATGCCGGACAGGTGGTTGCCCTGGCCACGATGTACCTGGCCCACGAGAAAGAGTA
>CAYZKS010000287.1:0-4035 GCA_964478725.1 uncultured Anaerolineales bacterium
ACAAAAAGAAGTAGCGGGGACAGGACTCGAACCTGTGACCTTTGGGTTATGAGCCCAACGAGCTGCCACTGCTCCACCCCGCGACGCATCGGGCATTCTACCACGAACGCCGCGATTAGTCAAATGGGCCTGCAACCAGCCGCCACCATTCCGACCAGAAGGGAGGCGTCGTTGTCCTGCCGATGCCAACTACGGGACTGGACCCGCCGGCGGTCGAAGCGTTGTCGGACGAAGAGCTCGCGCGTCTCTGAAAGATCGTGATTACCAGCTTCTCCCCGGCCTTGGTCCACTTGTACTGTTCGCGCGCCGTCTTCTCCACGTACTCGGGCGTCTCCGCATAGTCGCGCCGCTCTTCCAGCGCCTGTTGCTGCTCCGTCAGCGCAGCAACCTCGACGCGCAGCATGGCATTGTGGCGTTCGAGCCGATATGCCTCCAGGGCCTTGCCGCCAAAAGCCAGCACGAAGAAGACTATGCCAGTCGCTGCCAGTACCGTTATCACATCCGCAGGTATTGCCGGAAGGCGAATCGGTGCCTTGTTCATTTCACCGCCCATCGTCCACACGCGGGTTCGACGCCCTTCTATGATAGCGCGGTTGCGCCAGGAAGTCAATTCGTGCAGTTTACAAGAAGCAGAAACTGATGTAGAATGCATCAAACACGGCGTATCCCCCATTCAAGGAGGCGATACATGGGCCAAGGAAAGACCGTGGGCATGATTCTGATCATCATAGCCCTCGTTATCCTCCTGCTAGCCGGGCTTTTCTTGCTCTCGGGCATGAGCGAGGGCCGGCTGCGGTCATCTGGTCTGCTACTGGGCTTGGGTCTGGCACTTGTGCTCGCACTGCCTCTATTGGCGGTCGGTGTAGTTATGTTAAGACAGGGACGGAGCGAAGCCGCGCAGTTCGCGCAGGCGGAGAAAGAGAAGCGCATCCTCAATATCGTGCAAACCCACGGGCAGGTCAAGGTTGCAGACGTCGTGATCGAGATGAATCTGACACGCGACCAAGTGAGGGACTACATCTACGACCTCGTGGGCAAAGGCCTTTTCACCGGATACATCAATTGGAAGGACGGCATCCTGTACGCCCGCCAGGCTTCGGAGATGCAGACTACCAAGTGCCCCAACTGCGGAGGTGTGCGCGAAGTGGTGGGCAAGGGCATCGTGAAGTGCCCATTCTGCGGGTCGGAGTTGTTTCTGTAGAACGATTCTGTAGAACAACGCAAGGGGGTTTATCAAGTGGCGAATCTGAAGGAAAAAATCGAAGGCGGTTACAACAAGCTCGAGGCCTTGGTCAAGGACCTACCGGGCTACAAGGGCTACAAAGCGAAAGAGGTGCGCCGCGAAGCAGACAAGCTGTTGCGCGTGAAGGTGGCGCGCGCTTGGGAGGAGCAACGCCTGCATTTGAACAGCATTCAGGTTAAGCTTACCAATGCCGGTCGCCTGGACGTGCTGGTGCCGCTGGACCGAGCGCTCATGCGCCTGCAGTTGCTGATCGACCGTGTCAAGACTGCGAGCTATGGCTACGCCGGCCTGTTTGACGCGGTCAAGGTGCGGGAGGCCGAATTGGAGTCCTTGTACAACTTTGACGCGACTCTGCTGGAGAGCGTGGATAAGGTCAAGGCCCAGATCGATGCCGTCGCCGCGGCGAAAAAGGACAATGACGTGATTGAGGCTGCCAACGCGTTGTTGGCTTTGCTGGAGGAGATCAACTCGACCTTCAGCAAGCGGCAGGACGTTATCCTGGAGATTCCATCTGTCTAGGCTTTTCAAAGGATGGCATCCATCTGCAGCCTATGCCTGAGGCTGGTGACTGAGCAAAGAGGGCTTGTAGAGAATACAGCAGATTGCCAAGGAGGCAAACATGGCGAGGATTTTCGACGTAATCGAGTACCTTGACCCATCGGGCAACGAATTGGTGCACCGCATCCCTGAGCATGGGTCGGGTGATTTCCGACTTGGCTCGCAACTGATCGTGCGAGAGACCCAGGCTGCCGTGTTCTTCCGGGACGGCAAAGCTCTGGACACGTTCGGGCCTGGCCGTCACACCATCAGCACGAACAATATCCCCTTATTGGTCAACCTGATCAGCATTCCATTTGGGGGCCAGACACCGTTCAAGGCCGAGGTGTACTTTGTGAACCTGAAGGACTTCCTGGACCTCAAGTGGGGCACACCGGAGCCGGTAGCCCTGCGGGACAAGGAATTGGGCCTCGTCCGGCTGCGCGCGTTTGGCACCTACGCCCTGCAGATTGCAGACCCGCAGCTATTTGTGAACAAGATCGTTGGCACGCGTGGCCTGTACGAGACCTCCCAGATCACCGACTATCTGCGCAGCATCATCGTGTCCAAGACCATTGATCTGGTCGGGGAGACCCAGGCGTCGCTCTTTGATCTGCCGAGCAAGTACGAGGAACTGGGTGCTGGCATCAAGGCCAAAGCGCAGGATGACCTGGCGGCGATGGGCATCACGCTCAAAGCGTTGTACGTCAATTCTATCAGCCCCACTGAAGAGACGGCCAAGGCCATCGACGAGCGAGCCTCTATGGGCGCCATTGGGAACATGCAGGCCTATCTGCAGTTCAAAGCCGCGCGCGCGATGGGGGATGCTGCCGTTGCCAAAGGCGAGGCAGGCAGCATGGTCGGCGCAGGGGTTGGTCTGGGGGCGGGAGTGGGCGTGGGTGCAGCCATGGCTGGGGCCATCACTCAGGCCATGCAAGCCGGTCAGCAGCAGCCGCAGGCGCCAACGGCAGCAGCTACCGTGACCTGCCCCAACTGCGGCACAGCCAACCCGGCAGGTGCCAACTTCTGCAACAACTGCGGTACACAACTGGGCGGGACCAAGTGCTCCAACTGCGGTACGGTCAACCCGCCTGGCGCCAAGTTCTGCAACAAGTGCGGCACCAAGCTCGGTTAGCGCGGCCCAAACCCTGGTTGCTGGAGGGGAAGCAACGTGGAAGTTCTGCTGCTAAAGGACGTTAAGAGGCTAGGCACGGCGGGCGAGATCAGGAAAGTGGCGGATGGCTACGCCCGCAACTACTTGATTCCGAGAGGCATGGCAGTAGTGGCCACACCGGGTGCCATCAAGCGCCAAGAGGTGCAGAAGGCCATCGCGGAGCAGCGCGACCAGCGCGTTCGCAGCGACGCCACGGCGTTCGCCGAGCACCTGGCGGGGGTCAGGCTGACCTTCAAAGTCAAGGCAGGCGAAAAGGGACGGCTCTACGGGTCGGTCACCGCGGCTGACATCGCAGCCGAACTTGAGAAAAGCACTGGTTACCCAACCGACAAACGCAAGGTAGCCCTCGAGGAGCCTCTGCGACTACTGGGCGAGCACAAAGTACCAATCAAGCTCTCGGCCGGTCTGACACCGGAAGTAACCGTGGTTGTGGAGGAAGCAGCGGAGTGAGAGCCGGCGGTGAGGTACTGCGGCGGCCGGAGAGCGCCAAGCGGCCTCACCAGAATGGCGGTGGGATGGTATGCAGGAGCAGGATTCGAGTATTCACTCCCTGATCATACAGTACCTAGTGGCCCACACGCGTTGCAGTGGGTGTGGGCAGCACTATGAAGCGGAGGACGTGCACGTTCACAGCCATCGCGGACAGGTATGGCTGGCATCGCTAACCTGCCACCAGTGTGGGCTGCGTGCCATGGTGATGGCTGCCCTGCAACCCGAAGGCGCGCAACAGGACAACGATGATGAGGAGCAGGCTGCTTGCCAGGCCATGGGTCCAATCTCCGTAGACGAAGTGGTCGAGCTGCATCGTTTTCTAGAAGGGTTCAGAGGTGACATGCACGACCTGTTCCAGCGTTAGCGGTACCTTGTGGACAGGGGCTGCATCTGCGCACGCAGCCCCTGTTGTTTGCACATAGGCGCTGCGCGTGGTGCAGAGTCTGTTGTGAACCGCTTCTCCTGGAAGGCCGAGGCCCCTTGCACGGAATGTGCAAGGGGCCGTTTTTCGGGAGTGGATGGGAGTCGAACCCACCAGGGCCGCTTTTGCAGCACCCCTCAGACGGTTTTGAAGACCGCGGAGCCCACC
>CAYZKS010000288.1:0-4029 GCA_964478725.1 uncultured Anaerolineales bacterium
CGGGATCACTTGGCCACCGCTGGTATGAGCACACAGGTGGCCTCCTCATGCGTACTTGCTGCCACGGGCGCGCCGGGGCATAATATCGGGCATTCAAAACCAGGCCAGGAAAGCCTCCCACCGCTGACGATAGGCATTCCGGTCAGGAGGAAGCCCAGTGAACAAGCACGTTCTAGCCCTGCCGGCAGTGATTCTGATATCGCTTGGTCTCGTCGCGTGCCAGGCGCAGCCCACCCCGACGCCCGTTCCAACGCCTGCGCCAACCAGCACCTCGACCCCAACTCAGATCCCCACCGCCACCCACACGGTGACGCCCACTCCTACTCACACGCCTACGCTGACACCCACGCCCACGGCCACGCCTTCTCCTACTCCCATGCCCTCCATCTCCGGCCGGGTGGAGGATGCGGGCACGGGCAAGGGCATTGCCGGAGCAACGGTAGAGGTCTGGCAGGCGGACTATTACGCGGTCAGGCAGGGGAGCCAGCCATGGCGCATCGGGCAGGGCCAAGGGGCCTACGCGGTTACGACGGCCTCCGATGGCAGCTATGCGTTCATTGGCCTTCCGTATGCTGCCTACATGGTCAGAGCGCTGGCGCCGGGCTATGCCAGGGAGTACTATGACAACGTGGCTCTGGCGCATGAAGCCAAGCACGTGCTGGCAACTGCCGAGCGCCAAGCGCAGGACGTCAATTTCGCCCTCACGACCGGTGGCTCCATCTCGGGCCATGTCTATCAACGCGATGGCGTGACGCCCATCTCCGGTGCGGAAGTGTGGGTGCTGCCGAGCCATTACCAGCTAGACCAAGGTTTCTGGGCCAGGACCGCGGCCGATGGCAGCTACCGGGTGGACAGCCTGTATCTCGGCGCTTTCAGGATTACCGCGCAGGCGCAGGGGTACCTGGCCATCGGGAACCGCTGGCACGGCGGCGCGGAGGGCTGGAACACCGGCTGGAACGTTGCCACACAGGTTCGAGTCGTCCCGCCGGACAGTGTCAGTGGGATTGATGTCAGTCTCAACCAGGGCGGCACAGTGGCGGGATTTGTGTATGCCAGCGATGGCAAGACGCCCATTGGCGACGTCGGCGTGTCGGCGGACGGCGATCTTGGGAGCGGTCATGCGATTTCGCACGCGGACGGAAGCTACGAGATCAGCGGTTTGCCCGAGGGCAAGTACACGGTACGCATCGAATCCGCGCCGCGTCCGTACGCTGGCGAGTTCTACGACTCCAAGTACTCCTGTTACGCCGCCGATGCTGTCATGTTGCGTGAAGGCACCCGCACTACCAACATCAACTTCAGCCTGGACGAGGGCGGCTTGGTCACGGGCCACATCTTCGACGAGGAGACGCGACAGCCCCTGGCGAATGTGCACATACTGGCGTATCTGCCCAACGGCGATTGCACGACGCCGATTGGCGGCCCGGGTCTGGATGGTCGTTACACCCTGGTGTTGCGCCCAGGCGCGTACGTGATTGGTACGGGCCGTGGGTGCAGCAGTCTGCTCGGGTGTGAGTACGTTCCAGAATGGTATGACAATGCCTACAGCCTGAATGATGCCAAACAGATCAGCGTAAGCGTCCAGCAGGAGGTTTCGGGCATCGATCTGTACCTGGCACGGGCCGGGAGCCTCTCAGGTCACGTCTACGACCAGGACGGCAAGCCCCTCAGCGGAGCGCGAGTGTACGCGTCGTCGGACGAATACCCGGGGAATGGCGCCAACTCCGAAGTGGACGGCACCTACACCATCAAAGGGCTGCTGCCTGGACAGTACACGGTGCAGGTCACGCTGTCTGGCTACGCTTCGCAGTACTACGACGTCGTGGCCAGTCCAGAGTCGGCCACGAAAGTAGCAGTGCATGCCACCGACGATACGCCCGGCGTTGACTTTCGTCTGAGCCGGAGCTCCGGGTAGATGCCGTGCCGGACAATCCACGCCACATCGTGTTGCCTGAATTGCCCGCCATCCCCGGGCTGACCTTTCGCCAGGTCCGCGGCGTGGCGGAGTTGAACGGCATTGCAGCGGTCATGAACGCCAGTCTGGCTGCCGACCGGAGCCGGGAGCGCATTACGGCGGAAGGCCTGGCCACTGCCTATAGGCATGCCACACGCTGCGATCTGCAGCAGGACGCCCTGTTGGTTGAAATCAACGGGAGATTGACCGGCTACGCCAGCATGGAACGGTACGAGGTGGACGATGGCAGCTGCTTGTACTCCATCCTCCTGTACTTGGTGCCAGAGTGGCGCGGCCGTGGCCTCGAACTGGCCATGCAGCGCTACATGGAGCAACGTGCGCGCATTGCCGCCGCTGCGAGGCCGGATGGCTCGCCCCATTCGTTCGCCAGCCTGGTGCCGGATACGTGGCAAGCCTGGATCGACATGCTGTTCGCCCAGGGCTACGCCCCAGTGCGTTACTACTTCGAGATGCAGCGCTCGCTGGACGGTGACCTGCCCGCAGTCTGCCTGCCTGCCGGCCTGGAGCTCCGGCCGCCGCTGCCTGAGCACTATCGCGCCGTCTGGCAAGCAGACGTGGAGAGCGATCGCGATAATTGGGGCCATGTCGCTCACAGCGAGGAGGACTACTGCGCCTGGGTGGAGACACCCGATCTGGATCCCAGCCTTTGGTGCGTGGCTTGGGACGGCGACCAGGTCGCTGGTGGCGCGATCAACGTGGCTCACGAGGGCGGGTGGGGCGAGACGGACGACCTGTTCGTGCGCCGCCCCTGGCGCAGGCGGGGCCTGGGACGTGCGCTGCTTGCCGCCAGCCTGCATGTATTCAAGACGTGCGGACTGACTACCGCTGGACTGGGCGTTGACGCTGAGAACCCCTCCGGTGCCGTGCGCCTGTATGAGAGTCTTGGCTATCGCCCGTACCAGCGCCTGGCGTCCTATCGCAAGCCGATGTGATCGAATGCGCCTGTCGCCTGTGGCTGCGCATGCGCCCGGCTTGAGATCGCTCACGCTCTGTCACAATCTGTTCGTGATCCTCACACGGGAGGCGGCTTAACATATGACGACCTATTACCTCAAGCTCTACTTGGCTACACTGGTGGCCTTCACGGCCATCGATGCGGTCTGGCTCGGCGTTGTGGCGCGCACGTTCTATCGCAAGCACCTCGGCTTCCTGATGGCTCCCAACCCCAACTGGCTTGCGGCGATTGTCTTCTACTTGCTGTTTGTGGTGGGCATCCTGGTGTTTGTGGTCGTGCCCGGGCTGAAAGGTGACTCGGTCAAAGTGACGTTGCTGCGCGCGGCCCTCTTTGGACTGATCGCGTATGCCACCTATGACCTGACCAATCTCGCCACCGTGAGAGACTGGCCCGTGCTCGTCGCCGCGGTGGACATGACCTGGGGGGCGGTATTGAGCGTGGCAGTGAGTTTTGCCAGTCTCATGATAGGCAAATGGCTGCGTTAGTGCGCCATTTGATGACATAACTGGGAAGCCATCGGGCACGGATCGACAGCTTCGCCAACAGCTGTCCTGAGAACTGGAGAGGGTGGTCGCTAGATGACAATGAGACGCTGGGTGAGCGGGTTTGTGGGCCTGGTCCTAGTGCTGCTGGCGTTCTGGCAGATTCGGGCCCCCGAGCGGGGGCTGAAGTCGGTGCGCGCCTCTGCAGGTGGTGTGCCGATGCTTTTCATGGGACCGGTGGGCGCCATGGATGGCAGCCGGCCCCTCGTGCTGGTGGGGCATGGCTTTGCCGGGTCCGGGACCATCATGCGCGGTTTTGGGTACACCCTGGCGCACGCGGGCTATGTGGTGGCGCTGTGGGATTTCGACGGCCACGCGTCCAACCCCAATCCCATGCCGACCGATGCGCTGGACGGTGGTCTGATCGCCAATGCGGAGTTGACGCTCGCCCAGGCGCAACGCCTGGGCATCGCAGATACCAGGCGCGTGGCCATCCTGGGGCATTCCATGGGCAGCGGTGTGGCGCTTGCCTTCGGACTGGCGCATCCCGATACGGCGGCCACGATCGCGGTCTCGCCCGTGGGCACGGCGGTGACGCGCGAGTTGCCGCGCAATCT
>CAYZKS010000289.1:0-4022 GCA_964478725.1 uncultured Anaerolineales bacterium
ACCTCGGCCCGGCCTGCGCCGCCTCCCATCCGGGCTCGGGGCCGCCGCTCACCGGCGGCCCCGAGCCTTTGGCTATACCTACGATGCTAGCGCGCCCGCGCCTGCCACGCCAGAAAGGTGGCGGCGCACCCCACGGCGCGCTGGGCTGGATGTTCCGCCTGCTGGGCGGGAACGCGCACTTCTCGCGCGCGCTGCCAGTTGGCCCTCCTCCCCACATGGAGGGCGACTTGTTCGCGGGCGCGCGCGAGGAATAGGACGTTTGTAGTTCCGCCGTGAGGCGGGTAGTGCCGAAGACCCGCCTCACGGCGGAACTACAAACTATCATTCCCGCGCTTTCCGAATCACTTCCTCTTCCGGCTGGCCCTTCAGCCACTCGTCAAAGGGCGGGAAGGTGGGGAACTGGAAGGACACCTTGCCCAGGTGGACGCCTTTGGCCCACAGCACGGCCTGCAGCATTGAGAGCATGTTTGCCATTGCCCGGCCTCCATGCGTGTTGCGATGTATTCAGGGTGCCAGGCCTCGCCGTAACAGCGGCAGCCACACGCCGCAGCGCAGGCCGTACTGCCAGGCGCCTCCGTTGTCCGTGGCCGCGAACAGCGTGCGTGGAGATGTGGGTGTCAGCGCCAAAGCTTGAACGACCCTTGCCATCAGCCCCGTATTCATGTCCTCGAACGTGGCCCCGCCGTCCCTGGAACGGAAGACGCCGATGTGGGCGTTTCCGGCAAACACAAGACGGTCGCTGGCATAGTCAGGCGACACTGCCAGGGCAGCAATGCGCCCGCTGAGCCCGCCTGCGGCAGGAGTCCAGGTGTCTCCGCCGTTCGTGGAGCGTGCAACGCCTCTCAGATCGGTTCCGGCAAAGAGCGTGCGATCGGTGGCAAAGGCCGGAGATACGGCCAGCGAACGGATGCTCAACTGCGGCAGCCCCTGGTTTATCGGGCTCCAGTGGTCCCCACCGTCCGTCGAGCGAAAGACTCCACTGCTCTCCGTGCCGGCAAACAGCGTGTGGTCCACTGCGTACGCCGGAGAGAGCGCAATAGACCACGTTTTGAGACCAGGCAGCCCCTGGTTCACGGCGCTCCACGAGTCAGCGGCGTTGCGCGAGCGATAGACGCCGCTGTCGGTGGCCGCGAATAGGGTACGATCCGCAGTATAGTGCGGTGAACATGCCAGGTCCCACACGCTTATCTCGCCCATGCCCGTGTTCGCTGTCTGCCAAGAGTCCCCGCCGTCTCTGGAGCGCGCCACGCCATGGTCGTCCATGCCAGCGAACAGGGTCTGGTCCTGCGCGTAGCCGGGCGAGACGATCACGGTGTGGAGGTGCATGCAGTCCAGGCCGCTGCTCGCAGCCGCCCAGGAGATAGCGCCGTCGTTCGACCGGAAGGCTCCGTAGCCCCAGGTCGCGACAAAAAGCGTCTGGTCCTGGGCATAAGCTGGGGAGGCCACAATGTCCGCCAGCGCGCCCGACAGCCCCTGCGAGCACGGGCTCCACGCGCACAGCCCTGCTTGCGCCGGAGCAAGGTTGCACAGCGCCGCGAATAGCGCTGCGATGCACAGGACGGCGCACAGCTTTCTCATCTGCCCCTCCCGAAACCTGGTTTCTTGTCAGGAAACTAGGTTTCTTGCCAGTGTAGGCAGCAGAAACCTGGTTTCAAGAACTCCCCAAGATGCGGGGACCTGCGGGAAACCAGGTTTCGGCCGGTTTCGCCGGGCTTTGTCCTCATTTCCCCAGCAATCCCATGGCCTCGTCCACGGCGCGGCCCGCGTCGGGGGCCCAGCCGTCGGCGCCGGCCTTCATGGCCCAGTCCCTGGTGACCGGCTGGCCGCCCAGGATGACCCTTACCTGCTTGCGCACGCCTGCGGCGTTGAGCGCCTTGAGCGTGGCCTCGATCGCCGGCATGGTGGTGGTCAGCAGGCACGACATGCCCACCAGATTCGGCCGGTGCTCGTGGATGGCGGCCACAAAACGCTCTGGCGGCACGTTCATGCCCAGGTCGTGCACCTTGAGGCCCGCGCCCTGCCACAGCATGATCACCAGGTTCTTGCCGATGTCATGCAGGTCGCCGTGCACCGTGCCGATCACGGCCGTGCCCTTGAACTTCACTCCGCCGCGCGCCAGGTGTGGTTCCAGCGCATTCAGACCCGCCTGCATGGCCTTGGCTGCCACCAGCACCTCGGGGACGAAGACCTGCTCTTCCCGGAAGAGCTTGCCGATGGCGCTCATGCCCGAGAGCAGCCCGCCGTCAATCAGCTCCTGTGGGGCCAGCCCAGCGGAGACGCCCTGCTGCGCCAGGCCCGGCACCGCCTGGATGTCGCCATCCATTACCGCTTGATGCAACTTGCCCAGCATTTCGCTTGTCATGGCTTGGCCTCCTCGCCTACAACCTGTAGGCGTCGATCAAGTCGCGCAGCGCGTGCAGCTTGTCGGCCACGTCGCGCGCCGACTCGGGCGAGTTCGGCTGCACGGAGATGACCGACACGCATGGCACCATGCCCGCCGCCGCCACCACCTCAACGCCCTTGCGCACAAAGTCCAGCACCTGCTGCTTTGGCCACTGCACCAGCGCGCGTCCGGAAACCGAGACCATGCCCGGCAGGCCAGGCAGCTTGGCCTTGGCCACCTGCTCGATCACTGCCAGCGACTCCTTGGTGCCATAGACATAGTCGTAGAACAGGCGGCCGATCTTTTGGCTCATTGGGTCGTTGGGCTTGCCCATCATATTGGCGAACAGGTTGGTCAGCTTGAGCTCCGCCGCCAGCTTGTCGCTGTAGGGCGAGATGTGCTCGTGGTAGAACTTGGGGCTCACCATCTCGGGGACCAGAAAGACCTCGTTGAAGGTGGGCATCTGCGGAGGATTGGACAGCGCCTTTTGCACCTCGCGTGCAAAGAAGCGCGTGTAGTCCATGGCCTTGGTCATGTAGGCGTTGTACAGGTTGAGGTTCGTCTTCGCGTCCAGCATCACGTTCTCTATGCCACGCAGGAAGCAGCTCGTGGAGAATGGCCCCAGCACGCTGGCCGTGACGTAGGTCGTCTCGCCCACCGCCTGATTCACGCCGCGGATGTTCTCCAAGTAGTTCTTAAAGTAGCCGCTGGGCTCGGTTGGGGCCTGCATGCGCTCCACGTCGGCCGCCGTCTTGATCGGCCCTTCCACGGCGGCCGGGAAGTTGTCGGCGGCCCACTCCCAGCGCACGCCCAGTTCGGGCCCGCAGCCGTAGAGGATGTAGCCGATGCCAGCGAGGAACTGGTCGAACTGGTACTCCTGGCAGAAGCGCACCATCAGTTCGGCCGTGTGCGCCGGGTTGTCCAGGTACTCGCGCACGCTGATTCCATACGTGTAAGTGATGTAAGCGTTATAGTTGCCGGCGAAAAAGGGGATCTTGTCGGGCTTGATGCCCCGCAGCGCGGAGATGTAGCGCTGCTTGCCTGTCATCGCTCCAGCGGTCATCCCAACCTCCTTGGTTTCGTTTGGATGCTCGTGCACTCTGCGACACGACGACAAAGGGGAAGCAGCCTCATTCTAGCCCGTTCGGATTGTGTGTCAAGGTGAACGAGTTGACACGCCTGCCAGCGTGTGATATCTTGGCGTCAAGCAACCGGGCCTGCAGCCACACCCATCCCGCGACCGCGCAACGCACGGACGCATGGAAGACCCCTACGGGTCGATGCATCAGAATACTCATGTCAGGGAGGCGAGCATGAAGGGCAGAGTGGGCGCGTTGTTGTGCTTCAGTCTGATCGCTTGTTGTCTCGTGGCGGCCCCCGTGGCCGCCGCCCCGCCGCGCGAGGCCGCAGCCGCAGTGTTGCGGCAAAGCATCCCTGCGGCCGCCTTTACCCCCTACCGCGAGCAGTACGACTATGAGAACGACGGTCGCTACCTGATCCACAAGGCTGGCCCCGAAGGCTGGTACCTGACCGCCGTGCGCCTGCCCCAGGGCGCCACCATCACGGCCATGGTCTTCTTCTGGTATGACGATTCCGCTACGCTCCAGGCCAGGGCCCGGCTGCAGCGCACGGAATTGGG
>CAYZKS010000290.1:0-4018 GCA_964478725.1 uncultured Anaerolineales bacterium
TCCCCAACCAGCTCAACAATTCCTTGGGTTTCCCGGGCATCTTCCGCGGCACGCTCGACGTGCGGGCGCGCACCATTACGGATGAGATGTGCCTGGCAGCCGCGGCAGAACTGGCGCAATGCGCCGAGGACAAGGGCCTGGGCGAGGACTATATCGTCCCGAACATGGATGAGTGGGAAGTGTTCCCACGTGAGGCGGCGGCAGTGGCCATGAAGGCGCAGGAGCAGGGCGTGGCCCGCCTCCAGGCTACGCGTCAGGAGCTATTCGAGCGTGCGGCAGCCACCATCCAGGCGGCGCGCGACGAGGTGCAACTGCTCATGCGCGAGGGCGCCATCGCCCCCGTGCCAGAGTGAGGACCAGAAACCCGTTTTCTCCGAGAAAACGGGTTTCTTCATGGGCTGTTTTCGCTTCCCCCGATCTTGCGATACAATCACAGGCGTCGAAACCAACTGCATGCCAGAGAGCGTGGGCGAAGATGAAGATCGTCTATCGTGACCAGGAATGGGAATTCAAGGGCAACATCACCATTCGCGATGCCATCAAGAAGATGGGCCTGAACCCGGAAGCGGTACTCGCTGTGCGCGACGGAAAGCTGCTTACGGATGACGTGATCGTGCGTCCCGACGACACGGTCAAGCTGATTGCCGTGGTGTCCGGTGGGTGAGCCAGGGGCCTGGGACGCATGAAGTGTAAACGCTGCGGCCAGCCTGCTGTGATCAACATGCGCCAGCACCGCTTCAGCCTGTGCGGCGAGCACTTTTTGGAGTGGGTTCCGCAGCAGGTGCAGCGCAGCATCGAGCACTATCACATGTTCGCGCCCGACGAGCGCGTGCTGATTGCAGTGTCTGGTGGCAAGGACAGCCTGGGACTCTGGGACATCCTGCTGCAATTGGGCTATCAAGCACAGGGAATCTACATTCACCTGGGAGTCCCGGACGGAGGCTATTCCGACGTGTCCCAGCGCAAGGCTGAGCAGTTTGCCGTGCAGGCCGGCGCCACCCTGCAGGTCGTGAACGTTCGAGCGGAGTATGGGCAGACCATCCCAGAGCTGGCGCGCAGGCGGCGCGGCCGCAGCGCGTGCGGCACATGCGGGGTGGTCAAGCGTCATATTCTCAATCAGGCTGCCTGTGACGGTGGCTTTGCGGCGCTGGCGACAGGCCACAACCTGGACGACGAGGTGGCCGTGCTGTTTCAGAACACGCTTCACTGGTCCACGGGCTACTTGCAGCGGCAGGCGCCCGTGCTTCCGGCCAGCCATCCCAGGCTGTCCCGCAAAGTCAAACCCCTGGTGCGGATGTACGAGCGCGAAATGGCCGCCTACGCCCTGGTGCGCGGCATCGATTACATCTACGAGGAGTGCCCCTACTCTCGTGGAGCCACCTCGCTCTTTTACAAGACGCTGTTCGATCAACTGGAGGCGGCTTCGCCGGGCGCCAAACAGCAGTTCTACCTCAGTTTCTTGCAAGCCAGAGAGGAGGGGCGGCTTCTGCCAGCGGATGCGGATCGCGCCGAGATGGGTGAGTGCTCACGTTGCGGACAGCCCACAACCGCGCCCGACCTGTGCGTCTTCTGTCGCCTCTGGGATGCCTGAGCCGAAGGAGATACACGCAGCCACGGAGAGCACGGAGAACAAATGGTACATCATGGGCGTGGAGGCGCTGGCTACGCCTCTCACCTACGCCATCACCATCTGGCTCAAGCGCTTCGAGAGAGAGGACTACTACGACCACCACACCAACTTTGGCCCCTTCCGCAGCAGCTAGCTCGGGACCACTAGGCGCGATGACCGACATCGCAGGGACCTACAGGACGAGGCTGTACCGGCCGCTGGTAGCGGTACTCGCGGCCTTTGTCGTCTCGGCATTCATCGTGCCCACTCTGGCCCCAGTGGCGATCAGCGATGATTGGATCTACGCGCGTTCTGTGGAAATCCTCCTGAGCGGAGGTGGGCTCCACATCCTGCCCACGACGGTGCCAACAGCGGTGTTTCAGATCGTGTGGGGCGCGTTGTTTGCCAGATTGCTGGGCATGACGTTTGGAGCGCTCCGAGTCTCCACTGTGGTAGTGACGCTGCTGGGCGCCAGCGCATTGTACGGCTTGTGCCGGGAGTTGGGAGTTGACCGGGCGCGCAGTACCCTGGGGGCGGCCGTCTACCTGTTCAGCCCGCTAGGATACGTGCTCAGCTTTTCCTTCATGACCGATCCACACTTGACGGCGCTGGTGGTGGTTGCGACCTACTTCTACGTGCGTGGCATGCGCTCGGACGTAGGCAGAGAACGCTTCCTCTGGCTGGGTTCGGCCCTGGCGGCCATGGCCTTCTTGGTGCGGCAGCAAGGCATCCTAGTGCCGTTGGCAGTCGTGACCTACCTGCTATTCAGCCATCGTGTTTCGGTGGGTATCGCGGGCGCTCGCGAACTGGCTCGCGTGGCTGCCATCCCGGCAGGGACGGCAGCTATCTACTACGTGTGGCTGTACTTCGTTCACGGTGTGCCGCCTCAGCAGACGTCCTTTCTGGGCAACGTCACGGGCGCAACTGGGCGGGAGTGGGTGTTTCTCGTCGCATTCGTGGCTTTCATCGGGGCCATGTATGGTGGGCTGTTCGCGCTTCCGCTCGCGGTGGGGAGCCTGCGCGCAGTCCCGGAGTTCCTGCGTAGCCGTTCCACGGCAGGTCGCAGAGCATTTCTGATATGGCTGGCGTTCTTCGTCGCGATGCTCTGGCTCTGCACCTCGGGCGGCATGCGAATGCCCTATGTGCCGCATTTTCTCGGCCGCCAAGGTTTGGGGCCAAACGACCTGGTCGTGGCCCGTCCCGCGTTCCTGAGTCGGGCGGTGTCGACAGCGTTGACAGCGTTGTGTGCCTTGGGCGCCGCGACTCTGGCTCTGGCCCTGTGCATGCGACTCGGTGAGAAGGCGAGTCGCGCGTCCTCGGCCGTGGGACTCACGGTGGCCGTTGCTTCCTGGCAAGCGTTGGGAGTGCTGCCACCCTCTTTCACCTTCCGCGGGTGGACGAGCGAGGGCCTGCCCGCACCATCGTTGGACCGCTACTTGCTGCCGCTGCTGCCGTTTGCCGTGTGTTTGCTGCTGTGGGCATTGCGCGACATGCGTCTGGTCCTTCCCCTGGCCTGGAGCGTCACGGCGATTCTTGCCGTGTATTCCATTGCCGGGACGCGCGATTCCCTGGTTTATCAGCAAGCAACCTGGGCACTGGCGAGACGGGCCAACGCCATGGGAATCTCCAACACACACCTGGACGCTGGAGCTGCCTGGGATGGCTACCACTTGTACGAGTACTCGCTGCAGGATCACGTACCCAAGCGAGCGGGAAACGGGTCACCTTGGTGGATCGCCATTTGGGCGCCTGCGACAGACTCGCAGTACGTGATTGCTTGCCGCCCGCAGCCCGGCTTCCACGTCCTAGTTCGGAGCGAGTACTCCTGCTGGTTGCAGCGTCAGGCCATGCCCCTGTACCTAATGCGACAGCCTGGCGTCTCGGGGCCGCCGTGAACTGCTCCAGGACTACCGTTGCAGGTCCCCAGCAAGCATGGGGCAGCTGAATACCGCAAGCGAGTCTGGCAAAGGTGGAACGATGAGTGAAGAAACCCTGTTGGTTTCCGAACTGCCTCCCGATCATCGATCGGGTTTTGTGGCTGTGGTGGGGCGGCCGAGCGTGGGCAAGTCCACCCTGCTGAATGCCTTCGTGGGTCAGAAGGTGGCGATCGTCTCGGACAAACCGCAGACCACGCGGAACCGCATCCTGGGCATTCTGACGCGCCCGGACGCGCAGGTCGTTTTCGTGGACACGCCAGGGATGCACCGGCCGGTGCACCGCTTGGGCGAGTACATGCTCAAGACCGCTCAGCAGGCCGTGCCGGATGCCGACCTGGTGCTGTTTGTGGTGGATGCGAGCGTGCCTCCCACGCAAGAGGACCAGTTGGCTGCGGGCTTTCTGAGGGCGGGGAGGCATGCGTCAGTGTTGCTCGTGCTGAATAAGATGGACCGCCTGCGCCCAGATAGAATA
>CAYZKS010000291.1:0-3985 GCA_964478725.1 uncultured Anaerolineales bacterium
GTCTCGTGCTCACGTTGACAATACGCTGCTGTTGTGCCATAATGCGCCTGCCATAACTCGTTGACAACTACCTGCTGGGGCCTGGAAGGTGGGACTGGCTTGAAGGTCATTCTGACCCACGAGAACACAGATTTCGACGCCTGGGCCGCGCAGCTGGCCGCATCCAAGCTCTACCCAGACGCGGTCCCCGTGCTGCCTCGCCATCTCAACCGTGAGTTGCGCGAGTTCTTGGCGCTGTACGGCGACCAGTTGCCATTCGTGTCGCTGGACAGCCTGCCCCGCCGCCGCATCTCAGAAGTGATTGTCGTGGATGCGCAGTCTGTCGGGTCCATACGCGGGACGGGCGCCCATACCACCTGGCGCTTCATAGACCACCATCCTATGCGCGCTTCGCCCAAGCCGGGAGCAGTGTACACGGTGGACGCAGTGGGAGCTGTGACCACACTGTTGGTCGAGCAGTTGCGGGAACTGCGCATCGCGCTGACTCCGCTCGAAGCCACGCTGTTGCTTCTGGGCATCTACGAAGACACGGGTTCTCTGTCCTACCCCACCACCACCGCGCGTGACGCCCGCAGCGTGGCCTGGCTGCTGGAGCAGGAAGCGAGCCTGTCGGTTGCGAATGACTTTCTGCGGCACCCTCTGGACGAACGCTACCAGAGCATCTACCAGCAGTTGGTGGAACACATACAGTGGCACAACCTGCACGGCCAGGCCATCTTGCTGGCAGTGGCTCATCTGGACGAGTTCGCCGAAGAGCTGTCCACCCTGGCGCACAAGCTGGACGACGTGTATGACCCGGATGCCTCTTTCCTGCTGTTTGTGTTTCAGAATCAGATCCAGCTGATTGCACGCAGCTCCAGCCCGGCCATCAACGTGGGCGACATCGCACGCGATCTGGGCGGGGGCGGGCATGGCCCGGCCGCGGCTGCGTTCATCCAGGGTGCAGACCTGGAGAAGGTGCGCGCTCAACTGATCGCGAGCCTGGAACAACACGTGCGACCTGCGCTGACCGTGCGTCAGATCATGTCGTACAACGTGCACACGCTGGACCCGGACATGCCTCTGGCAGAGGCGGAGACGCTGATGCGGCGCTACGGTCACGAAGGCTTCCCCGTGGTGGAAAACGGCCAAGTGGCCGGTGTTCTTACCCGCAGGGAAATCGACCGGGCCCTTTACCATCGCCTGGACAAGGCTACCGTGCGCACCTTCATGCACAAGGGCGACATGGCCGTGGCGCCCACTGATAGCATCACGGCGGTGCAGCGCGTCATGAGCGAGCACGGGGTGGGTCAGGTACCGGTGGTCCAGAACGGCCAGTTGCTAGGCATCGTCACGCGCACAGATCTGATCAAGTCCTGGAGCACGCACCTGCGTCCGTCGCGGCGCAGCGATACGCAGCGTCTTCTGCGACAGTCCATTCCGGCACCGCTGCTGTCCATGCTGATCCAGGCGCGCGACGTGGCGAATCACATGGGCCACTCGCTCTACGTGGTGGGTGGCTTTGTGCGCGACCTGCTGTTGGGCACGCCCACCTTGGACCTGGATCTGGTGGTTGAGGGCGATGCAATCGCGCTGGCCAAGGAACTGTCCAAGCACATCAAAGGGCGGGTGCGCTACCACAGCCGTTTCGGCACGGCCAAGCTGATTCTGGGTGGCACTGCGGGCACGAATCTGCCCGAGTCGCTGGACTTTGTCACGGCTCGCACCGAATTCTATCAGCATCCAACTGCGTTGCCAGAAATCGAGCGCAGCTCGGTCAAACAAGACCTCTACCGGCGCGACTTTACCATCAACACCATGGCCATCTGCCTGGACCGTGACCGTTACGGAGAATTGCTGGATTTCTACGGCGGGGAGAAGGACCTTCACGACAAGGTCATCCGAGTGCTGCACAACCTGAGCTTTGTGGAGGACCCCACTCGCATTCTGAGGGCGGTGCGTCTGGAGCAGAGGCTGGCCTTTGTGATCGAGCCGCGCACAGCCGAATTGGTCTACGACGCGCTGGGTCTGTTGGGCAGGGTTAGCGGCGAGAGGCTGCGTCATGAGTTGGAGTTGATCCTCAGCGAACAGGTGCCCGAGGCTGCGATCAGGCGCCTGGATGAGCTGGGCGTGCTGAGCCACCTCGAACCCGGTCTGCGCTATGACGCTTGGCTCGAAGAGAAATCCAGCGCGGCGAGGCTGGCGACGCAACCAGCGGTGAGCGCGACGGAAGTTCATGAGTCGGGCTCGGCGGGTCAGGTGCAGGCTGCCGTGGACAGGAAGCTGCTGCTGCTCGCGCTGCTCACGCACCCGCTGACCAAGGGCCAACTTGATCGCTTTCTGGTGCGTCTGAAATTCAGCCAGGAGGTGGTCGAGTACCTGCGGCAGGTTAAGGCGCTGCACGCCCTGACGCGAAGGTTGGAGCGTCCCAATCTGAAGCCGAGCCGCATCTATCGCCTGCTGCGGCCTTTCTCGCCGCAAGCCTTGATGGCATACTCCATCGCACTGGATGCGGGCAGTGCGCGCGAGAAAGTGCTGCTCTATCTGCAGCGCCTGCGCTGGGTGCGCACGCGCATCCACGGCGACTATCTGAAGCAACAGGGCCTGGCTCAGGGACCAGTGTATGGAGAGATACTGGGCGCCTTGCTGGATGCGCGTCTGGATGGCAAGATCAGCACCGCCTCCGAAGAAGAGCGCATGGCCAAGCGCCTGATCGCTGCCCGGAAAGAGCGCAAGCCGTAGTATCGCCCCTCGTCGCAGGGTGCTAAGAGAACAGTCTGGCGATTTCGTCCTGGTCAAAGCGGGGCAGGTCGAGGATGACTGCCCCGCTCTTCATCCTCATTCCCGCCTGCGCGGGTGTGGTGCATCCGATGCGAGTGCAACGCACGCCGGCTTTCTCGTACGTGCGCAGCAACGTGTGTGTATGCTCTGGGGCCACCGCGATCAGCAGCGCACCCGAAGCAATCGTACCTAGGGGATCGAGGCCGAATTCGGCGCACAGCGCTGCACTCTCGGAGTAGATTGCCACGGCATCGCGGTCCATCCACACCCCGATGCCCGCCGCTTGTGCCATTTCATGCAGGCCCGTGGCCAGGCCACCCTCCGTAGGGTCGTGCATGGCATGCACCGGTACGGCCTCGGTGGCAAGGCGCGCTTCGGTCACGATGCTGATGCCCGGGTCTCGCAGAAACCGCTTGGCGCTCTGGATGAACTCCTCGCAGTATCCGCGCTGGCGCAGCACGTCCGCCTTTTCGCGTGCGATCAGCGCAGTGCCTTCGATGGCGATGCCCTTGACCAGCAACAGGTCATCCCCAACCCGTGCGCCACGCGTGGTCACAAGTCGCTCTTTGGGGACTTCACCCAGCAAGTGGCCGACGGCGATGGGCCGCGGCAGCCCGTACGTCACCTCGGTGTGCCCGCCCACGATGGCGATGTGCAACTCGCGGCAGGCGGCGTCAATCTGCGCCATGATGCCCTGCGCCAGATCCGGCGTGGTCGCACCCTCTGGCAGCAGCAGCGTCACCAGCAGCCAGCGCGGCGCCGCTCCGCGCGTCGCCAGGTCATTGGCGTTGACCTGCACCAGGTACCACCCCAGCTCCTGCGTAGCGAAGGTGATCGGGTCAGACTTGGCCACCAGGTAGCGATCGCCGAGGTCCAACACGGCCGCGTCTTCGCCCACGCCCGGGCCCACAACCACGCGCGGGTCCGGCCAGCCCTGCAAGCGCAGCAGCCCGGCCAGCAGGTCTGGGTTCAGCTTGCCCACCGGCAAGGGCTGTGCTTCAGTCATGCCTGTCCTCTCGCCCGTGGTCGATTCTGCCGTGCCTAAGCGCCGAACTTGGCCAGGCGTTGCGCGTTGGCCAGCGCCAACGGCATCAAGTCCGTGGCCGGGAGGATGCCCAAGCCGCCGTGCACGCAGGCGCGCTCGGTGAACTGGGTCACGTCGTCATGGCGGCAATAGCGCGAGTACAGCAGGCTGGGCACGGGGTGCCAACTATGGGACTTGAGC
>CAYZKS010000292.1:0-3973 GCA_964478725.1 uncultured Anaerolineales bacterium
CGATGCTTGTAGTGACGCCGTAAGGCGCTGATGCCCTTACGGGCACACTACGAACGTCAGGAATCGTGATCTGACCTTGACAAAAATTGATCTATGTATTATAATTTTCAATATCTCGATTGATAATCATGATCTAGGGCAGAGGAGAGCGGATGAGCGCAGTAGAGGACCCACAGGCGAAAGCGGCATCCAAGTCGCGGGGCCTCCTCAGTCATCAGGGTCAATCGGTTCATGCCCTGAGCTTACCACGCTCAGCGCCAAGTTCATAACAGACTCTAGCCAAGAGGGATCTACATGCGCAGCCGGGGCAAAAAGGTCGCGATCATGGCCGCCAAAGACGCGCGCGCGCCGTCCGTCTGGCCCGCCGTCCGCCGCCTGCTCCAGGTTGCCGGGCGACAGCGGGTCTGGCTTGTTGCGGCGCTGGCCTGTGATTTGCTCTCTGCCGCAGTCAACATCGTTCCCATGTTCGCCCTGGCGCGCTTCTTGGATGCCGTCTCCGCCGGGAACGTGGCCGATTTCTGGCGCTATTTGGCCATCTTCCTGGGCCTGAGCGTGCTGGGCTTGCCCCTGTCGTTCGTGCGCACGCGTGCCCTGGGCCTCTTCAGCGAGCGCACCCTGGCCGAGCTTCGCGGCCGCGTCGCCGCGAGCGCCGTGGTCCTCCCCATCAACACCCTGGAGAGCCAGCACTCTGGCGATCTGCTGTCCCTGTTCAATGCCGACCTGGCTCGGCTCAAGTCACTCATGGCGAATGACCTGCTGCAAGCTCTGGGCCAGTCGCTGCGGGCGATCGGGGCGTTGGTCTACCTGCTGCTGATCAGTTGGCAGCTCACGCTGGTGACCACGGTGCTGATGCCCGCCGTCTTCGTGCTGCTGGGCAAGCTGGCCGGGCCAGTCTCGCGGCGTAGCAGCGAGATGCAGGAGGAGTTGGGGGCCGCCAACACGCTGGCCGAGGAGGCCCTTGCCAGCCCCCTGGTGGCGAAATCGTTCAACCTGGCCGGGATCATGAGCGCGCGCTTCGGTCGCGCCAACGCGCGAGTGCTCGGCAAGGGTCTGCAGGTGGCCCGGCTCAAGGCCATCGTTGACGCGGTCTCGGGCGCTATGGGTATTACCCCCTTTCTGATCCTCTTTGCTTACGGAGGCTACCTGGTCATCACCGGGCACATGACCTTCGGCAACCTGATGGCCTTCACCAACCTGCTCAACTATGTGACCAACCCCCTGGGCAGCCTCCCGCCGACGCTGACCAGCATCAGCGAAGGGGCCGGTGCGGCCGAGCGCACCCTGGCTCTCCTGGATGAGCAGCCGGAGCGTGGCGGTGGGGCCGCGGCAGTGCCCCCGCACGGCGCCGGGTCGGCTATTCGCTTCCAGGACCTGACTTTCACCTATGCCCGCGAGCCAAGTGCGCCCAGCGCACCCTCGATGCTGGCAGGCATCAACCTGGAGGTTAGGGAGGGCGAGACCGTGGCCCTGGTGGGACCCAGTGGTGGGGGAAAGAGCACGCTGCTGAAACTGCTCCTGGGCTTTTACCCTCTGCCCGATGGCCAGCTATTCCTCTTCGGGCGCGATCTGAACAAGTGGCAACTCGCTGCCGCCCGCGCACAGATGGCCTTTGTAGCCCAGGACACCTTCCTCTTCCCGGTCAGCATCCGCGAGAACATCCTCTGTGGGCGGCCGACTGCCAGCGGCGAAGAGGTGCAGCGGGCGGCCCGGGCGGCCAACATCCATGAGTTTATCGCCGCCCTGCCGCAGGGGTATGACACGGTGGTGGGGGAACGGGGCGCGCGGCTGTCGGGCGGTGAGCGCCAGCGTCTGGCTCTGGCGCGGGCCGTGCTGCGTGATGCCCCCATTCTGCTCCTCGATGAACCCACGGCGGCGCTGGATGCGCAGGCCGAGGCCCTGGTGCAGGAGGCCCTGGAGCGCTTTATGACCGGCCGGACGACCCTGGTGATCGCCCACCGACTGGCGACGATCCGCCACGCCGACCGTATTCTGGTCATTGACAGGGGCCGCATCATGGAGCAAGGAACCCACGAGGAGCTGTTGGCCAGGGGCACCCTCTACCAGGAGCTCTACCGCCGGCAGCTTGCTGGGGGGGATGCGCCCGCGGATGCGGCACAAGCCGAAGGGGGGCCCCATGCCTGAATCCAGACCCCCTCGACCCACCGTCAGACGGCTGTATGGCTTCCTCCGGACGCAGCGCTGGCCGTACCTGGGTGGCCTCCTCGGCTATGCCCTGTTGACGACCGGGGAACGGGTCTTTATCGCCTACGTCCTCAAGATGTTCACCGACGCGCTGCTGGCTGGGAACCTGACGCAGCTCTCGTCCATCGTCGCGCTCAGCGTGGTCTTTTACGCTGCGCTCGTGCTGGTGTTGCCGTTCCTCCTCACCCTGTGGCGCGGCTCCATCAGCCGTGTCATGGCCAGCCTCCGCCAGTCTCTCTACGACCACCTGGGGCGGTTGCCCCTAGAATACTACGAACGCCGACACTCGGGCGACGTCATGTCCGTCCTGACCAACGACGTCGCCGCGCTGGAACAGGCCTATCGGGACGACCTGCTGACCCTGGTGCAGAGCCTGCTACAGGGCCTCACCGCGGCCGTGCTCATGTTCACGCTGCAGTGGGAACTGGCGCTGGTCATCGTTGTCTGCGGCCTGGTTCCGCTGGCGGCCAACGCGCTCTTCGCGCCGCCCCTGCGGCGCATCGGTGAGGAGACGCAGGCGCGCTTGGGCACGTTGAGCGAGCGCCTGTCGGACCTACTAGCCGGTTTCCAGGTGATTCGCGCTTTCAGCCTGGGCGAGTGGATCCTGGCACGCTTCGCCCAAGCTAACGGAGAGGTGCTGGATAGCACGCTTCGGCGGGTGCGCCTGGAGGCCAGGCTCGCGGTGGCCAACCACCTCGGCTCCCTGTTATGGGGCGTGGCGTTTGCCTTCGGCGGCTACCTGGTGCTGCAGGGCCGCACCACCTTTGGCGTCTTCCTGGCGCTGACGCAGCTCAACAACCAGGTGCAGTACCTGGCCTATGCCCTGGGAGGCACGATCACGCGCCTGCAAGGGGCGCTGGCGGCGACCGACCGTGTGCTCGACCTGCTGGACGTCCCGCCCGAGCCAGAGCGTTGCGCCACGGGGCAGATGCCGGCGGCGGCCACCCCGACTGCGGGGGATGCGCTGCTCCAGTTCTGCGACGTCACCTTTGGCTACGAGGGCGAGCAGGAGGTGCTGCGGGGCCTATCATTCGCCGTGCCCAGGGGTCAGGTGGCGGCGCTGGTCGGCCCGAGCGGCGCGGGCAAGAGCACCATCCTCAAGTTGCTCTTGGGCTGCTACCCGCTGCGTAGTGGGGCAATTCTGGTGGCGGGACGCTCCATCGGCGATTATACGTTGGCCGCCTTGCGCGACCTGTTCGCCTACGTGCCCCAGGAGGCCTATCTATATTCCGGGACCATCCTGGAGAACATCCGCTACGGCAAGCCCGATGCGGCGGATGACCAGGTGCTGGCCGCAGCCCGGGGCGCCCATGCCCACGAGTTCATCATGGAATTGCCTGATGGCTACTCCACCGCCGTAGGCGAGCGCGGCGCCAAGCTCTCCGGCGGGCAAAGGCAGCGCGTGGCCATCGCTCGGGCGTTGCTGAAAGACGCGCCCATCCTGCTCCTCGACGAGGCCACCTCGGCACTGGATTCCGAGTCGGAGCGGCTGGTGCAGGAGGCGCTGCAGGTGTTGATGCGCGGGCGCACGACGGTGGCCATCGCCCACCGCCTTTCGACGATCGAGAGCGCCGATGTGATCCATGTGCTGGACGGAGGCCGCGTGCTGGAGAGCGGCCAGCACGGCGAGCTCATGGCCCACGGCGGGCTCTACAGCATGCTGCACACGCTGCAGTTCAAGTCCTAGCTATGGGGCTGATTGGCTTCGTCTGGCCGGCCATCGTGCACCTGGAAGACGGCCGAGGCACTCAAGCGCCCGCGCGACAAGAGG
>CAYZKS010000293.1:0-3961 GCA_964478725.1 uncultured Anaerolineales bacterium
AGTTGGTCAGGGGTGGGGCGAAGGAACAGACTGTGGGCAAAAAGGCTTTGCCAAGCCGTGTCTGTGATGACTCGCAATGGCAAGCGATAGCGTGGATCTGCTCCCACAAAGCAGTCCTGCACAAACACGTCGCGCCGCTGCAGGTACGCCAACATGCGTTTGCGTAGCGTTTCGAAGTTGGCCTCTGAAATCGGTTGGTTGAACGTGCCCCACGCCACATGCTTGTCACTGCTAGGCTCGCGCACGATGTACTTGTCGTTGGGGGATCGTCCCGTGTGCTTCCCCGCGAGCACTGCTACCGCCCCACCGTGCGCCATCCGGCCTTCCCCACGACGGATGACCTCCTCATACAGCTGCGCAGTCGAAAGGTTGCGGTAGATACGAGCCGGGTAGTATATCCCAACGCTTTCCAGTTGCGCCGGGTCTAGTGTCTGCATCAAGGTCATTGCGCTCCCAGTCCTCATCGTCTGTGTTTGCTTGTCTCGAGCCATGCATCGTGTCGGCCGCGCTTACGGTCAGCTTAGGACGAGGCGGGCCTGCATTCCACGTTGTCTAGCATGGATAGGATCCTTGCCGTGACCAGCTCCAGTGCCGCCACGTTCTGACCACCACGCGGGATGATCACATCTGCGTAGCGTTTGGAAGGTTCCACGAATTCCAGGTGCATGGGACGCACCGTGGCCATGTATTGTTCAATCACGGACTCGACCGTGCGCTCGCGTTCGGCAATGTCGCGCTTCAAACGCCGGATCAGCCGCAGGTCCGCATCCGTGTCCACGTAGATCTTCAGGTCGATCAGATCGCGCAGAGCCGCTTCCGCGAGGATCAGAATGCCTTCCACGATGACTACCGGCAGCGGCTGCACGCGCCGTGTCTCGGGCATGCGGCAGTACGTGGCAAAGTTGTAGGTGGGCACCTCTATGCTGCGCCCGCTTCGCAGTTCTTTCAGGTGCTGGATCAGGAGCGGAGTGTCCAGCGCATCCGGATGGTCAAAGTTGAGCCTGCGGCGCTCCTCCAACGAGAGATGGCTGAGGTCCTTGTAGTACGAGTCATGCTGGATGTGGGAGATGCGTTTGCGGCCAACGCGATCGAGGATCGCGTTCACGACCGAAGTCTTACCAGAGGCCGTTCCGCCGGCAACACCGATCACCAGCATCGGAGCGCTTGGACTCGCTTTGTGTTCCTGGCTCATGACCATACCATCCTACAGCCTACCCAAACTGCGCCTGTCGTCAAGGCCGAGTGCATTGTAGCGGCTTTTGGCGGCCTGTCAATTGCCCAGCAGCAACACGGCTTCGCCCTCCAGGACGTGCGCGCCATCCTGGTTAAAGCAATCCGTCCTGAAAGTCGCCAGCCGCTTCTCCTGCGTGTAGCGCACGAGTTCAACTGTGGCCGTGATTGTGTCGCCGATCCTCACCGGCTTGAGGAACCTGACCTGCTGGCTGAGATAGACAGAACCTGGCCCAGGCAGTTGCGTGCCCAGCACGGCTGAGATCAGGCCTAGCGATAGGATGCCGTGTGCGATACGACCACCGAAGCGCGTCTTGGATGCGAATTCCTCATCCAGGTGCAGGGGGTTGGTGTCTCCGGTGATGTTGGCAAACAATACGATGTCTGTCTCGCTGATGGTCTTGGAGAGGGACGCCCTGTCACCTACGCAAAGCTGTCGCGGTGTTTCGTCCGCTGGCATAGTGCCTCCATATCGATGGAATCCGGGACTTGGCTGCGGATCATCCGACGATGCACCCGCGACAAGCTAGGGCTCTGACATCAAGCCCTTGGCCCAGGTTAGACCAAGCCGCTCCAGGGTATCTGGCTTGGGAATCCCGCGCTCATCCCAGCCACGCAGCGCATAGTATTCATCCAAGAGCGGCTCCAGGGTTGCTTGATCGAAGCTCTCGCCGGCTGACTTGCCGCTCGGCAAGGGCTCGCCCAGGCGCGGCGGCAAGCGATCATCACGGCGCGAGACTCCCTCCCGCACGTTGAACAGGCGGCACAGATTGAACACGCGCTCGCCGGCCAGCTGCAATTCGGGCAGCGCAAAGTCCCAGCCTGTTACCAGCCGCACGAATTCAACTACCCTGTACGGCCGCATGGGTCGCCAAGCTAGCATGGGCAGTTTGCACAAACCAAGGCAGTCAGCGATTGTCGCCACGGCATCCTGCGTGATCTTCACCATCTGGGCCTTGCCGGCCGTATCCAACCGATTCATGGCTTTGTCCAATCCAAGTTCTGGATAGGGGCCGCCGACCTGAAAGCCCTCGTCATGTACGGCCTGCATGTGATCACCGCCCTTGGGACTGGTGGTCATGGAGATGCCCTGACCTTTCTTGCCACGCGGATCGTGCATGGCCATCTCTCGCCCCTTGATTTCGGTTGCCCAAGCTTCGCTGCCCTGCCCGATGCGGCGGGCTGCCTCGCGTGTGCCAAGTGCGAGCACATCGCCCACGCCACGGCGCACCGCGATGTCCTCCAACAGAGAGAGAATGGTCGTCGCGTCACCCCAAGGGACCGGGCTGCCCAGGTCAATCCCCCGCTCGCAGCACTCCATGGCAAAGGCGATGCATGCCCCTGCACTGATGGCGTCGATTCCAAGCCGGTTGCACAGCTCGTTGGCTTTGGCAATCACTACGGGATCAAAGTTGTCCACAAGCGATCCCAGCGCCGCGACCGTCTCGTACTCAGGCCCACCGTACTTGGAGGAGACTGGCATCGGACCATCCAGTTCAACTACCGGGCGACAGACGATGGAACAGCGTGCGCAGGTCTCGCGCTTTTGCAGGATGGCATCCTTCACGGCTTGGCTGTCCAATCGCGTGATGCCCTCCGGCTCCCCGCCACGGAAGTTGTGCACGGGCAGGATGCCGTTGTTGGCCAATCCACGCAAGGCCCCCCATGTGCCAAAGACGGACAGGACAGCACTGGCCTCACTGGTGCGGAACTCCTGCAATACGGCCCTGGACAGTTGACGCAATTCTTCTGGGTTGGCCGCCTGGGGCTGTTGGTTGCCGTACACGGCCAGCGCCTTCAGGCGCTTCGCCCCCATGACCGTGCCCATGCCATCTCGCCCTGCCGCATAACGCAGGTCCGCCAGAATCGCGGCGTAGCGCACGCCGTTCTCTCCGGCGGGCCCAATCAGGGCGACCGAGGCCTGCGGATGCGTCGCCCCCAGAATCGCTTCTTGGGCCGGCCCCGTCTCCAGGCCCCAGAGATCACTGGCAGGACGGATCTCCGCTTGCCCATCGTGCACCCATAAGTAGACGGGTGACTCAGCCTGGCCTTCAAAGATGATGGCGTCAAACCCCGCGCTTTTGAGCTTGCTGCCGAAGAACCCGCCGATGACCGAGTCCCCCCAGATGCCGGTCAGCGGCGACTTGGCGGCGACCACGATGCGGTTGCCAACGGGCGTGAGCGTGCCTGTCAGCAACCCAGTGGCAAAAACGAGCTTGTTGTCCGCCCCTAAAGGATCGACGCGCGCAGGCAGCTCGCGCATCAAGACATAGGCCGCCAGACCGCGTCCGCCCAGGTACTTGCGCGCCACCTCATCTGTCAGGGGTTCTGTACATATGGCCTTTCTGCTGAGATTGACACGCAGAATCTTGCCCATGCAACCAAACATCAGTCTTCTCCCGGATTTTGATACACACTCAGCCAGATCGTGCGGCATCGAGCGCAGACTGCCTCCAGCGGTTGACCCAATACTGCGGCTCAGCTCCTTGCAGCACAGATATCACGTCGCGCGCGACCATGCCCATGCGCCAGAGAGCTTCCTCGGTGATCGCGGCCAGGTGTGGCGTGACCACTACATTGTCCAGCCGAAGCAACGGGCTGGAAGCCGGCAGCGGCTCTTCGGCGAACACATCCAGGCCAGCACCGGCAATTGACCCGCGCTGCAGGGCGTCAAGCAGCGCTGGTTCATCTACCACAGCGCCGCGCGCCAGGTTCAACAGCAACGCAGTCG